>NZ_JBHZGL010000030.1:0-1189 GCF_051900415.1 Frateuria sp. GZRR35
CGACGTCCCCCCAGTTTTGAGTAGCACCTCGGTTTGGAGTCCAATCCCCCATCTGAAGGAGATTGGACGTGAAGAAACGCTTTTCCGAAGAACAGATCATCGGCTTCCTGCGTGAGGCGGAGGCTGGCTTGCCGGTGAAGGAGCTGTGCCGGCAGCACGGCTTCAGCGAGGCCTCGTACTACCTGTGGCGCAGCAAGTTCGGCGGGATGAGTGTGCCCGACGCCAAACGGCTGAAAGAGCTGGAGACGGAGAACAGTCGGCTGAAGAAGCTGCTGGCCGAGCAGGTGCTTGAGAACGAGGTCATCAAGGACGCCCTGCGAAAAAAGTGGTGAGCGCACCGGCTCGGCGCGAGCTGGTGCGGCAGATGGTCGAGAAGGGATTGAGCGAGCGACGTGCGCTGGCGGTCGTCGTCATGAGCGCCAGCGCGTATCGCTATCCGACACGCCCGGATCGCAACGGGGGCCTCCGGCAACGGATCCTGGCCCTGGCGCAGCGGTACAAGCGCTATGGCGTGGGGATGATCCATCTGAAGCTGCGGCAAGCGGGGCTGCTGGTGAACTACAAGCGCGTGGAACGGCTGTATCAGGAAGCGAAGCTGCAGGTGCGGCGGCGCAAGCGGAAGAAGGTGCCCGTTGCCGAACGGCAACCGCTGGCTCGGCCGAAGGCAGCCAACGAGGTCTGGTCTATGGACTTCGTGTTTGATCGCACCGCTGAGGGACGCGTCATCAAGTGCCTGACGATGGTCGATGACGCCACCCACGAGGCGGTTGTCATCGAGGTCGAGCGGGCGATCTCCGGCCTGGGCGTGACGCGCGTGATGGATCGCCTGGCGCTCAGTCGTGGCCTGCCCAAGGTGATCCGCAGCGACAACGGCAAGGAGTTCTGCGGCAAGGCGATGGTGACCTGGGCCCACGAGCATGGTGTGCAGCTGCGTCTGATCGAACCGGGCAAGCCAAACCAGAATGCGTACATCGAATCGTTCAACGGCCGGTTGCGCGACGAATGTCTCAATGAGCACTGGTTTCCCAGCCTGCTGCATGCGCGCGCCGAGATCGAACGCTGGCGACGCGAGTACAACGAGGAGCGACCGAAGAAGGCGCTGGGCGGGCTGACACCTGCCGCCTATGCGAAGCAGTTACAGTGAACCCGGACTCTAAACCGTCCCGCTACTCAAAGCGGGGGGACGTCG
>NZ_JBHZGL010000031.1:0-1016 GCF_051900415.1 Frateuria sp. GZRR35
CTGCGCCGCTGTTCACCGCCCCGTTCAACGCCAGGGCCCCGCCACTCAGGCTCAGTGCCTGGCCGTTGCTCGCCACGCTGCCATTCACCGCCAGCGCCTGGTTGCCGGTGTTGAGCGTTGCGCTGCCGGTGCCGCTATTCACTGCGCCGGCCACTGTCAGCGCCCGCGCGTTCGTCAGGCTGAAGCCGTTCGCGCTGAAGTTGCCCAGCGCGCCGACCTGGTTCGCGCCCGTGAGCGTGGCCGCCCCCTGGGAACTGCCGACCAACGTGCCTGCCGCGACCAATCCACTGCTGCCTTCGCTGATCGTTCCGCCGGAAGTCAGCGTAGTGGTGCCGGCGCCGCTGTTTACCTTGGCATCGACCGCCAGTCCGTCGGCGCCCGTCAGCGCCACCGCGTTGCTGCTGACGGAATCAGCTACGGTCAGCACCCCTGTTGTGGTGCCGATGGCCGCCCCGTCTGTGCCACCGTTCACCGCGCCACCGACCGTCAGCGCCTGCGCGTTTATCAGGCTGAAACCGTTCGCGTCGAACACTCCCAGCGTACCGATCAGATTGGCATTTCCCAGCGTCGTCGCACCGGTCGAACTGCCGGTCAGCGTGCGGGCCTTGATCATGCCGCCCGTCCCTTCGGTAATCGCACCACTGCCGGCCTGCGTCAGCGTCGTTGCGCCCGCACCGCTGTCGATCGCCGCCTGGATGGTCAGGTTGCCGACCGCACTCAGATCCACCGCGGTGCCAGTGACGCTGTTGCTCACCGTCAATGCATCAGCCGAAACGAGCGTGATGGCTCCGCCGCTGAGCGCGGTATTCACGTTTAATGCGTGGCCAGCACCCGACGTGCGCAGGCTGATGGTTCCGTTGCCACCAGTGGTCGCCAACGATCCGTTCACCGCCAGCGCCTGCGCGTTGGTCAGGGCGAAGTTGGCGGCCGTGAAGCTGCCCAGCGTGCCAATCAGGTTGGCGCCGTTGAGCGTAGTGCTGCCGGCAGAACTTCCGGTCAGCGTACCGGCCGTGAGG
>NZ_JBHZGL010000032.1:0-821 GCF_051900415.1 Frateuria sp. GZRR35
GCGAGGTGCTCGCGCCGCCGTCGATCGGGCCAGCGACCGCCAGGGCCTGCGCGTTGGTCAGGTTGAAACCGACCGCACTGAAGCTGCCCAGCGTACCGATCTGGTTGGCGCCGTTGAGCGTGGTCGCACCGGTCGAACTGCCCGACAGGGTATCGGTGGTGATGACGCCACTGGTGCCTTCGGTGATCGCGCCAGCGGAGGTCAGCGTGACCGTGGTGCCCTTCACCGCGCCATCGATCGCCAGGTCGCCGGTGGTCGTGGTCAGCGCCGTGCTGGCGCCGCCATTGACGGTGCCGGTGACAGCCAGCGCCTGCGCATTGGTGAGCGCGAAGCTGGCGGCCGTGAAGCTGCCCAGGCCACCGATCTGGTTGGGACCGTTGAGCGAGGTAGTGCCGACGGAATGGCCGGTCAGCGAGGTGGCGCTGATGGCGCCGCCGGTTTGATTGATGTTTCGGCCCGCGCCAAGGGTGACCGTGTTGCCGGTGAGGTTGCTGGCCAGAATCAGGTCCGAGCTCGGTCCGGTGGTGGTCAGGGCGAGGTTGCCCAAGCCGCCGTTGGCCGACGGCGCATTGTTCACCGTCAGGGTCTGCGCGTTGTTGAAACCGAAATCGCCACCCGTGGTGAACGCACCCAGCGCGCCTACCTGATTGGCGCCATTGAGCGCGGTGGCACCGGCGGAACTGCCAGTCAGCGTGTCGGCGGTGATGACGCCACTAGCGCCCTCGGTAATCGCGCCGGCCGAGGTCAGCGTGGTCGTCGTGCCGTCCACTGCCCCGTTGATCGCCAGGTCACCCGTGGTGGTGACCAGCGAAGTGCTCGCG
>NZ_JBHZGL010000003.1:0-334071 GCF_051900415.1 Frateuria sp. GZRR35
GCGACGCGAGTACAACGAGGAGCGACCGAAGAAGGCGCTGGGCGGGCTGACACCTGCCGCCTATGCGAAGCAGTTACAGTGAACCCGGACTCTAAACCGTCCCGCTACTCAAAGCGGGGGGACGTCGCAAGGAAACCAACGAGCGAAATTTGGTTGGTGTGGCGCTGAACGTCAAGGCCACGCGGATACTGCCCAAGCGTTACAAGAAGTAGTGACGCACGCCCGAGGTTGAACAGGATGAGCGACCAAATGATGTAGTACGCGATGAACTTGGCGACAGAGACGAAGCCCTTAGCGATTTCTTCTTGCTTGGGGTACGGTGCCTAACGCTGGAGTTAAGCGGCGGCGAAGCCGTCCGCCTTGAACGAATTGTTAGGCACCAACTTACAGACCAAGCTCTAGCTTCGCTGTTCGCGTGTTGTCGTTAACAAGCACGAAAAAAACATTGCCAATGTCCGGTTTGATGCCTTCGTAGGAAACAGACCACGTACAGTCCTTGGGAATGTATTCGTAGTGTGCCTCGGGAGCATGATATTTGGACAGATCAATTCCTGAAGTCTCAGCCTTGCGGTTGGCGATAGCTAACACTTCGGTTTCAGTGAGACGTGCAGTCGGACATGCGGCATAACCAGAGCTTGCAAAGAGGATAGTGATGACAAGAGTTTGCAGGCAGGCAGCATGATTTGGAATTTTCATTGGCGCCTAACGCTTGAGTTAAGCGGCGCGCGGTACGCGCGTCCGCTTGAATGAGATGTTAGGCCCACGCAAGCTCATTGCGCACCATAGTCAGAGAGCCAAAGGGCAATCTTGTTGCTACTGAGTCGTGCCATTAGCTCGATGCTAATGGTGTACCCAGCAACGGCTACGTTAGGGCGAGAACAAAAACCTACATCCACGATCCATGTGCCCGAAGAGAAATCAAAGCCTGGGTTTGCGCGCAACCAAGCTAGAAGCCGGTCGAGCTGCCGATCTAGATCACACTCGTCTGCGGCGATGTTCACTACGGCGTCGCTGCTAGTGGCGCTACTGTTCTTTAGATACGTGCCCATCGATGCCTAACGCCCGAATTAAGCGGCGGCGGAGCCGTCCGCTTGAATGAAGAGTTAGGGGCTTGCGCCGCGCCATGCTTGGGCGACTGTGCCGGTGCAACCGCGAACCCCACCAAGCGCAACGCTAGCAGCTTTGGATGCCTGGAGCTTGCCGCAGCGCTGCAAAGGCGATGGCCAAGTGCGGAGGACTGAGCACTGGCGAAGGCTTGGCAAGCACACGCTGCGGGAGAACAACCAAGCAAGGGCCTAACGCTGGAGTTAAGCGGCGCGCGGTACGCGCGTCCGCTTGGACGAGTGGTTAGGCCCAAGCCCGAAAGTTGACGGTGTTGTATTCATTGGTCTTGGACCTTGCCGAGAACGTGCTTGGGCTGCTGCGATCATAGCTACCCTTGAGCAAGAAGCCGCTGTAGCCAGACGGATGGGTGATTCTCAGCCTTGCCTGTACTTGAACAAGCACCCGGTTGGGAGCATGCGCGGCCCTGAAGATGACCCGGACCGCCCAGCAAGCCGTGGAAACGCCAAACAGCAGCGACTCTTTGCCGTGAGCAAAGGCATGAGCAGAGTAGGAGCTGTCGACCTCCAGGTCCTCCGATGCACGGACAATCTCGGGAGCAGCGGCTACTGCCAGAAGCGCTTGCAACTCGGAAACGTCGGGGATGTATTCGTCGGACGCCGTCATTGGCCTAACGCTGGAGTTAAGCGGCGCGCGGCTTTTCGCGCGTCCGCTTGGACGAGGTGTTAGACGGCAGCACGCTGCGCCGCCGCTGGAAGGAACCATAGCGCTGCCCAGGAAGCGCCACAACGACCGGAGAGGCGAGGGCCTGCGTGCCGCATGCGAACCGCCTGCGAGAAACGCCGTGCGACCCGCGAACCGCGCGCCCGGGTAGCAGAGGAAGCGCGACGGGCAACTGCGCGCGCCCGTTGCCAAAGCCGAGCCAAGCGCCGGCGAGGTTGGAACGCAGGCCGGCGTGATGCGAAACGAAGTGCGACGCGCATGAGCGGAGCCAGCCGCCGAACGCAAACCGGGAAATGCCTTGCCGCCTAACGCTGGAGTTAAGCGGCGCGCGGCACGCGCGTCCGCTTGGACGAGTGGTTAGGCATCAGTCAAGAGCGGGCGAAGGGAAGCTTCTGCTTCTTTGTATGCCCGCAACAAGTGGCGCCTAAAATACAAACGTTGAGGGCCGAAGAAAAAAGCAATGTCGTCTCCGTACTCGGACCCGATGCGAACGCCGTTTATTTCGGCCAGGCAAGCTTTGCCGAAGACGACATTGAAGCTAACCCTCGCTTGTACTTCGTCGTGATCGTGTTTGCCGGAATCAATGTGGCAGACAGCATCTCGAACGAACGCTACCAAGCCGGTGACATCGTTGACCTTACCTTTGACAGTGACGTCGTCCGTGAAAGAAACACGCTGGGCGTGCTTCTCCGCTTTCGCTAGTAGATCGCGAACACGAATCAATATTTCCGTTAGCGCCGACAGAAATAGGGGGTCGGACGCTCTTCCTGCATCAAATATCCCGGATCTCAGGACGGTTTCCACGCGATGTATGTCGGAGCGGATTTCTGATTGGGCTGTATGGTCGATGGACATAGGCCTAACGCCGGAGTTAAGCGGCGGCGAAGCCGTCCGCCTTGAACGAGTTGTTAGGCATGCGCCAACGCTAGCGCGATGCCGAAAGGAACAAGAATCAGTAGGGCGACCACGCCCAAGCAGCCTGAGTTACGAGACCTGGACGAAGTGACTTGCTCTTGCGAGGGCCGCGACTGCAACCATTTGGCATGGCAGGTCTGACAGAAGAACGTGGTCTTGCCGTTGCGCCAAGCCTCGATCGTGCGGCTCGTGTGCCGAGCGGTTGTGTTGCAGCGAGCACACTTGAAGAACTGGATGGGAGGCTGGCGCTTTGAGCCCAACTTGGTGAGTAGCGAGAGCACGACAGCCAAGATTACGGCCGCACCGAAAAGCACCTCCAATGTCATGAGACTTTCCCTGTTGCCTAACACCTGAATTAAGCCGAGCCGCGAAGCGGCTTCGGCTTGAATGAATTGTTAGGCCGCGGCCCGCAGCAACGCAAACGTGCAAACGGGCAGGGATACGAGAAATAGCAGCCAAGACACAAAATATATGACAACGAGAGCTCTGTCCGCTGGAGAAGCTAGCGGGACAAGAACTGCGCGTGCGGGGAGAGCGTCGGCCATGAAGAGCGTCCGAGGCGCTCCCAGAGAGTTGAACTTGCCGATCCGGTGAAGCAACGAAATTACCAAGGGGCGGGCAGCGAAGTTGACGCCGCCGGCCACAAGACAATTGCAGCTGAGACATCAAGCAAGTCCAACGATCATCTCCATCAGCGGCCTAACGCCCGAATTAAGCGGCGGCGGAGCCGTCCGCTTGAATGAAGAGTTAGGGGCTTGCGCTGCGCCATGCTAGGCCTGGACCGGCACAAGCGCGAACCCCCACCAACCGCAACGCTGCAGCTTTGGATGCCTGGAGCTTGCCCCGGTGCTGCAAGGGCAGCGACCAAGTGCGGGGGGCCGCAAGCTGGCGAAGCTTGGCCGAAGCCACGCTGCGAGAGAACAACCCAGCAAGGGCCTAACGCTGGAATTAAGCGGCGGCGAAGCCGTCCGCTTGGATGACTGGTTAGGGCTCAAGTGCCTTGAGCCTGCTGGTGATGCTTTGCTTGTTGATATGTGGGCTGAGCACGGGCCAACCCTTGGCAGCGGATGCTCGAAGCCAAGTGTATGAGCACAAGAAGCCAAAAAGTACGAAAGAAAAGGCTGATGCGAATTGGCCGATGAGCGGGCCTATTGAAAGTAGGAGCAATGCCAAGACAACCAAGCCAAGCCACGCAAGTGGAAGGAACCAGCGGGACGAGAAAACTGGAACCACTGGGCTGTTTGCGCGCCTCAAAGTATGGGTTAAGAATTTTCTTTCTGCGCGTGAATCCATGGCCATGTCCAATTGAGCCCTAACGCTTGAGTTAAGCGGCGGCGAAGCCGTCCGCCTTGAACGCACTGTTAGGCGCGTGGAGCACGGTCACGGGGTCTGTAGCTTTACGGCAGACTCCCTTTGCGTGACGCCAAAGAAGTTGCCCGAATTTAGGTACGTAACGTTGACCACGACGCCGCCTTTAACGATGTAGGTGTACTCGATGACGCCGCTGCCGCTCTTAGGCTCGATGTTATAGGTAAGGTAGTCCTGGCCAGCAATGCTCATGGATTTATCTGGCGTGCCGACGTACTGAACAATCTCGTCTACGGCCACCTTGTTGAGTGGAAATTTCTTGAGATACGACTTTGCGCGAGTGGCTAGCGTCGGGCGATAGACACCGTTCGGACTCTTGTCCGCTGCGCTCGCGTTGCCTATGCCGACGAAAATTAGCGCGAAAAGTAGTACGGCCTTCTTCATGGATGTCCCCTGTTTGATGCCTAACGCTTGAGTTAAGCGGCGGCGAAGCCGTCCGCCTTGAACGAGTTGTTAGCCGCCACCGAGCACCTGGCAGGAGCCGCTGCCAACCGAAGTAGCAACCCAGGAACCGCCGCCAGATGTGGAGAGCGAGGCGTGGAAGACGATGTTTGGTGCGACCGTGAAAGAGACTTGGCAACCCGACTCCGACGAAGCAACGTGCGCCCGGAACTCTACGCGTCTGAAGTCTTGCAGGAAGCTGGTGACGGGCGAGGCCCCTAACATTGGTAGAGCCATGAACAAGACGTCTCGCTCACCTGCGCTAGCTACGCTCTCGTCCCCGGCGAGGAGCAAGAAACCGACATCTTGGTGTTCGTGGTCACGTAAAACGATGGTCGGCATAGAAGGCTAACGCTGGAGTTAAGCGGCGCGCGGCTTTTCGCGCGTCCGCTTGGACGAGTAGTTAGAGCACACCTTATGGCTCCCGAGCGCGCTTGTCGCTGACCTTGAGAACTTGACTGACCGTTAGGAGGAACTTTGAGGCCCCCATGTTGCAGTAGTGGCCCGGAGGGCTGAGCGTGCCACGCACGACGACGTGCGCCGTGCCCCATGAGCCGCTTGCGCCTTTTGCTGGCAACTCTGCCTCTTCCATGTTGCCACTGAGGCACCAAGCTCCGTCGCCGCCGTCGGGCGTGAACGACGACGACTCGAAATTGTAGAAATAGGTGCCGCTGTACACCTTGCCTGGATCGGGACGCTTGGCCGTAGCGCAACCACCGCACAAGAGAACGGTCGCGATACCGATTACGAAGAGGAGTTTCATGCGCTCTAACGCTAGAGTTAAGCGGCGGCGAAGCCGTCCGCCTTGAACGGGTTGTTAGCTGTTGTGGCTAGAGGTTGCAACAATGACCAGCCACACGAAGCCTGCCAAGTGCAGTGGAAGCCACACGCGCATCACGTTGACCTGGAACAGTAGAGAGGAATCGTTGAGCGTCTCAGGTGCTCTAGTGAACAGAAACTTGAGCAAGGCCCAATTTGTACGAGCTGTGTTGTTGGAAAACAACGAAGGCTCGCCCATCTCCTCGTACTTCTGAGAGTGGTTTTCTTCGAGCGATTCGAATAGGGAGCGCACCATGGCCAGCCAGCCAAGCGACATTGCGAACAGTATGAAGAAGAGGACGCTTGTGTAGGGCGGATTCATAGGCTAACGCTGGAGTTAAGCGGCGGCGTAGCCGTCCGCCTTGAACGAGATGTTAGGCAACAACCCAGCGTCCTGCCACCTAGGAAATGGAAACGTCTGGAGTTGACCCGCACGAGTTGCACTTTGCCGAGCTGATGGTTGGACCGATTGCGCCGTCCGGCCCCCAAGTTACGCTGAACTGGTTGAAAGGTTTGCCGGCTTGCCATGAGCCGCCGTACGCGGAGCCGTGCTGAAGAATTTTTACGGATTCCGTAGCGCCACATGTACAAGTGAGCGTATGCGTTGCCTCGTCTATGACTCCCACGGACTTCTCCCTTGTTGCCTAACGCTGGAGTTAAGCGGCGCGCGGTACGCGCGTCCGCTTGGACGAGTGGTTAGGCCCAAGCCCGAAAGTTGACGGTGTTGTATTCATTGGTCTTGGACCTTGCCGAGAACGTGCTTGGGCTGCTGCGATCATAGCTACCCTTGAGCAAGAAGCCGCTGTAGCCAGACGGATGGGTGATTCTCAGCCTTGCCTGTACTTGAACAAGCACCCGGTTGGGAGCATGCGCGGCCCTGAAGATGACCCGGACCGCCCAGCAAGCCGTGGAAACGCCAAACAGCAGCGACTCTTTGCCGTGAGCAAAGGCATGAGCAGAGTAGGAGCTGTCGACCTCCAGGTCCTCCGATGCACGGACAATCTCGGGAGCAGCGGCTACTGCCAGAAGCGCTTGCAACTCGGAAACGTCGGGGATGTATTCGTCGGACGCCGTCATTGGCCTAACGCTGGAGTTAAGCGGCGCGCGGCTTTTCGCGCGTCCGCTTGGACGAGGTGTTAGACGGCAGCACGCTGCGCCGCCGCTGGAAGGAACCATAGCGCTGCCCAGGAAGCGCCACAACGACCGGAGAGGCGAGGGCCTGCGTGCCGCATGCGAACCGCCTGCGAGAAACGCCGTGCGACCCGCGAACCGCGCGCCCGGGTAGCAGAGGAAGCGCGACGGGCAACTGCGCGCGCCCGTTGCCAAAGCCGAGCCAAGCGCCGGCGAGGTTGGAACGCAGGCCGGCGTGATGCGAAACGAAGTGCGACGCGCATGAGCGGAGCCAGCCGCCGAACGCAAACCGGGAAATGCCTTGCCGCCTAACGCCCGAATTAAGCGGCGGCGAAGCCGTCCGCTTGAATGAAGAGTTAGGGGCTTGCGCCGCGCCATGCTTGGACGACTGTGCCGGCGCAACCGCGAACCCCACCAAGCGCAACGCTAGCAGCTTTGGGTGCCTGGAGCTTGCCGCAGCGCTGCGAGGGCAGCGACCAAGTGCGGCGAGCTGTAAGCCGCGCCGACCTACCCGTTGGGCATGTTGCGAGAGAACAACCAAGCAAGGGCCTAACGCTGGAGTTAAGCGGCGGCGGTACGCCGTCCGCTTGGACGAGTTGTTAGGGGACAACAGCCGCGCCCTCGAAGTATTGACGAGTCTTGGAGCTGAGCAGCGCCCATAGATTGATTGTGAGCTCGAATGAAGCACGTACAGCGTTTGCGACGACCTTGGGAGCTGTACCTTGACCAAGCGCACTATTGGCACTGCCGATGAGCTGGACATTTTGAATGATGAGCGTGCCAAAGAAGACAAGTGCAGCCAGAAGCATGAGATACCGTCCGTAAGGCTTGCCAAGCAGGGCGATGACGGACGCAACGATGAGAAAGCCCGGAGCGCCGAGTGCTGAGACGGCCGCCACACCGCTAGGGCGAAGTGCGACTGGCACCCGCGCGGATGCTAGAAGGAACACGATCAGACCAATGGCGAGGACACCAGCCAGCATGTTCAGGACAGCCGCGACCCAAAGGCGCTTTGGCCGCTTGCGCACACTAGTGTCCATCATTGCCGCCTAACGCTCAAGTTAACCGGCCGAAAGTGAGCCAGGATAAATGGTTGTCGCAGGAGCCTATCCGAACGAGGTCCGGTTGAACGCGTGGTTCGGGAGCGAGAGGGGCGGACGGCGCGCTCATTGCTCAGAGCGCGCAGCTTTTGAAAGCGGGCCGACGCGACGAGGCGTCGTGACCGAAACCAGCAAAGCGCCCGCGGCGCCCGGATCAACACAGTTATCCGGGCGCCGCGGGCGCTTTGCTGAGTATCCGTGGCCACGATGGCTCGTCAATCAGGGTGCTCCGCTTACTTACGTAGGGACTTCCCATCGAGCCAGGTCCGCCGCTCTCGATGCCGAACGCTTAGTAGACCCCGGATCGGGGCATATGCACCGATCGTGACCTCGCAGGTGTGCTCGGTCAAGTCGGGGGAATCCTACGTAGGATCAAGAGCCTGGCTGCTGCCGGGCGATCGGGCGACCCGCCAGCATGTCGGTGCATATTTGCGTATCCGGGGCGCTATGACTTATTCGGGCGGAAGCGGGGAAATAAACCGTATGGTGGGCGCAGCACGGGCGCCGCGGTTGCTGGATGAGGTGCGGCGGGTGTTGCGGGTCAAGCACTACAGCTTGCGTACCGAGCACGCCTACGTGGGGTGGATACGGCGGTTCATTCTGGCGAATGGTAAGCGCCACCCGCGAGACATGGGGGCGGCGGAGGTGGAGGCGTTTCTTTCCGCCTTGGCCGTGCAGGGCGGGGTGTCGCCCAATACCCAGAACCAGGCGCTTTCGGCGTTGCTGTTTCTCTATCGCGAGGTGCTCGCGGTGGAATTGCCCTGGCTGGATGGGGTCGTGCGGGCGAAACGCCCGCAGCGGGTGCCGACGGTGCTCTCGCGGGAAGAGACGGTCCGGTTGCTGGCCCACATGGATGGGCGTCCCTGGCTGTTGGCGAGCCTGCTGTATGGGACCGGGATGCGCTTGATGGAGGCGCGCTGCGGTTGCGGGTGAAGGACGTTGATTTCGACCGTCGCGAAATCACGGTCCGCGATGGCAAGGGCGGCAAGGATCGCCACACCATGCTTCCTGGCACGCTGATCGATCCGATGCGGCGCGAGATCGAACGCGCGACGCAGATGCATGCGCTTGATCTGGCGGAGGGCTTTGGCGCGGTGTGGTTGCCCCATGCGCTGGCGCGAAAGTATCCGCGGGCGGCGCGGGAGGCTGGGTGGCAGTACGTGTTCCCGTCGACGAAGCGTACGCGCGATCCGCGGGACGGAACCGAGCGGCGCCACCATTTCGACGATGCGATGCTCAGCCGCGCCTTGAAGCGTGCCTGTCGCCAGGCGGGCATCCTCAAGCCGGTCAGTGCGCATACGTTGCGCCACTCATTTGCCACACATCTGCTGGAGGCGGGGCAGGATATCCGCACGGTGCAGGAGCTGCTCGGCCACAAGGATGTGGCGACGACGCAGATCTATACGCATGTGCTCAACCGGGGCGGGCTGGGGGTGGTCAGTCCGTTGGATCGTGGGAGTTGAGTAGGAGTTTTCCGCAAGCCCCGGCCCCTCACCCCAGCCCTCTCCCCGGCGGGTAGAGGGCGCGGATCAGGCGGTTTGGACACTCGCTCAGGCGGGCCGGCGGGCGCCGAGCTGGACGAGCACTTCCTGGGCCGCGCGGATGCGTTCGGCGGCGCCGGGGAGGTCGAGGGTGATCTTCAGTTTGTCCTGGCCGTCGAGCTTGTAGACGCGCGGTTGGCTCTGGATCAGGCGGATGATGGCCATCGGCTCGATCTCGGGCTTGTCGCGGAAGGTGATGCGCCCGCCGTTGGCGCCAAGGTCGAGCTTGCGGATGCCGAGCGGAGTGGCCATCAGCTTGAGGCTGGACAGCGCGAACAGCGTCTTGGTCGGTTCGGGCAGCAGGCCGAAACGGTCGATCATTTCCACTTGCAGGTCGCGCAGGTGATCCTCGTTCTTCGCGCTGGCGATGCGCTTATAGAGGGTCAGGCGTGTGTGGACGTCGGGCAGGTAGTCGTCCGGGATCAGTGCGGGCAGGTGCAGTTCGACTTCCGTCTCGTGTTCGGAGGAGAGGTCGAAGTCGGGCACCTTGCCGCTCCTCAAGGCGCGCACAGCGCGATCGAGCAGTTCGGTGTAGAGGCCGAAGCCGATCTCCTGGATCTGGCCGGACTGCTCCTCGCCGAGCAGCTCGCCGGCGCCGCGGATTTCCAGGTCGTGGGTCGCCAGGGTGAAGCCGGCGCCCAGTTCTTCCAGCGAGGCGAGTGCTTCGAGCCGCTTTTCTGCATCGGCCGTAATCGCCTTGCGGTCGGGCACGATCAGGTAGGCGTAGGCGCGGTGGTGCGAGCGGCCGACGCGGCCGCGCAACTGGTGTAACTGGGCCAGGCCGAAGCGGTCCGCGCGGTTGATGATGATCGTGTTGGCGGTCGGAATGTCGATGCCGGTTTCGATGATGGTGGTGCACACCAGCACGTTGAAGCGCTGGCGGTGGAAGTCGGCCATCACCCGCTCGAGTTCGCGCTCGGGCATCTGGCCGTGGGCGATGCCGATGCGGGCTTCGGGGATGAGTTCTTCCAACTCGCGCGCGGTGCGTTCGATCGAGTCGACTTCGTTGTGCAGGAAATACACCTGGCCGCCGCGCGAAAGCTCGCGCTGGAAGGCTTCGCGGATGGTCGCCGGGTCCCAGGTGCTGATGAAGGTGCGCACGGCCATGCGATGCGCCGGCGGGGTCGTGATCAGCGAGAGGTCACGCAGGCCGGACATCGCCATGTTGAGCGTGCGCGGAATCGGCGTGGCAGTCATCGTGAGCAGGTCGACTTCGGCGCGCAGCTTCTTGAGCTGCTCCTTCTGGCGCACGCCGAACCGTTGTTCCTCGTCGACGATGACCAGGCCCAGGTTCTTGAACTTGATGTCCGGCTGCAGCAGCTTGTGGGTGCCGACGATGACGTCGATCTGGCCGTCCGCCAGGCGCTTGAGCGCCTCGGTCACCTCCTTGGACGACTTGAAGCGCGAGAGCACGTCGACCTTGACCGGCCAGTCGGCGAAGCGGTCGGCGAAGTTGCGGTAGTGCTGCTGGGCGAGCAGGGTGGTGGGCACCAGCACGGCCACCTGTTTGCCTGCGGTGGCCGCCGCGAAGGCGGCGCGCAGCGCGACCTCGGTCTTGCCGAAGCCGACGTCGCCGCAGATCACGCGGTCCATCGCGCGCGGCGCGGCCAGGTCCTGCAGCACCGCGTCGATTGCCTGTTCCTGGTCGGGCGTTTCCTCGAACGGGAAGCTGGTGCCGAATTCCTCGACCATGCCGCGGTCGATGTTGATCGATTCGCCGCCGCGCGCTTCGCGCTGAGCGTAGATGGCAAGCAGTTCGGCGGCGACGTCGCGCACCTTCTCGGCGGCTTTCTTGCGGGCGCGCTCCCACGCGTCGCCGCCGAGCGAATGCAACGGTGCCAGCTCCGGCGCGGTGCCGGAGTAGCGGCTGACCAGGCCCAGTTGCGCCACCGGCACGTAGAGCTTGTCGCCCTTGGCGTACTCGATGACCAGGAACTCGCCTTCCATGCCGCCCAGTTCCATCGACACCAGGCCCTGGTAGCGGCCCACGCCGTGGTCGACGTGCACGATCGGCGCGCCGACCGAGAGTTCGGTGAGGTCGCGGATGATTGCGTCGGGGTCGCGTGCGGCGCCACGGCGGCGCTTGCGGTCGGTACGCACGCGCTCGCCGTAGAGCTCGCGCTCGGTGAGTACGGTGATCGTGGGCTGCTTGAGGGCGAAGCCCTGTTCGAGCGGGGCGACCGTGATGGCCAGGCGCGTTGCGCTGGTCTTGAGGAAGCCGTTCCAGCCATCGACCGCGTCGGGTTTGACGCCCGCGGCGGCCAGCGTTTCGGCCAGGGCTTCGCGACGACCGGCCGAGTCTGCCGCGATCAGCACGCGGCCGGGATAGCTTTCCAGGAAATGGCGCAGCGAGGTGCCCGGCTCCTCGCCCTTGCGGTTGAGCGGTACTTCGGGCGCGGGCAGGGTGCCGGAGTCGACCGCGTGTTCGTGGCCGGAGGCGACCACTTCCACGCGCAGGCGGCGGTTGAGCTGTTCGCGCAATTGCTCGGGCGAGAGGTAGAGCTCGGCCGGCGGCAGCACCGGTCGCTCGATGTCGTGCGCGCGCTGGTCGTAGCGCTCGGCGGTGTGGGTCCAGAACTGGTCGGAGGCCTCGCCGGCGCCTTCGCCCAGCACGAACAGCGCACCCTCGCCCAGGTAGTCGAACAGCGTGGCGGTCTGCTTGAAGAACAGCGGCAGGTAGTACTCGATGCCGCCGGGCGTCACGCCTTCCTTCATGTCCTGGTAGAGCGGGCAGCGACGGATGTCGATCGGGAAGCGCTCGCGCAGGGCGGTGCGGAAATCCTTGGCCGCCTCCTCGGTGAGCGGGAACTCGCGCGCGGGCAGCAGTTCCACTTTGTCCACCGGCTGCTGCGAGCGCTGGGTTTCCGGGTCGAAGCTGCGAATGGAGTCGACCTCGTCGTCGAACAGTTCGACGCGGTACGGCTCGGCGGTGCCCATCGGGAAGATGTCGATCAGTGCGCCGCGCACGGCGTAGTCGCCAGGCTCGGCCACCTGTGGCACGTGGCGGTAGCCGGCCGCCTCCAGGCGCCGCTGCTCGGCGGCGAGGTCCAGCTTCTGGCCCTTGGATACGACCAGGCCGGAGCCGGTGATGTGCGAGCGCGGCGCGATGCGCTGCATAAGCGTCGCCACCGGCACCACGAGCACGCCGCGGGTGACGCCCGGCAGGCGATAGAGCGTGGCGATGCGCTGGGAGACGATCTCCGGATGCGGGCTGAAGATGTCGTAGGGCAGCGTTTCCCAGTCGGGGAAATGCAGCACCGGCAGGTCACCGGCGAACATGCGCAGCTCGTCCTCCAGCGCCGAGGCGCGTTGGGTGTCGCGCGTGACGGCCACCAGCAAGCCGTCGTGGTCGCGCGCGGCTTCGGCGATCAGCAGGGCGCGCGAGGAGCCGTGTGGCGGAGTCCAGAAGCGGCGCTGCTTCGGGGTGGTGGGGAGGGGCGGGTGGGGAATCTGGGGCATCGGGGTCGCTTGTCGCGCGGCGTCTGGCTGCGCGGGGAAAGCGGAGGAGTTTAACGCGGCGGGGAGTGAGCGCTCCGGGTGGCCCCCATCCGCCCTTCGGGCACCTTCTCCCGTGGAGCGGGGGAAGGCTTACTCGGTGACTTCACGCAAGATCCGTTCCCCGCGAGCGGCCGAAGCCGGGCGGGGGAAGGCGTGCCTCAGCGCCCCATCACAGGCGCAACGTGATCTGCGCCACGCCCGGTTCGTCCGGCACCATGCGCGAGGTGAAGCCCAGTTCGCTGCACAGACGCAGCATCGGGCGGTTTTCCACCAGCACGTAGCCCCAGAGCTCAGCCAGCCCGCGCTCGCGGCAGGCGGCGACCAGCCGGCGCATCAGCTCAGCGCCCAGGCCCAGGCGCGTCCATTCGCGTTCGACCAGCACCGAGAACTCCGCGGTGTCCGTCGCCGCGTCGATGAACACGCGGCCGACGCCGCGTAGTTCCGCCGGCGACACGTTGTCGTCGACCAGCACGAACGCCGCTTCGGTTTCCTCGTCGATGTGGCACAACCGGCGCGCCATCGGTTCGGGGAGTTCGGTCAGCGTGTGCATGAAGCGTCGGCGGATGTCTTCGGCCGGCAGGCGCGTGAAGCAACGGCGCAGGGCGGCCACGTCGCCCGGCTCGATCGGACGCAGGTGCAGCACACGGCCGTCGCGCGTGACGACTGGCTCGCCGGTGGTCGGCAAGGCCTCGGCGCGGGCGAAACGCTGGCTGGCGGGTGGGGGCAGCGGGGTGCTGCGGGTGGGGCTGGCGAAGTCGATGGCGGGTTGGATGGTCATGTCCATACTGTAGCGTATTTTTGCGCCGCAGCATGTCCTGCGCAGCGCCCGGAAGGCGCTGTTATGGGCCAAACAGTGCGCAGCCGGCGTGAACAGACAGGCGGGTGCCTAGGTGCTGCTTGCGGCGTTGCGACAGGGGTGCAGACGGCTCCTGTGCGCGACCGCGGGGGGCGTGATGCCTTCGCGATCGCGCACAGGGTGCGCTCCTACAGGGGCCGGGCGGTGGGTACGCCGCCGGTCGTCAAAGTGCTTCGGAAGCGAAATCGGCGAGCCGTGAGCGCTCGCCACGTCGAAGCGTGATGTGCGCCGAGTGTTCCCAGTTCTTGAAGCGATCGACCGCGTAGGTCAGACCCGAGGTGGTCTCGGTGAGGTAGGGCGTGTCGATCTGTTCGACGTTGCCGAGGCAGACGATCTTGGTGCCGGGGCCGGCTCGGGTGATCAGCGTCTTCATCTGCTTGGGCGTGAGGTTCTGCGCCTCGTCGATGATCAGGTAGCGCGACAGGAAGGTGCGCCCGCGCATGAAGTTGAGCGAGCGGATCTTGATGCGCGAGGCGAGCAGGTCGTTGGTCGCCTGGCGACCCCACGAGCCACCTTCCTCGGGATTGGCGAGCACCTCCAGGTTGTCGGTGAGCGCGCCCATCCACGGCGTCATCTTCTCTTCCTCCGTGCCGGGCAGGAAGCCGATGTCCTCGCCGACCGAGACCGTGGCGCGGGTCATGATGATTTCCCGGTAGCGCTGCTGGTCCATCACCTGCGCCAGACCGGCGGCGAGTGCGAGCAGCGTCTTGCCGGTGCCGGCCGTGCCGAGCAGGGTGACGAAGTCGACGTCCGGATCCATCAGCACGTTGAGCGCGAAGTTCTGTTCGCGGTTGCGCGCGGCGATGCCCCAGACGCTGTGGTTGGGATGGCTGTGGTCGTCCAGCAACACCAGCGTGGCGTGCTGCTCGTCGACCTGCAGCACGCGCAGTTCCACGCTGTTGTCGCCCGGCAGGAACAGGCACTGGTTGGGATGCCAGTCCTCGTCCTCGCGACGGTCGACCTTGTAGAAAGTACGGCCGCGCTCGGACCAGGATTGCACCTCCGGATGGCGATCCCAGAAATCTTCCGTCAGCCCGGTCGAGCCGGTGTAGAGCAGCGCGAAGTCGTCGAGCGCGCGATCGTTCTCGTAATCCTCCGCATCGATGCCGTAGATCTTGGCCTTGATGCGAAGGTTGATGTCCTTGGTGACCAGGATCACCGGGCGGTCCGGGTTCTGGTCGCGCAGCTCGATCACCGCCGCGAGAATCAGGTTGTCCGCCTTGCCGTGCCCGTTGGTGGCGCGCTGCTGGAAGTACAGCTTGCCCACCGCCTGGCCGCGCTTGAGGCTCACCCCCTGGGGGTTGGACAGGTCCAGCCCGTTGCTGATGCCGTGCCCGTTGCCGCGCTCGATCAGTTCGTTGATGAAGCGGCTGACCTGGCGACCGTTGCGCGAAACTTCCGACCCACCCTTTTTCTTTTCGTCCAGCTCCTCCAGCACGGTCATGGGAATGAACACGTCGTGTTCCTCGAAGCGGAACAGCGAGGTGGGGTCGTGCAGCAGCACATTGGTGTCGAGTGCGTAGATACGCTTGCTTCCGGTCATGCGGAAGGGGCCTCGCTTATGGTCGGACCAAAGAAAAGCGGCCTGGACCGAAGGGTCACAGGCCGCCGGATGACACGGTTCAGCACCGTGCAAAGGGAACGCTCGAAGGTCTGGAGGGGCTTCACTTGGCGGGAATGGCGTCCAGTACAGCCTGGGCATGGCCCGGGACTTTCACGCCGCGCCATTCCTGCGCGAGATGGCCTTTGGGATCGATCAGGAAGGTGCTGCGCACGATGCCCAGGTGGGTCTTGCCGTAGAGCATCTTCTCGTGGATCACGTCGAATGCCTTGCACCAGGTTTCATCGGTGTCGGCGATCAGCGGGAAGGGCAGGGCCTGCTTGTCGGCGAAGTTGGCGTGCGAGGTCACCGAGTCGCGCGAGACGCCGACGATCTCGGCGTTGCGTTTCCTGAAGTCGTCGTAGAGGTCGCGGAAGTCCTGCGCCTCGGTGGTGCAGCCGGGAGTGGAATCCTTCGGGTAGAAGTAGATCACCACCCAGCGGCCTTTGAGTTCGGAAAGCGCGAGCTCGGTGTCGTCGCCGGTGGTGCCGATCAGTGGGGGAATCGGTTTGCCGATTTCGGGCATGGGGTCTCCGCGAGGTCGGTCGAAGAACAGGCGCACCGCGCGCCTTGTGGCGAAGACTAGCGCGCCCGCGCTGGCATGCAACAGGGTTGTCGACGAAGGCATCTCGCGCGATGCTTGGCGCTTCCCGCGACGACACGGCTGCGCGCGATCGGGCGGGTCATCCACCCCGGGGTGGCGTACAGTTTTCGTAGGGTGGGCTTCAGCCTACCGGCGCTCCGCGAAACGTTGAAATGGTGGGCTGAAGCCCACCCTACGCGCGATCGTCGCGGTTGCGCAGACTGCTCGACGCAAGCGAGCTACCGGCGAGCCTAGAACTTGACCGGGTCCATGATCGCGTCGAGGTTGAGCCCGTCGCACAGCTCCAGGAAATCGTCGCGCAAGGTGGCGAGGTGGATCTGGGAGGGAATGCCGATGGTGATCTGCGCCTGGAACATCTGCGCCCCGGTCTGCATGGCCTGGTAGCGCATCGAGCTCAGCTGTTCGACGCGGATGTCGTGACGGCTGAAGAACTCCACCACCTTCACCAGGATGCCGGGGCGGTCGGCCGCCACCACTTCGACCAGGTAGGGAAGCAGCGAAGCGTTCTGCTCGCGCGGGCCGGTGCGGTAGTGCGACAGGCGCAGTTCCTCGTCGCGGCCGAGCTTGGCCAATGCGGTTTCCAGCTTCGCGATAGCGTCCCACGCGCCAGCGGCGAGCATCAGCAGCGAGGTGTCGTTGCCGATGGTCGACACGCGTGCGTCGGCCAGGCTGCAGCCGGCGTCGGCGATGCGCTTGGTCAGCGTGAGCAGCGGCGCGCGCGACGCCGGAGTAAGCGTGTGGATCAGCAGCTGGTTGTCGTTGCCGGCGCGCGCGGAGGGACGGTTCAAGGGAGGGCTACCTGTCAGGGGTTTCCGCCATGCGGAACCCGATCAGCTTAGCTCAGGACATCTCAGAAAACGCAGGGGGGCCGGTGGCTCGCGGCCTGTCCCTTCCCCTGCGCACGGGCCGCCGGTACCATCCCCTGCTTGCCTTCAAGCCGGAGTCGCGTCTTGGATATTCGTGGAAGCATCTGCGCGCTGGCGACACCGTTTGCCGCCGATGGCTCGCTCGATCTGACGGCCTTCGGGCGGCTGCTCGACTACCAGCTCGCCGGGGGCACCCAGGCGGTGGTGGTGGCCGGCTCGACCGGTGAAGCGCACATGCTCCAGCACGACGAATTCGACCGCTTGCTGGCGTTCGTCGTCGAGCGGGTCGCCGGCCGCGTGCCGGTCATCGCCGGCACCGGTGAGGCCGCCACCGCAAGCACCGTGGCGCAGACGCGCAGGGCCGCTTCGCTGGGTGCCGACGCGGCGCTGGTGGTCACGCCCTACTACGTGCGCCCGACCCAGGAAGGGCTGCGCCGGCACTTCCTGGAAGTGGCCGAGCACGGCGGCCTGCCGGTAGTGCTTTACAACGTGCCCACGCGCACCGGTTGCGACTTGCTGCCGGAAACCGTGGCGCAGTTGCGCGACCATCCGGCCATTGTGGGCATCAAGGAGGCGGTCGCCAGCGACGAGCGCATCCACGCGCTTGCGGAACTTGCGCGCACGGATTTCGTCTACCTGTCGGGCGACGACGGCACGGCAGGCAAGGCCATGCTCGCCGGCGCGGCCGGTACCGTTTCGGTGGTGGTCAACCTGGTGCCGCAGGCGTTCCGAGCGCTGTGCGATGCGGCCACGGCAGGCGATCGCGAAGCGACCGGGAGCGCACACGACCGGCTCGATCCGCTGGTGCAGGCGCTCAACTGCGCGCCCAACCCGATCGCGGTGAAGGCCATGCTGCCGGCGCTGGGGCTCGGTTCGGCGCGGCCACGGCTGCCGCTGGTCGAACTGGCCGATGGTGCGGACCGCAGGCGCCTGCACGAAGCGCTGTCCGCTCTGGCATCCTTGGTGGCCGCCGCCTGATCCTCCGGCTGCCGCTTGATCCCTCTACGGAAAAACATTCCATGAAGAAAAGTTCGCTCGTCGTCACCCTGCCGGCCCTGGTCCTGAGCGGCCTGCTGCTTTCCGGTTGCGGCATGCTCCGCTCGCACAAGGCCTGGGAGACGGCGCGTCAGGAATCGCCGCTGGAAATCCCGCCGGGCCTCGACACACCGCCGGCAAGCGATGCCCTGGTGATCCCGCCGCAGGGTGCGAACAACCCGACCTCCGAGGGCGTCACCGCTGACGTCGGTGGCATCGGCGGCACGATCGCCGATGGCTTCGTGATGCCTGACAGTGCCGACAACGCCTATCGCCGGGTCGGCGAAGTGCTGGGTAGCCTGGGGCAGGTCACCGCGAAGGACGATGCCGCGCACACGTACACGGTCAACGTGACCGCGGCGCCGGCCAAGAAGCGCGGCTTCTTCAGCCGCCTGTTCCATCGCAACGGCAAGGGCGACGCCGCGACGGCCGGCAAGGCCTCGCGCCAGGTGCAGGTGAGCGTCACTGCCAGCGGCGGAAACGCCAGCGAAGTGCGTGCGCAGGGGCAGGCCGCCGCCGTGGCAAAGGTGGTCGATACGTTGAAGGCGAAACTCGGCGGTTGATCGCCGGTTCATCCGCTCCGACACAGACGCCGCCCCAGGGCGGCGTTTTTACGTGCGAGCCCTGCTCCTGCAAGGCGAGCGCGACCGGCACGAAAACGCCGCCCGAAGGCGGCGTTGATGGACACGCTTGCGAGCAGCTCAGCGCTCCAGCAGCTTGAGCTTGTCCGGCTTGGCTTCCCACTCCTTGGCGTCAGGAAGGCCGTCCTTGCGTTCGGTGATCACCGGCCAGTCGCGCGACAGCTCGGCATTGATCGCCACGAACTGCTCCTGCCCGGCCGGCACGTCGTCTTCCGGATAGATCGCGTTGATCGGGCACTCCGGCTCGCACAGGGTGCAGTCGATGCACTCGTCCGGATTGATCACCAGGAAATTCGGGCCTTCGTGGAAGGCGTCGACCGGGCAGACCTCGACGCAATCGGTGTACTTGCACTTGATGCAGTTGTCGGTAACGACGAAGGTCATGGGAGCGGCTTTGGTCGGCTTGTAGAGAAGTACGCCAGGCGGCTCTGAGAGTACCAGCCAGGGCGCGGCTCTTGTGAAGAGTGCGGCCATGGATGGCCGCTTCTGATCTGGCCGGAGATGGCCAAACTACAAGTTACCGCTCGCTGGCCCGACTGCGGCAATCATGGACGATTGCATGAATTAATGGCGCTCCCTACGAGGTTCGAACTCGTGTTCCCGCCTTGAGAGGGCGGTGTCCTAGGCCACTAGACGAAGGGAGCGCAGAGCTGCGAGGCGCGCTAGTATAGCGGAATTGTTTCGCCCGGCAATGCCTCGTGAAGAGTTCTTCGCGCGCCGTCCGGAACAGCCGCGCCGGCACCCGAAGCCGCCGCGCGGACGGACCGCAGCGCGTTGCGCGGCGATTTGTGCATCGGCGCCGTGCGCCGCCAAGGACCCAGACCGCTTGAACCCAGAAGCAAGGACTTCCGTCACGCCCGTGCCCGCGATCGTTCCCCGCGAGCAGCACGTGATTTCCCGCAAGAACATCAGCAAGGCCGCGCTGCGCGTGCTCTACAGGCTGCACGACGCCGGCTATGACGCCTTCCTGGTCGGCGGCGCCGTGCGCGACCTGCTGCTCGGTGGCCATCCAAAGGATTTCGACGTGGCCACCAATGCCACGCCGGACGAGGTAAAGAAGCTCTTCCGCAATTGCCGCCTGATCGGTCGCCGCTTCCGCCTGGCACACGTGGTGTTCGGACCGGAAATCATCGAAGTGGCTACCTTTCGTGGCACCGGCGAGGACGATGCGTCCGAAGGCGACCGCCACATCGTGGATGGACTGATCGTACGTGACAACGTGTGGGGCAGCATCGAGGAGGACGCGGTGCGCCGCGATTTCCGAGTCAACGCGCTGTACTACGACATCAGCGACTTCTCGGTGCGCGACTACGTCGGCGGCATGCAGGATCTGCAGAACCGCGTGCTGCACCTGATCGGCGACCCGGCCACGCGTTATCGCGAAGACCCGGTTCGCATGCTTCGCGCAGCGAGGTTGGCGGCCAAGCTCGGTTTCACCATCGACCCGAAGGCGTCCGCACCGTTCGAGGAGTTGGGCCCGCTGCTGTGCGACGCGGCGCCGGCACGCCTGTTCGACGAGTCACTCAAGATGTTCCTGGCCGGCAACGGCTTGAAGAGCTTCCGCATGCTGGAAAAGTGCGGCCTGCTGAAGTTCCTTTTTCCGGCCACCGCGCGCGCGCTCAGGCGCGGCGACGAGGCGTTGCGTTCGCTGATCGAGCAGGGGCTGGCCAATACCGACCAGCGCATCGCCGAAGGCAAGTCGGTGACGCCGGCGTTCCTGTTCGCGGTGCTGCTGTGGGGCGAGGTGCGCGACCTTGCGCACGCCTGGATGGCCAAGGGCGCCGATGGCAGCGAGGCCTGGTCGCGCGCTGCCGCTCAGGTAGTGGGCGAACAGTGCCAGCGCGTGGCGATTCCGCGCCGTTTCACCATCACCATGGAAGAGATCTGGTCGTTGCAGCCGCGCTTCGAAGAAGTCCACCGCAAGCGCGTGTTCAGGCTGATGGCGCACCCGCGTTTCCGGGCCGCGTTCGACTTCCTGCTGTTGCGTGCGTCCGAATCCCCCGCACTGCGCGAGCTGGGTCAATGGTGGGCGCACGCGCAGCAGTTGCCGCAGGACATGTTGGCGGCCGCCCTGCCGGCCAGCAACGGCAAGGCGGCCAGTGTGCCTGGCGCCGCGCCGCGCAAGCGTCGGCGGCGCAAGCCGTCGGGCAAGTCGGGCTCGGCCTGATCCGACGCGCATGACGCGGGCTTTCGTCGCGCTCGGCGGCAATTTGGGCGACACACGTGCTGCCTTGCGCAAGGCGCTCGATGCGCTGGACGCGCTGCCGCACACGCGGCTGGTGGCGTATTCGCGCTTTTACCGCACGCCGCCGTGGGGGCTGCGCGAGCAGCCAACGTTCCTCAATGCCGCGGCGGAGCTGGAAACGGGGCTTGCGCCGCACGCGCTGCTCGATGCACTGCTGGAGATCGAGCGCGGCGCCGGCCGCGTGCGCGATGGCGAGCGTTGGGGGCCGCGTACGCTGGACCTGGACCTGTTGTACATGGAAGGCGCGGCGGTGGACGACGAGCGCCTGACCCTGCCGCATCCCCGGATCGCCGAACGCGCCTTCGTGCTGTTGCCGTTGGCCGACCTGGCGCCCGGCCTGGAATTGCCGGGGCAGGGCAGGGTGGAAGCCCTGCTGGCCGCCATCGACGGGTCCGGCTGCACCGTCGACCCGTAGGATGGGCTTGAACCGAGCCTTCCACAGTGGAAAACCAACCCGCGCCGGTGGCGCGGTTCCGCTGGTGGGCCGAAGCCCACCCCGCCGTTTCCGGTGCCCGTGCTTGGCCTGCCGGACCGGGGGCCGGATAATCGCCTGCTCGCCCATCCCAAAGGAACTGCCGTGTACGTGGACAACGCCAGCGTGCCCGCTCGCAAGCCGGTGACCGTGCCGGGCCTGCGCGCGATGAAGGCGCAGGGACGCAGGATCGTGATGCTGACCGCCTACGATGCCAGTTTAGCCTGGCAGATCGAAGCTGCAGGCGTGGATATCGCGCTGGTCGGCGATTCGCTGGGCATGGTGGTGCAGGGTCACCGCAGCACGCTGCCGGTGACGCTCGATGACATCGCCTATCACACCCGCTCGGTGGCGCGCGGCCTGCAGTCCACGTTGTTGATTGCCGACCTGCCATTCATGGCCGACCGCGACGTGGCGCATGCGCTGGAAGCGGCCGCACGGCTGGTTGGCGAGGCGGGCGCGGCGGCGGTGAAGATCGAAGGCGCGGCACCGCATGTCCTCGATGCCATCGCCACCCTGGGTGCGCGCGCCGTTCCGGTGTGCGCGCACCTGGGCCTGACGCCGCAGTCGGTGCACAAATTCGGCGGCTTCCGCATCCAGGGTCGCGAGCAGGAGGCCGCCGATCGCGTGCTTGCCGAGGCGCTCGCCGTGCAATCGGCCGGTGCCGACCTGCTGGTGCTCGAGGGCGTGCCCAGCGCGTTGGGTGAACGGGTCACCCGTGCCGTGGACATTCCCGTCATTGGTATCGGCGCCGGTCCGCACTGCGACGGCCAGGTGCTGGTGATCTACGACATGCTCGGCATCACGCCAGGCAAACGACCCAAGTTCAGCAAGGATTTTCTCGCCGGCCGCAATTCTGTGGCCGACGCCATCACGGCCTTCGCGGCGGATGTGCGCAGCGGTGCCTTCCCGGCGCCGGAACACTGCTTCGATTGATCCTTTCGGGAGCGCACGCCATGCAGACAGTGCAAGACGCCGCCGGTTTGCGCGCGACCATCCGCGGCTGGCGAGGCCAGGGCCAGACCGTAGGCTTCGTGCCCACCATGGGCAACCTGCACGAAGGGCACCATTCGCTGATCAAGCTGGCGCGGGCTCGCGCCGATCGCGTGGTGGCGAGCGTGTTCGTCAACCCGACCCAGTTCGGACCCGGCGAGGATTTCGAGCGCTACCCGCGCACCCTGGCGCAGGACCAGGCCGGCCTGGCCGAGATGGAATGCGACCTGCTGTTTGCGCCGGATGTCACCACCCTCTACCCGTTCGGTGCGGAGCAAAGCGTGCGCGTGCACGTGCCCGGTGTCACCGACACCCTGGAAGGGGCGCACCGGCCCGGCCATTTCGACGGCGTGGCCACCGTGGTATGCAAGCTGTTCAACCTGGTGCAGCCGGACGTGGCCGTGTTCGGCCAGAAGGATTTCCAGCAGCTGAAGGTGATCGAGCGGATGGTGCGGGACCTGGCGTTGCCGCTGAAGGTGGTGGGCGCGCCCACGCTTCGTGCGGACGACGGCCTGGCGCTCAGCTCGCGCAACCAGTACCTGTCCGTGGGCGAGCGCGCGCTGGCACCGCAGATCCACCAGACGCTGCTGAAGATGCGCGAGCTGCTGGAGAAGGGCCACGCGCGCAAGGTGATCGAGCAGGTCGCCACCTCCACGCTGGAGCGTGCGGGGTTCGACCCGGACTACGCGATGATCCGCCGCGCCGAGGACCTTTCCGAACCGGGCGACGACGAGCGGCAGGGCCTGGTGGCGCTGATCGCAGCGCGCCTGGGCAACACGCGGCTGATCGACAACCTGCTGTTTGATTGACATGCCATGTCACGTGTAGGAGCCCGCTTGCGGGCGACGCGCTTCTCGCGGGCGTGCCAAGGGCATCGTCCGCAAGCGGGCTCCTACCGGTTGCGACCTTACTCCTGCCGCTCCCACACCTGGCTGCGGCCGAGCAGGGCGAAGCCGATGTAGCCGTGCACGTCGAGCTTCTGCCCGCCGTCGAGCATGCTCAGCTTGACCTTGTATGTCTTGCCGTTGTGCGGATCGAGGATCTTGCCGCCGTCCCACACATCGCCGTCGCGGGTGACGCCCCACATGATCACCATGCCTTCGACCGGCTTGTCCTTGCGCTCGCCGTCGCACTTGCGGCAGGTCGGGTTCGGGCCCTCGTCCGACTGGAGCACCTTGAGCACCTTGGCCTGCAGCTCACCGTTCTGCTCGGTGATTTCCACGATGGATTTGGCCTTGCCCGTTTCGTCGTCGATGGTTTTCCAGGTGCCGACCGGGGTGTCGTTGGCGGCGTAGACGGCGGCGCTGCCGAACAGCAGGCCGGCGGCCAGCGCAAGGCGGAACAGTTGCTTCATGGTTGCCCTCCCGTACGAAAGCGTACGGTGCGCAGACTGGCGAGCCGCCGCGGGGCCGTCAAGCTGCGTTGCGCAACGCCTGCCGGCTGACCTGCATCAGCCGGGGCAGGGGCCGCGGCTGGCATAATGGGCGGCCTGCGAATCCTAGAAGTTTTCCCCATGAACGAAGTGAACGAGACGCGCGTGCGCCAGTTGCTGGGCGACCTGGTCGACCCACATACCGGCGCACCCGTGGCCGATGCGGTGCGAGCGGTGGGCATCGACGGTGCACGGGTGTCGGTGGACATCCAGCTGGGCTACCCGGCCGCCTCGGTGGTCGACGAACTGGCCGCGCGCGTGCGCCAGGCGCTGGAAGCCGACCCGGCGATCGAGGCGGCCAGCGTGTCGATCGCCAGTCGCATCCACCCACACAAGGTGCAGGGCGTGCTGGCGCCGCTGGCGAACGTCAAGAACATCATCGTGGTCGCCTCCGGCAAGGGCGGCGTGGGCAAGTCGACGGTATCGGCGAATCTCGCGCTGGCGCTCAAGGCCGAGGGCGCGCGGGTCGGTGTGCTGGACGCGGACATCTACGGGCCAAGCCAGCCGCGCATGCTGGGCATCGAGGGCAAGCCGCAGTCGCCCGATGGCAAGAGCATCACGCCGATGGAAGCGCACGGCTTGCAGGCGATGTCGATCGGCTTCCTGGTCGATCCGGAGACGCCGATGATCTGGCGTGGACCGATGGTCACCCAGGCGATGATGCAACTGCTCAACGACACCCGCTGGGACATGCTCGATTACCTGGTGATCGACCTGCCGCCCGGCACCGGCGACATCCAGCTCACGCTCTCGCAGAAGGTGCCGGTGGCCGGCGCGGTGATCGTCACCACGCCGCAGGACATCGCGCTGCTCGACGCGATCAAGGCGCTGAAGATGTTCGAGAAGGTCGAAGTGCCGGTTCTGGGCCTGGTCGAGAACATGTCCACCCACGTGTGCTCGCACTGCGGCCACGAGGAGCACGTGTTCGGCGCAGGCGGTGGCGCGCGCATGGCCGACACCTATGCGGTGCCGTACCTCGGCTCGTTGCCGCTGGACATCCGTATCCGCGAACAGGCCGACGGCGGCACGCCGACCGTGGCGGCCATGCCCGACTCGGACCTGGCCGCGCGCTACCGCGAGATCGCGCGCAACGCCGCCGGCCGGCTTTCGCGCCAGCCGCGCAACAAGTCGCTGGGGCTGGGCAAGATTGTGGTGCAGAACGCGCCGTCGGCATGAACACACCCCGCAGGCGGGTGCTGTGTTTTTCGGGAAGCCTGCGCCGGCGCTCGACCAACACCGCGGCGTTGCAGGCGGCGCAGGTGCTGGCGCCGGCCGGGCTCGAGCTGGTGTTCTACGGCGGCCTGGGCGGTTTGCCACTGTTCAATCCGGATGTCGAGGCGCTTGCCCTGCCGCCCGAAGTGCTGGCGCTGCGTGAAGCGGTCGGGCAGGCCGACGCGCTGCTGATCGCCTGCCCGGAATACGCCCATGGCGTCCCCGGCGCCTTCAAGAACCTGCTCGACTGGCTGGTCGGTAGCCTGGAATTCCCCGGCAAGCCGGTGGCACTGCTCAATGCGTCCGGGCGCGGTTCGCACCATGCGCAGGATGCGCTGGAGGAAATCCTGCGCACGATGTCGGCGCGCGTGCTTGGCGGCGCGTGCGGCACGGTGGCGCTGCCGGGCGCCGGTTGCAATCGTGGCGATGTATTGGCAAGCCCGGAGCGCTGCGCCGAGTTGCGTTCGCTTCTGCTGGCACTGGAGCACGCGCTCGCCGTCGGAGCGCCCAGGTAGCGCCGGGGTTGGCGGTCGCGCACAGGTGCGCTCCTGCAAATGGCTTCCGCTGGTCGTGGGTTCCCTGTAGGACCGCAGCTGTGCGCGACCGCCATGTCCAGGCTGGCACCGGCCCTGCCAACCGCCGGGGCAGGCTGGCGCCCGCGCCGTCCAACCGTGTATTTTCCCCGCTTTGCGCCCGGCAGCCGGGCGACCGATGGAGCGCCGCGTGAGCATCAAGTCCGACAAGTGGATCCGCCGCATGGCCGAAGGGCACGGCATGATCGAGCCGTTCGAGCCAGGCCAGGTGAAGGTGCGCGAGGGCAACAAGCTGGTGTCCTACGGCACGTCCAGTTACGGCTACGACGTGCGCTGCGCGCGCGAGTTCAAGATCTTCACGAACATCAACTCGACCATCGTCGACCCGAAGGCGTTCGATCCGACCAGTTTCGTGGACATTGAGGCGGACGTGTGCATCATCCCGCCCAACTCATTCGCGCTGGCGCGCACGGTCGAATATTTCCGCATCCCGCGCAAAGTGCTCACCATCTGCCTGGGCAAAAGCACCTACGCGCGCTGCGGCATCATCGTCAACGTGACGCCGCTGGAGCCGGAATGGGAGGGCCACGTGACGCTCGAGTTCTCCAACACCACGCCGTTGCCGGCCAAGATCTACGCCAATGAAGGTGTTGCGCAGATGCTGTTCCTCGAGTCCGACGAGGAGTGCGAAACCAGCTACAAGGACCGCGGCGGCAAGTACCAGGGCCAGCAGGGCGTGACCCTGCCGCGTACCTGAGCGGCCGCCTGAATCGCGCCGGCCAGGAGCGGCCGGGGCCTCTTTGCCCGGCGCTACACTGCGCCTGTTCCCAGGTTCGACCCAGGAGATCCCCATGACCCGCTTTACCACGATGTTCCACCGCGCTGGCGCCGCGCTCCTGCTGGGCAGCCTGCTGGTGCTGGGCGGCTGCCACGGCAACAGCGTCAAGGAACAGGCCGCCATGGCCAAGGCGCAGAACGAGTTCGATACCACCCTCAAGGCTTACAAGAGCGGCCAGTTCCTGGTTGACGGCGCGGTGCTTTCCGCGCTCGATACCGGCAGCCACTTCGCCTACCTGAAGGATGTCGGCAAGCTGCCCAAAACCGTGCTGCTGCTGCCGAGCGACGATTCGAAGATCCGCAAGGCGCACCTGCAGTTCATGGCGCGCATGGTGCTCGACTACGGTTTCGCCGTTTATTACGACGACGATGGCGAGCTGAAGAAGATCAATCCGGTCGAGACCAAGGCCCGTGCGCTTGAGGACTACCACGCCCCCGTCAAGATGAACGACGAACTTCAGGGCAAGGACGCGTCCGGTCGTACCGACCAGCAGTACTGAAGCCACGTGCCGGCTTTGCCTGTAGAGGCCCGTAAGTGGGCTTCTACAGGCCTGTCGGGGTCAGCAGGACAGTGTCTCGCGCAGGCGGTCGAGCAGGGCGTCCCGCCTGTCCTCTGCATAGGGAACGGCGGGGCCGCTGCCCCACACCGGCCCTGGCCACGCGGCATCGCCTTCGCAACGCGCCACCACATGCACATGCAACTGGCGCACGATGTTGCCCAGTGCGCCCAGGTTGAGCTTGTCGCACGGAGCCACCACACGCAGGGCAGCACCCGCGCGGTCGGCTTCATGCCACAGCAGTGTCCGTTCCGATGGCGTGAGATCGGCGATTTCCACCAGCCCCGCGCGCTGCGGTACCAGTACCAGCCAGGCGAAGCGAGCGTCGTTCACCAGCCGCACCTCGCACAGGTCCAGTCGAGCCACCGGGACGGTGTCGGCCGCAAGGCGCGGGTCGAGCTCGAATCCGATGCTCATGCGCCTGCCAGTTCCTTGTCGAAGAAGGCCATCGTGCGCTGCCAGGCCAGCTTGGCGCTGGCTTCTTCGTAGTGCGGATCATGGTCACGGTTGAACGCGTGCCCTGCCGGGTAGGTAAAGACGTCCATCTGCGGCAACCGTTCGCGGTGCTTGGCCACGGCTTCGGGCGGAATGCTCCTGTCGCGCTCGCCGAAGTGGAACATCACCGGTGCTTTGGGCGTTTCGCCCAGGAAGGGCAGGTTGCGCGCGCCGTAATAGCTCACCGAGGGCAACCCCAGCCGCAGCGCCGACAGCAGCGCCACGGTGCCGCCCCAGCAGAAGCCGACGGTGCCGATACGCCCGGCCGAGGCGATCGCCTCGGCGGCGCTGGCGACATCCTCGACCGCACGCTCCAGCCCCAGTTCGGTGACCAGCGCCTTGCCGCGCTGCATGCCGCTGTCGTCGTAGGCAAGCTCCAGGCCGCTTTCCAGGTGATCGAAGAACGCCGGCGCGATCGCCGTGTAGCCGGCCGCCGCGAAGCGATCCGCCAAGTCGCGGATGTGCGCGGTGACGCCGAAGATCTCCTGGATCACCACCACGCCGCCCTTGGGCTTGCCCTCCGGCTTGGCCAGATAGCCGCCGATGCATTGCGTGCCGCTGGTAGGGATGTTGATGGACTGGCCCATGGTGGTGCTCCTGTGGGGCGGCGGCGAGTGGGTGGGGCCGAATTGTATCGGGCAGGGAACGGAGAACAGGGAACATGTAGATTGCCGCGGGGCTGGTCGTCGTCGTGTTGAAGGGGCATGGCGGCTGTTTCGATCCTTCCCCGTCCACGGGGGAAGGATCGAGTGCGTGATGCCACCCGACGAGTCGGGCCTTTCCTCGGCGTCTGCGGTGCATCGTGATCCCTCCCCCGTTGACGGGGGAAGGTGCCCGCAGGGCGGATGGGGAGGTCTTGCGAAAGGCTCATCCTGTGCATCGCGCCCAAAAGCGCCCCCATCCGCCTGTCGGCACCTTCCCCCGCGTTCGCGGGGGAAGGCTCGGGTGTGCGATGCACGCGACGTGTCGGGCATTTCATCTGCGTCTGCGAGCGCCGTGATCCTTCCCCCGTTGACGGGGGAAGGTGCCCGAAGGGCGGATGGGGGAAGCCTTGCGGGAAATCACCCGGATATCACGCCCAAAAGCGCCCCCATCCGCCTGTCGGAACCTTCCCCCGCATTCGCGGGGGAAGGTTCGGGGACGTGGCATCCCGCCGTTCCCGTTCCCCTATAATTGCCTGTTTACCCAGCACTCTCCCGGTAGCACTCCATGTCGCAGGCTTCTCCCAAGATCGGTTTCGTCAGCCTCGGCTGCCCCAAGGCGCTGGTCGATTCCGAGCGCATCCTCACCCAGCTGAAGGTCGAGGGCTACGAGATCGTGCCCAGCTACCAGGCGGCCGACGCAGTGGTGGTCAACACCTGCGGCTTCATCGACGCGGCGGTGCAGGAGTCGCTGGATGCCATCGGCGAGGCGCTGCACGAGAACGGCAAGGTGATCGTCACCGGTTGCCTGGGCAAGCGCTCGGAGCTGATCCGCGAGGCCTATCCGGAAGTGCTCTCGATCAGCGGCCCGCAGGACTACGCCAGCGTGATGAGCGCAGTGCACACGGCGCTGCCGCCGCAGCGCAATCCGTTGCTGGACATCATTCCGGACACCGGCATCAAACTGACGCCCAAGCACTACGCGTATCTGAAGATTTCCGAAGGCTGCAATCACCGCTGCAGCTTCTGCATCATCCCCTCGATGCGCGGCGATCTCGTCTCGCGCCCGGTCGACCAGGTATTGCTCGAAGCAGAGAAACTCGTCAAGGGCGGCGTGAAGGAACTGCTGGTCATCTCGCAGGACACCAGCGCCTACGGCGTGGACCTCAAGTACGCCGAACGCGAGTGGCGCGGCAAGGCCTACCGTACCCGGATGACCGAGCTGTGCCAGGGATTGTCCGAGCTCGGCGTGTGGACGCGCCTGCACTATGTCTACCCGTACCCGCACGTGGACGAGGTGATGCCGCTGATGGCCGAGGGAATGATCCTTCCCTACCTGGACATCCCGTTCCAGCACGCCAGCCCGCGCATCCTCAAGCTGATGAAGCGGCCCGGCAACATCGACAAGACGCTCGAGCGCATCCGCAACTGGCGCGCGGCGGTGCCGGACATCACCCTGCGCAGCACCTTCATCGTCGGCTTCCCCGGCGAGACCGACGCCGAGTTCGAGGAACTGCTCGACTTCCTGCGCGAGGCCGAGCTCGATCGCGTGGGCGCGTTCGCCTACTCGCCGGTCGAGGGCGCCCGGGCAAACGAATTGCCCGACCCGGTGTCCGAGGAACTCAAGGAAGACCGCCTCGAGCGCTTCATGGCCGTCCAGGCGGAGATCTCCGCGGCCAAGCTGCAACGCAAGCTCGGCCGCACGCTGACCGTGCTGGTCGACGAGGCCGGCGCCGAGGGCGCGGTGGCGCGCTCGGCGGCCGATGCGCCGGAAATCGACGGCGTGGTGCACATCGCCGACGGCCAGGCGCTCAAGCCGGGCCAGTTCGTGCAGGTGGTGGTCGAGGGGGCGGACGAGCACGACCTGCACGCGCGCCTGGCGCAGCCACTGCTGAAGGTCGTGTAGCCGTCCATGCGCTACGTTGCGCCGGCGCGCGAGGCGGTCGACCCGGCCGTGTTCGGGCGGCCGCCGTTGACCGGATGGGCCGAGTTCGCAGAGCTGCTCCATGGAACAGACTGGCCCACGCTCGACGCCTTGAATGCGCGCTGGCCCGCCAGCTCGCGCGAGCGCTTCGTGGCGCAGACACACGAGTTGCTGGCCGATGGCCGTCACTACGAGCAGCGCATTGCCGAAACCGGCGTCATCGCCACCCGCGAGCGCAACTGGCACGACCTGTTCAATGCACTGGCGTGGCTTCACCACGCCCCGCTCAAGCGGGCGCTCAACGCGCAGCAGGTGATCGAGATCGCGCGGGTCGGCCCAAAGAGCCGCACCCGTCCGCAGTGCGCGCTGACGCATTTCGATGAGGCGGGCGTGATCCTTGCGCTGCGCGATCCCACGCTGTTGGCCTTGTGGGATGCGCACGACTGGCACGGCCTGTTCTGGCGCCGTCGCGACGCGTGGCTGGACGGTTCGCTGGAGCTTGTGGTGTTCGGGCATGCGTTGCTCGAACACGCGCTGACGCCGGACCGCCTGCTGGTCGGCAAGGCGATCGCGGTGATCGGGCAAGGGCCGTCCTGCGAGCGGGTGGCGCAAGCGATCGCGCAGGGGCGCCTGTTGCGCGATCCGCAGGAGCTGCGGCCGTTGCCGTTGTCGGGGATTCCGGGCTGGCACGAGGGGAACGCGAGCGAGGCGTTTCATCGGGAAGCAGCCTGTTACCGGCCCTTGCGCGTGGGACGGGTGTATCCAGAGCCGCTGAGGGAATAGGAGCATGGACTACCATCGCGCGGCCCACTCCCACGCGACTCGTGCCCCACGGCCCCTTGACGCCCCTGCCGGCACAGTGGCGCTCCCGCACGGTGGAGCGCCCGCGTGATCCCACGCTTCAACGACCACGCCGCCAACGAACGCACCTACCTGGCATGGGTACGCACGGCGATCGCGGTGATGGCGTTCGGCTTCCTGGTCGAACGCTTCGATCTGTTCATCACCTACGCCTCGCAGAACGCCTCGCGTGCGGCGCACAAGCTGCATCTGCACCTGCGCCTGACCGAGTGGGTCGGCCTGCTGCTGATCGTGTTCGGCGCGCTGATCATCCTGCTCGCCTCGGCGCGCTTCCTGCGGAACCGCCGCGACATCGCGCACGAGCGCATGGAGGATTACGCCGGCCCGGTGGGCGAGAAGCTGCTGGCGGCGATCCTGGTGCTGCTCGGCCTGTTCCTGGTGGTCTACGTGGGGCAGGAACTGGCGGCGCTCAGCTCTCAGCCGGACGTGTAATCCACCGCGACGACGGCGAAGCGCGTGGGGCCTGCAGGCAACTCGGCCTCGAACTCGTCGTCGAGCTTTTTCTTGATCAGCGCGCGGGCCAGCGGTGAATCGATACTGATCCATCCGCGCTTGGCGTCCGTCTCGTCCGGCCCGACGATGCGGTAACGGACGGTATCGCCGCTGTCGATATTTTCAAGCTCGACGCACGCGCCGAAGAACACGGTTTGCCGATCGGCCGGCGCGCCCTCGGCGACCTTGAGTTGCGGGATGCGCTTGCTGAGGTAGCGCACGCGCCGGTCGATCTCGCCCAGTTGCTTCTTGCGATAGGTGTACTCGGCGTTTTCCGAGCGGTCGCCCTCGGCCGCGGCGGCCGCCAGCGCCTTGACCACTTCAGGCCGCAGCGTGTGCCACAGGTGATCGAGTTCGGCCTTGAGCCGCTCGAAGCCTTCGCGGGTCACGATCGCCGTGGAAGACGGCGCGGGTGGACGCCAGCGGCTCATGCCGCGCCCGCCGTCTGGCGCAGTTGTGCGGTGAGCGTTTCCACGTCCGGTCGGAGCGGATGGTTGTCCGGAAGTTCGCCCAGGCGACCAAGCAGAACCAGCGCTTCCACCGGTTGGCCGAGCGGGCCGGCGAGCAGTCGGGCACCCAGCAGGGCGCAGGCCGCCCCGCGGACGTCGCGCGGCCAGGCCTTGAGGAAGCCGCGGCACAGTTGCACGGCCATCCGGTTCAGTCCGTGCCGGGCGGCCGCTTCGGCGAGCGCGCCGGCATTGGCCGGGTCATCGGGCAGGAACGCCGGATCGAGCTCGCTGCATTCCTGCACCAGACGCAGCGCCTTGCGCGCGTCGCCGCCGGCCACCAGCGCGGCGATCCAGACCTGTCCATGCACCAGCAGACCCTCGCGCATGCCCTGCTGCCGCATCAGGTCCCGATAGGTTTCGTGCAGCACCGGCGGCGCGACGCGGTCCTGCAGCCGGCCGGCGAGCAGCCGCAAGGCAGCTTGCGGGTCGGTGGCGGCCAGCTCGCGGGCGTGCACGGCGAGCCGGCTGTCGTCGTCCTGTCCGGCCTCGTTGGCCAGCGCCTCGGCATGCGCCTCGATGCCGAAGTGCTCGCTGCGCTGGTGCAACATGCCCCCCATCAGATGGAACGCCAGCACGACCAGATAGGTGCAGGCGAAGGCGAACAGCGGCACCGCCAATACCCGCGGCAGCATCGCCGTGGTCACCGATGCCACCACCACCAGCACGCCCAGCAACAGGTTGATCGCCACCGGCACCAGGTAGGCACTGCCAAAGCCAGCCACGACGCGAGCCAGATGCAGCGGGTTGAGCGCCAGCGCGAGGTTGGCGTCGAAGGCGAGGGTCATGTCCACCGCGGGCAGGATCAGCGCAAACACCACCACCACCGGCCACAACATCGACGGGAAGAACACGCCCGCCACCACGCCGCAGGCGACGGCGAACAGGTGGATCGCCGTCAGCGCCCAGCCGGCGGTGTCGCTGCCGTCGATGCCGACGTCCGGCGGATCGGCGTAGCCGTGTGCCGTGTGCTGCATGCAGTCGGCCGCGTAGCGCCAGGTGGCCGTCCATACCAATGCGCCACCCAGCAGGCCGACGAAGGCGGGCAGCAACGCCACGTAGTGGGCCAGCGCCAGTGCCACGCAGGTGGCGAGCGCGGCGCCGCGCAGCGGGTAGCCGAAGCCCTGGCGCAGCCGCTCGCCGAACGGAGTGTCGACTGCGACGGTGGCGACGCGTGGCATCAGCGCTTGCCGCCGAAGATGCCGCCCAGCACACCGCGCAGGATCTGCCGGCCGATCTGGCTGCCCATCGTGCGCACGACCTGCTTGCCCATCGTCTCGATCATGCCCTGGCGGCGCCTGGTGCCGAACAGCGCGTCGTGCACGGCACCACCCCAGGCGCCATCCTTCTGCTCCGGCGACGGTGCGTTGGCGACCGTGTCGGCGTCCACCGCCTTTTTGTCGGCACGACGCGCGAGCATTTCTGCGGCCGAGTCGCGGTTGACCGCCGTGTCGTACTTGCCGCCCACCGGCGAGCGCTGGCGTACCGCCGCGCGCTCGGCGTCGGTGATGGCGCCGATGCGGCAGCGTGGCGTGGTGACCAGCACCCGCTCGACCGGGCTGGGCACGCCGCCCTCGCGCAAGGTCGAGGCCAGCGCTTCGCCCACGCCGAGCTGGCCGATCGCGTCGGCCACGTCGAGTTTCGGGTTGGGCGCGAAGGTCTCGGCGGCCGCGCGCACGGCCTTCTGGTCGCGCGGGGTAAAGGCGCGCAGTGCGTGCTGGATGCGGTTGCCGAGCTGGCCGAGGATGTCTTCCGGGACGTCGTCCGGGTTCTGCGAACAGAAGTACACGCCCACGCCCTTGGAGCGGATCAGGCGCACCACCTGTTCCACGCGCTGGCGCAGCGCGGGTGGGCAGTCGTCGAACAGCAGGTGGGCCTCGTCGAAGAAGAACACCAGCTTGGGCAGGTCCTGGTCGCCCACTTCCGGCAACTGCTCGAACAACTCGGATAGCAGCCACAGCAGGAAGGTGGTGTAGAGGCGCGGCTTGAGGATCAGCTGGTCTGCGGCAAGCACGTTGATTACGCCGCGGCCGCTCATGTCCTGGCGCATCAGGTCGGCCAGTTCCAGCGCCGGTTCACCGAAGAAGTTCTCTCCGCCGGCCTGCTCCAGCGCCAGCAGTGCGCGCTGGATGGCGCCGATGCTGGTCTTGGCGACCAGGCCGTACTGGGTGGCGATGTCCTTGGTGTTGTCCGCGGCGAAGGCGAGCAGCGCACGCAGGTCGGCCAGGTCAAGCAGCAGCCAGCCCTGGTCGTCGGCCAGCTTGAATACGATTTCCAGCACGCCCTGCTGGGTGTCGTTGAGCTCCAGCACGCGGCCGAGCAGGGTGGGTCCCATTTCGCTGACGGTCGTGCGCAGCGGGTGGCCCTGCTTGCCGTAGAGGTCCCAGAAAATCACCGGGTCGGCCTGCGGTTGCCAGTCGGTGAGCCGGAGTTTCGACAGGCGCGCCTTGATCTTGTCGCCGGGCTCGCTTGCGGCCATGGCCAAGCCGGCCAGATCGCCCTTCACGTCGGCCAGCACGCACGGCACGCCCAGCCGCGAGAAACCCTCGGCCAGCACCATCAGCGAGACCGACTTGCCGGTGCCGGTGGCGCCGGCAACCATGCCGTGGCGGTTGCCGTAGCGCGATTCGAGGGCGACCTCGGAGGTGTCGTTGCGGCCAATCAGGATGTCGGTCATGCAGGCACTCCGCAGGTCGGATGCGCGATTGTAGCCAAGCGGATGCAGGTCGCAGTTCGGGGATTCTGGCGGGCGCCGCGGTTTTGGCATCAGGGCTGCATGCGCTAAGGTGAATGTGTCCACTTCGTCAAGCTTTCGTCATGCCGCTGTCTACTCTTGCTCATCGTTTCCGCCTGGCGCCACTGGCTGCCGGGCTTGTCCTGCTCGCTGCCTGCGCCAGCGGAGGCGGCAGTCGCGCCTCCGGCGACGTCAACGCGCTGTATACACAGCTCGACCAGGCCAGCAAGGGTTACGAGACCGCGCTGCAACAGGCGCGCGAGGGCGACGACCAGGCGTCGGAGCAGAGCCTGAAGGATGCGTTGGACAGCCTGAAGCAGGCGGCGGCGCGCTGCGGCGTCACGCCCGGCTGCGACTCGCAGCGCTTCTACTCGGTGTTCGATCGCCTGCTGCGTCTGAAGGACGGCAGCTTCTTCGCCGGTGATGACCTGGAAACGGTCGGCGAGGAAGCCCCCGAAGAAGCCGTGGCCGGGCGACCCGGTGGCGCCTCCGCGTTGCCGCAGGCGCAGCGCGCGGTGACACTGCTGCGCGGGCACAAGCTCTCCGAGCTGATCGCCATGAATGGCCCGGTCAAGGCCGCGCTGGAAATGTGGCTGACGCAGTGGCGCTCGAACCTGGTCGATACGTGGATCAACTACCAGTACATGCGCTACGAGATGTGGCCGCAGTACGACAAGGCCGACCTGCCCGAGGCGCTGCTGTTCGGCATCATGGCCAAGGAGTCCCACGGCAAGGTGCACGCGGTGTCCCGCTCGGGCGCTGCCGGCCCGCTGCAGTTCATGTACGCGACCGGCCTGCGCTTCGGCCTGAACAGCCAGAGCGGGTTCGACACGCGATTCGATCCGTCCGAGGCGGCGCGCGCCAATGCGGCCTACATGGACGAGCAGCTGAAGGCGTTCAACGACAACCTCGAACTTTCGCTGGCCGCCTATAACGGCGGCGAGGGGCGCATGCGCCGGCTGGTGAACGGCAACACCGGCGTGAGCTTCTACGACCCGGCGATCTACAACCAGCTGTCGGCGGAAACCCGCGAATACGTGCCGGCGGTGTTGGCCGCGGCGTGGCTGTTCCTGCATCCGGACAGCTACAACCTGAACTTCCCGAAGATCGATGGTGCGCCGGGGCGCATCACGCTCAAGCGTCCGGCCTCGCTGTCCGAGCTGACCATCTGCATGGGCTCGGCGCAGGGCATGAACGATGGCTGGTTTCGCACGCTGCGCAATCTCAACCCGCGCCTCAACCCGCAGGACGAACAGCCGGTCGGCAGCCAACTGCAGGTTCCGAAGGAACTGGAGTCCGTTTACGCCTCGCGCTGCGTCGATGGCCCATGGCCGATCCTGGCGAACGACCTGCATTCGGCCGTGGTCCCGGAAGTGGTCAAGCCCGAGCCGAAGCGGACGGTGCATCCGCACTCGCGCTACATCGTGCGCCGCGGCGACACACTGCTCGGCATCGTGCACAAGCTGGGCTGTTCGGACGTGCGCGAGGTGTCGGACCTCAACGACCTCAAGCACCACCGCATCCGCGCAGGGCAGGTGTTGCGGCTGCCCGCCTGTCGGCGCTGAAGAGTAGGCTCCATCCAATGTAGGAGCCCGCTTGCGGGCGATGTTCCTTGCGACCTGCGCACAGGAACATCACCCGCAAGCGGGCTCCCGCTCAGGCCTCGGCTCAGGCCGCAGCGCCGGACTGCATCCAGCTCTCGACCACGCCTTCGCGCTCATGGGCGCCGCGCCGTGCAACTCCTTCAACTCGCGGACCACGCGCAACAGTTGCCGATGGCGCGAGCGAAGGAATGCGTAGGGCGAATCCTTGGTCTCGTGGTAGGCCACCGCCAGCCATAACGCCATGCCGCGCAGCGCGACTTCGGGATTGTCCGAACAGGCACGGGCAAAGCCGGTAGCGGTACCGCGGCCCCAGGGCAGGTAGCGGTCCTGCGGCGGGGTGCCGTACAAATGCGGGAACTCGCTGCGTGCGGCCTGGCCGATCTCGCGCAGCGTGAGCAGACTCAGCCGTGCACGAGACGCGGCGGGCAGGGAATCCATGCTCTTGCCGATGCGGCGAAATTGCCGTTCCAGTTGCTGGCCGCGCACGAAGGCAATGAGCGGAACGATCGATCGCATGGGTTCTCCCCCGAGCCGTTTGACGGCGGGAGCATAGCCAAGCGACACGGTCGAGTACGCCTAAAACGTCACAGAATGACGTTCCGCGTCAGTTGCCCGGCAGTGGCCGGCGGCCGAGGCGCTGGCCCAGCTTCACCGTCTGCTGGGGTTGCGCGTCCAGTTCGATCATCCCGGGCGGCAGCAGCAGGATCACCGTCGAGCCCATGTTGAAGCGCGCCATCTCGGCGAACCGGGCGAGCGTGATGCCCTGGCCGGCGAACGACTTGCGACGGATGTCCGAGGCATAGGGCGGAATCACCAGCCCATCCCACACCGTGGCTACGGACGACACCAGCACGGCGCCGACCATCACCGCCGCGAAGGGGCCGTTCGGGCTGTCGAAATGGCAGACCAGACGCTCGTTGCGCGCGAACAGGCGCGGAATCGCCTCCACCGCGAAGGGCGCCACGCTGAAGATGCGGCCGGGAATGTGCACTGTTTCCCGCAACGTCCCGCCCAGCGGCATGTGCACGCGGTGGTAGTCGCGCGGGGAGAGGTAGATCGTGACGAATTCGCCGTTGCGGTACGGCGCGGCCGCTTCCGCGTCGCCGAGCAGCTCGGCCGCAGTGTAATCCTGCCCCTTGGCCTGGAAGATGCGCCCGTCCACGATGCGCCCGGCCTGGCTGATGCGACCATCGGCGGGCGAGATCAGGGCGGTCGGGTCGCCATCCTCGTGCCGCGCATTCGGCTTCAGCTTGCGGGTGAAGAACGCATTGAAGTGCTGGTAGGCGAACGGATCGCTCTGTGCCGCCTCGGCCATGTCGACCTTGTAGCGCTCGACGATCTGGCCGATCAGGAAATTCTTCCACGGCCGCCAGGTCCAGCGCGTGGCCCAGTAGACCACCCGGGACAGGGCGCGGTGGGGGAGGAGGTATTGGACGAGGACGGCGAAAGTCATCCAGCCAGTATAAGCGCCAAGCCGGTCGCCCTGAGCGCGGTGGTGATGGATAATCGCCGATCCTCCACGCCGCGCCCGCCAGGAAAGGCCCCGTGACCGCCGAACTTGCCAGCATCATCGACTTCATCCGCTACGGCGCCAGCCGCTTTTCCGCTGCCGGGTTGACCTTCGGGCACAGCCACGACAACCCGATCGACGAGGCGACGCACCTGGTGCTGGCCAGCCTGCACCTGCCGCCGGATATCCCGCCGGCCTACGGCGCCGGCAAGCTCACCGCCGAGGAGCGTCAGCGCGTGCTGGAACTGATCGAGCGGCGCGTCAACGAGCGGTTGCCGGTGGCCTACCTGGTCGGCGAGACCTGGTTTGCGGGCCTCAAGTTCAAGAGCGACCGCCGCGCGCTGGTGCCGCGTTCGCCCATCGCCGAGTTGATCGAATCGGGCTTTGTGCCGTGGCTGGACGGCCGCCAGGTCGAGCGCGCGCTGGACCTGTGCACCGGTTCGGGCTGCATCGGCATCGCCATGGCCGAGTACAACCCGGACTGGCAGGTGGACATCGCCGACATCAGTGACGAGGCGCTGTCGCTGGCGCGCGAGAACATCGTGTTCCAGCACGTCGAGGGTCGCGTGGAGGCGGTGAAGTCCGATCTGTTCGCCGGCGTGAAGGGGCGACGCTACGACCTGATCGTGTCCAACCCGCCCTACGTGACCGAGAACGAATACGCCGCGCTGCCGGGCGAGTACAGCCACGAGCCGAAGCTGGGGCTGACCTCGGGCGAGGACGGCCTGGACATCTGCCTGCGCATCCTGGACGAGGCGGCCGATCACCTGAGCGACGACGGCCTGCTGATCGTCGAGGTGGGCGAGAGCGAGCACGCGCTGGCCGCGCTGCTGCCCGAAGTCCCCTTCGTGTGGATCGAGTTCAAGGTCGGGCCGATGGGCGTGTTCGCGCTCGAGCGCCGCGACCTGGTCGAGCACGCGGCAGCGATCCGCGCCGCCGCCGCCGCACGCCGCTGAGCATCATCAGGAGGCGGCCGCATGGAACTGACCACCGACCGTCTGCTGCTCGATCGCCTGCATCCGGATGACGCCCAAGCCCTGTACGCCTGCCGGGCCGATCCGGCGGTGGCACGCTTCCAGGGATGGCGTCCGGCAAGTGTCGCGGAGGCGCGCGCCTTCATCGATACGCAGGCTGAGCCGGCGGCGGGCCTCTGGTTCCAGCGCGCCATCCGCCTGCGTGACAGCCATGCGCTGATCGGCGACCTGGGCGTGTGCCTGCCGGACACGCCGGGCGACTCGGTGGAGTTCGGCATCAGCCTGGCGCCCGCGCACCAGGGCCACGGCTACGCGCGAGAGGCGCTGCATGCCGTGTTCCATCAGGGGTTCGACGTGCTGGGCTGGCGCCGCATCCACGCCTCCGTCGATCCGCGCAACACCGCCTGCATGGCCCTGTTGCAGACGCTCGGCATGCACCAGGAGGCGCATTTCCGCGAGAGCCTGTGGCTGCACGGCGAGTGGGTGGACGACGTGGTGTTCGCCATCCTTGCCCGCGAGTGGCAGGCGGCCAGGCCCTTGTAGGAGCCCACCCGTGCGCGACCGCGAGCTCCGCCCGCACCGCAAGGCTTGGCATCGCGGTCGCGCACGGGTGCGCTCCTACAGAGAGGTCTGGCGAGCGGCTATGCTTCGGCTTCCTCGTAGCGGACGCCTGGCATGTCCAGCAACTCCTTCGGCAAGCTCTTCACCGTCACCACCTTCGGCGAAAGCCACGGGCCGGCGATCGGCTGCGTCATCGACGGCTGCCCGCCGGGGCTGGCGATCGCGCCGGAGGACTTCCGCCACGACCTCGAGCGACGCGCGACCGGGCGTAGCCGGCACACCTCGCAGCGCCACGAGGCGGACGAGGTGGAGATCCTCTCGGGCGTCTACCAAGGCCGTACCACCGGTACCCCGATCGCGCTGCTGATCCGCAACACCGATCAGCGCAGCAAGGACTACGGCGACGTCGCGCAGACGTTCCGTCCGGGCCACGCCGACTACACCTACTGGCAGAAATACGGCATCCGCGACCCGCGCGGCGGCGGCCGCGCCTCGGCGCGCGAGACCACCATGCGCGTGGCCGCGGCGGTGATCGCCAGAAAGTGGCTGGCCGAGCGGCATGGCGTGCGCGTGCGTGGCCACCTGGCTCAGTTGGGCGAGGTCGTTCCGCGCGGCTTCGACTGGGAAGCGGTGGAAGCCAACCCGTTCTTCTGGCCGGACGCGGGACAGGTGGCCGAGCTGGAAAAAACCATGGACGCGCTGCGCAAGTCCGGCGATTCGGTCGGCGCGCGCGTCAACGCCGTCGCGGAGAACGTGCCGCCCGGCTGGGGCGAGCCGGTCTACGGCAAGCTCGATGGCGACCTGGCGGCGGCGATGATGTCGATCAACGCGGTCAAGGGCGTGGAGATCGGTGCCGGTTTCGCGGCCGTCGCCCAGCGTGGCACGCAGCACCGCGATGAAATGCATTTGGACGGCTTTACGTCCAACCATGCCGGTGGCATCCTTGGCGGGATCAGCACCGGCCAGCCGGTGACGGTGTCGGTGGCGTTCAAGCCCACCTCCAGCATCCTGGTGCCGGGGCAGAGCGTGAACCTGGCCGGCGAGCCGGTGCAGGTGGTCACCAAAGGTCGGCACGACCCCTGCGTGGGCATCCGCGCCACGCCCATCGTGGAGGCCATGCTGGCGCTGGTGCTGATGGACCACGCGCTGCGCCATCGCGCGCAATGTGGGGACGTGGGGCCGGTCGCCCCACGCATCGCCTGACGTTTTCGCCTATGGAATTCCCATGACCGGCAAGCCGCGGGTGTGGATCTCGCGTCCCACCTTTCCCGACATCGTCGCCCGCCTGGAACCCCACTTCGAGGTGGCGGCCGGGACGGAGGAACGCATGTTCGCGCCGGCGGACCTGGCTTCCGGCTGGCGTCACTCGACGCCGCCATCGTGGGGTTGAACCAGCGCGTCGGGGCGGCCGAAGTGGCGAGCGCGTCACGCCTGCGCATCGTCGCCAACCTCGCCGTGGGCCATGACAACCTGGACATCCCCGCGCTCACCGCCGCAGGCATCGCGGCGTCCAATACGCCGGACGTGCTCAGCGAAAGCGTCGCCGATTACACATGGGCGTTGCTGCTGGGCGCGGCACGCCACATGGGTAACGCCGAGCGCTGGTTGCGGGCAGGGCACTGGCGCGCCAACGGCTTCAAGGACTGGCTGGGGCTGGACACGCGCGGCCGCACGCTGGGCATCCTGGGCCTGGGGCGTATCGGACAGGCGATCGCGCGTCGCGCCGCGGGCTTCGGCATGCACGTCATCTATCACAATCGCTCCCGGTTGCCGGCCGCCGTCGAGGCCGGATGCGCCGCGCGTTACGCCGGCAAGCCCACACTGCTGGCTGAATCGGACTTCCTCGTGCTGGCGGTGCCGTTGACCGGTGAGAGCCGTCATGCGATCGGCGCGGCCGAGCTGGCTGCGATGAAACCCTCGGCCGTGCTGGTCAACATCGCCCGCGGCGGGATCGTCGATGACGCTGCGCTGGCCGCCGCCCTGGCGGACGGGCGCCTGGCCGCCGCCGCGCTGGACGTGTTCGAAGGGGAGCCTGCCGTCCATCCGGCGCTGCTCGCGCTCGACAACGTCATCCTGAGCCCGCACATTGCCAGCGCCACCTGGGACACTCGCCGCGCGATGACCGCGCTGGCGGTGGATAACGTGCTGGCGCTGTTCGGGCATGGCCCGCACGCCGGGCATCCGCCTTCCCTCATCAACCCGGGGGTGCTGGCCGGGCGGCCGGCATCCTGATCACCTCCCACAAGGCAGAAAGACATCCCATGAGCAAGAAGAGCAGCTACAAGGTCGCCATGGTCGGCGCCACCGGCGCGGTCGGCGAAACCCTGCTGGGCATCCTGGCCGAGCGCGATTTCCCCGTCGGCGAGCTGGTGCCGCTGGCCAGCGAGCGCTCCGCTGGCGAGAAGATTTCCTTCGGCGGCAGGCAGGTCACGGTGAAAAACCTGGCCGATTACGATTTCGACGGCGTGGACATCGCCTTCTTTTCCGCCGGCGGCTCGGTCAGCCGCGTGCATGCGCCGCGTGCGGCGGCGGCCGGCGCCGTGGTGATCGACAACACCTCGGAGTTCCGCTACCAGGACGACATCCCGCTGGTGGTCGCTGAGGTCAACCCGCACGCCATCGCCGACTACACCACGCGCGGCATCATCGCCAATCCCAACTGCTCGACCATGCAAATGCTGGTGGCGCTGGCGCCGATCCATCGGGCGGTGGGCATCGAGCGGATCAACGTGGCGACCTACCAGTCCGTTTCGGGCGCCGGGCGCAGCGGAATGGAGGAGCTCGGCCGGGAAACGGCGGCGCTTCTGAGTTTCCAGGATGTGGAACCGGGCAAGAAATTCCCGAAGCAGATCGCTTTCAATGTGATCCCGCACATCGACGAGTTCCAGCCAAACGGCTACACCAAAGAAGAAATGAAGATGGTGTGGGAGACGCGCAAGATCCTGGAGGACGACTCCATTGCGGTGAACCCCACCGCCGTGCGGGTGCCGGTGTTCTACGGCCACGCCGAGGCGGTGCACGTGGAAACCCGCGACAAGATCGACGCCGACGAGGCCCGCGCGCTGCTGGAGCAGGCCGAGGGTGTGGTGGTCATGGACGAGCGCAAGCCGGGCGGCTATCCGACCCCGGTGGGCGATGCCGCCGGCAAGGATCCGGTGTTCGTGGGCCGCATCCGCGAGGACATCTCGCACGAGCGTGGCCTGGATCTGTGGATCGTGGCCGACAACATCCGCAAGGGCGCCGCGCTCAATGCGGTACAGATCGCCGAACGGCTGATCGAGGATTATCTCTAATGCGAAAACCCTGGCTCCTGCTACCGCTGCTGACCCTCGCCGCGCTGCCGGCCCTTGCCGACGGCGGCCCGGAGCAGGCCGCGGTGGCAGGGCAGCGGGTGCCCCCCAAGGTGCAGTTGCAGCAACAGCTGCGGACACGCGGCGCGGAGCTGGCGCAATTGCAGCGCCAGCTTGACGAGCAGGAGTCGCACAGCCGCCAGGCCAACGATCGCCTGAATGAGCAGGACCGGGAAATCGCCCGGCTGCGCCGTCAGCTGCAGGCCGTGGACGACCATCGCCAGGGAGGCAACGCGGGTCGCTGACCTGTTGCCGGAACGAGAACACGCCGCAGCAATATGCGCTAAGCGGTCGCCGCAGCTATTGTTGATTGGCATTTATATAACTAAAGTGACGCGCGTTCCGGTGTCGCCGCAGCCCGCGGCGATGGCATGAAGCGTCTCGGGCGTTTGGGGGAATCGAAGCGATGAATCGTTCGTTGAAACTGTCGATGCTGCTGGCGTTGGCCTTGGGCAGCACCCAGGCCGCCGCACTCGAGCTGGGCCAGATCCAGGTCAAATCGGCCCTTGGTCAGCCGCTGCTGGCGGAAATTCCGCTGACGCCGGACAGCCCGGCCGAGCTGCGCAACCTCACCGCGCGCCTGGCTTCGCCGGAGGATTTCGCCCGCGCCGGCCTTTCCGGCAACCGGCCTGACCTGCCGCTGCAGTTCAGCATCGTGGACGTGGGCGGTCGCAAGGTGATCCGCATCACCAGCGCCGTCGCGGTCAACGATCCTTACCTCGACCTGCTGGTGGAAGTGGACAACGCATCGGGCCGCAGCCTGCGCGAATTCCCGGTCCTGCTCGACCCGCCGGGCACCGCGCCGATGACGCCCAGCGCACGCGCGCCACGTGGCACCGCACCCCGCACCGCCGCGCGTCCGGCCACGACCGGCTCGACCGCCGCCCCGCCGGCCACCGGTCGCGTGGCCGCCGGCGGGCAGCTCCAGGTCGAGCGCGGCCAGACGCTGTCGGGCATCGCCCGCCAGGTTGCGCCGGCCGGCGTGGACGCCAGCCAGATGATGCTGGCCCTCAAGCAGGCCAACCCGGACGCGTTCTACCAGGACAACATCAACGCGCTGAAGAGCGGCGCGGTGCTGCGCGTGCCGACCAGCCAGGAAGCGCAGGCCATGGACGTGGCCGCCGCCATGGCCGAAGTCCGCCGCCAGAACGGTGGCTGGCGCGCCCAGTCGACCGGTGCGACCACCACCGTGGCCGATGCCGCCACGCGTACGGAAGCCCCCAATGCGCCGGCCAATGCGTCCGCCGACCGGCTGGCGCTGGTGCCTGCGAAGGAAGGCGGCAAGGGCGCCGGCGCCCAGGGCGGCAAGGGCGATGCAGCCTTGCGCCAGGATCTGATGCGCAGCCAGGAAACCCTCACCACCCTGCAGCAGCAGAGCGCCGAACTGAAGTCGCGCCTGAAGGATCTGCAGGACATCAACGACAAGAACACCCGCCTGCTTGCGCTCAAGGACAACGAGATCGCGGAGCTGCAGCACAAGCTCGCCGAAGCCCGCAAGAAGGCCGGCTTGCCGGCCATCGCGTCGACCGCTGCTGCGCCCACCGCCGCGGCGGTCCCCGAATCCACTGCCAAGCCCGCGGCTTCCGCTTCGGTAGCGGCCACGCCGGCCAAGCCCGGCAGCGTGGGCACGGTGGCTGCAGCCGGCTCCGTCGCGTCGGCGCATAGTGCCGCGGCGCCGGTCGTCAGCAAGCCGGAAGCCAAGCCGGTCGCCAAGCCGGTGAACAAACCCAGGCCGGTGACACACAAGCCCACGGCGCCCGCCGAAGAGCCCTGGTTCATGCAGCCGTGGGCGTGGGCCGCCGCGGGTGGTGCTGTCCTGCTGCTGATCCTGCTTGCGCTGCTGGGTCGTCGCCGCAAGCCGGCCGCTTCCCGCGCCGTGTCCACGGCGCCGTCGCTGGCCGATCGTTTCGGCGCGGCGCCGGATGCGTCCGCCCCGGCGAGCGCGGATCCGGACCAGGACGAGCTGCTCGACCAGTTGGCCGAGCATCCGGACGACATCGGCCTGCACCTGGAGCTGGTGAGCCTGTACTACTCCCGCCGCGACGTGGAGCACTTCGAGGCCGCGGCCGAAGCGATGCACGCCCACATCGTCGACCCGCAGCAGGACGAGTGGCAGGACGTGCTCGCCATGGGCGAGGACCTGGTGCCCGGTCATCCGCTGTTTGCCGGCCAGGGCGCGCAGGACGCGTTCGATTCCCGCGAGGACGAGCGCCAGCACGCAGGCGAGGCGATGGAGCCGTTCGACCTCGACAGCTACGCCAGCCACGCCGAGGAAACGGCCATCGACGACGAGTCGGCCGGTGGTCAGCGCCCCAAGGTCAGCGAGTACCACTTCGATTTCGATCTCACGCCGCCACGCCCGGCCCAGGCCCCGGTCGCCGACAGCTCGATGCGCGAGGAGGATGGGGACGAGGATCGGGACGAGGACCTGACGGTGATGCGGGACGTCGAGCCCGCACCGGTGGAACACGCGACGCCCTCGACGTGGAACTTCGAAGAGCCGGTGAACGACACCACCGCCTCGGCGGCGGCGGCCGAACCGCAGGAGATGGTCCAGAACCAGTTCAGCGACGATCCGATCGACACCAAGCTCGACCTGGCCCGCGCCTACATGGACATGGGCGACGCCGATGGTGCCCGCGCCATGCTCGAGGAAGTGATGAACGAGGGCACGCAGATGCAGAAGGATGCGGCCCAGCGTCTGATCGATTCGCTGTCCTGAGGTCTCCTCCGTTGCTCGCGCGAAGGGCCGGCCATGCCGGCCCTTCGCATGTCTGGCCGCGTAGACTGGACTCAGGTTTCTCCGTTCCCCGCGCCAGATCGGTTGCGGTGGGCTGAAGCCCACCCTACGCTTCCCGGTTGTTCCGCAGGACCTCCCGCATGCGCATCGCCCTGGGTGTCGAATACGACGGCACCGATTTCCTCGGTTGGCAGCGCCTGACCCACGGCGCCACTGTGCAAGGCGCGCTGGAGCAGGCGCTCTCGCGCGTGGCCGCGCAGCCGGTCGCGGTGACCTGTGCCGGCCGCACCGATGCCGGCGTGCATGGGCGTTGCCAGGTAGTCCACTTCGATACCGAGGTCGAGCGCGACATGCGCGGCTGGGTGCTTGGATCTTGCTCCAACTTGCCCACCTCCGTGGCGGTGTTGTGGGCGAAACCGGTGCTCGAGACCTTCCACGCCCGCTTCTGCGCGCGCAGCCGACGCTACCGCTACACCATCCTCAACCGCCCGGTACGGGCCGCGCTGGACGCCCGCTACGTCACCTGGGAGCGGCTGCCGCTGGATGCTGCGGCGATGCACGAGGCGGGACAGGCGCTGCTCGGCGAACACGACTTCTCGGCGTTCCGCGCGGTGTCCTGCCAGGCCGCGCATGCGCGACGCTGCGTGCTGGGCCTGCACGTACGACGCGAGGGCGAGCAGGTGATCGTCCAGATCGAGGCCAATGCCTTCCTGCACCACATGGTGCGCAACATCGTCGGCTCGTTGCTGATGGTCGGACGCGGACAGCAGCCAGTCGCGTGGCCGGCCGAACTGCTGGCCGGAAGGAACCGCGAAGTCGCCGGTCCGACCGCACCCGCCTCCGGCCTGACGTTCATCGGGCCGCGTTACGAAGCCCACTGGGGCCTGCCGGCAGAGGTGAGCGCATGATCCGCATCAAGTGCTGCGGCATGACGCGCGTCGAGGACGGCGTGCGGGCCGCCGAACTGGGTGCGGATGCGATCGGCCTGATCTTCACCGCGCGCAGCCGCCGGCGAGTGGACATCGACCGGGCACGTGCGATCGTCCGCGCGCTGCCGCCGATGGTCACGCCCGTGGCGTTGTTCATGGACGAGGATGCGGCTTTCGTCGATGAGGTGATTGCCGCCGTACAGCCGGCGCTGCTGCAGTTCCACGGTGCCGAGCGTGACGAGTGGTGCGCGCAGTTCGGGCGGCCCTACCTTAAGGCCATCGCGATGGGCGAGGGCGCCGATGCGCTGCCGCGCCTGCGCGCGTATCCCGGCGCCGCGGGCCTGGTACTGGACGGGCACGGCCTGGGCGAGGCGGGCGGCAGCGGCCAGGCGTTCGACTGGTCACTGATGCCGCGCGAGCTGGGACAGCCGGTGATCCTCGCTGGTGGCCTGCATCCCGGCAACGTCGCCGAAGCCATCCGCGTCGCACGCCCGTGGGGCGTGGATGTGTCCAGCGGCATCGAATCGGCACCCGGCATCAAGGACCCGGAACGGTTGGCGGCCTTCATCGCTGCGGCGCGTGCCGCAGATGGGTATGGCCGGGGCGTTTGATTACGCCGGCGCCACGGAAGTTCGATCGCCCGCGGTCGCCCGCACAGGATGTTGCCCGCGTCTCAGTGTCCGGCCAGTTCGTCGCGCGTCCACGCGGCCAGGGCTTCCAGGCGGGCATCGGCCGCGTGTGCGGTCGCGAGGATCCAGCGACCGCCCGTCTCGCGGAAGCCCCAGGGCGCCAGCAGCCGGCCGCTGGCCAGGTCGTCGGCCACCAGCGGCTGCGGCGCGATCGCCACACCCAATCCCGCGGCGGCGGCTTCGAGCAGGAAATAGAGGTGCGGCAGCGCCTGGGCCTGCTGCATGGAATCCGGCGCCAGCCCCATCGCGCGCGCCCAGTCCGGCCAGGCCTGCGGGCGCGAAGCCGTATACAGCAGCGGCTCGTCACACAAGGCGGAGGCGGGCAGGGCGCACAGGCGCTCGACATCGGGATGGCGGGGGCTGAGCACAGGGCCGATGCGTTCGGCTCCCAGGTCGTACACCTGCCAGGACGCGGGCCAGGGTGGCGCTTCCAGCAGCAGGGCGGCGTCCACCCCAGCCAGGGATGCCGGTTCCTCCTGCGCGGCCAGGTGCAAGGTCAGTGTGGGCAGTTCGTGCCTCAAACGTTCCAGTCGCGGGATCACCCAGCGCGCCAGCACGCTGCCCGAGCAGCCCAGCACCAGGGGGGCGCCTGCCTGCTCGCGCCGAAGCCGCGTCCAGCTCTCACGCAGTTGACCGAAAGCGGCGTGGCAGCTTTCCTGCAGGCTCCGCCCGGCGGAGGTCACCTGGATACCCCGGCCCTGACGGACGAACAGCGGTTGGCCCAGTGCTTCTTCCAGCGAGCGTACCTGGCGGCTCACGGCGCCGTGGGTAACGTGCAGTTCCTGTGCTGCCAGGCTCATGCTGCCCAGTCGTGCGGCCGCCTCAAAAGCGCGCAGGGCATGCAGCGAGGGCAGGTCACGCTCGGACATGTTGTGAGTCTAACTCACAAGAAGACGCGAAATTTTCGCTTTTTCGCGAGCCTGGACGGCACTAAGGTGTGAGCCTTGCGCGGCGCCCCGTCGCTGCCGATTGGAGTATTCCCATGCCCGCAAACCAGGATTTCCACTGTTGGCCGGACGCGCACGGCCGCTTCGGTGCTTACGGCGGCAGCTATGTCGCCGAGACGCTGATGGCGCCGCTCGCTGAGCTGACCGAGGCCTACCAGCGCCTGCGCCGGGACCCCGATTTTCTGGCCGAACTGGACCGGGACCTGAAGTACTACGTCGGCCGTCCCAGCCCGATCTACCATGCCGATCGGCTCTCCCGGCACGTCGGCGGGGCGCAGATCCTGCTCAAGCGCGAGGACCTCAACCACACCGGCGCGCACAAGATCAACAACACCATCGGCCAGGCCCTGGTCGCGCGGCGCATGGGCAAGCAGCGTGTGATTGCCGAGACCGGCGCCGGCCAGCACGGCGTGGCCAGCGCCACCGTGGCCGCCCGCTTCGGCATGAAGTGCGTGGTCTACATGGGCGCGGTCGATATCGAGCGGCAGAAGATCAATGTCTACCGCATGAAGCTGCTGGGCGCCGAGGTGGTGCCGGTGACCTCGGGCTCGAAAACGCTCAAGGACGCGCTCAACGAGGCCATGCGCGACTGGGTCACCAACGTGGCCGACACCTTCTACATCATCGGCACCGTGGCCGGCCCGCACCCATACCCGCAGATGGTGCGCGACTTCAACGCGATCGTCGGGCGCGAGGCACGCGAGCAGATGCTCCAAGGTTACGGTCGCCTGCCGGACGCGATCACCGCCTGCGTCGGTGGCGGCTCCAACGCGATCGGCCTGTTCCATGCCTTTCTCAATGACGCGGACGTGCGCATTGTCGGCGCCGAGGCAGCGGGCGAGGGCATCGCCACCGGCCACCATGCTGCCTCGCTGGCGGCCGGTCGCCCCGGCGTGCTGCACGGCAACCGCACCTACGTGCTGTGCGACGACAACGGCCAGATCACCGAGACGCACTCGGTTTCGGCGGGCCTGGACTACCCGGGCGTCGGCCCCGAGCACGCCTTCCTCAAGGACGCCGGGCGCGCCGACTACGTCGGCGTGACCGACGACGAAGCCCTCGAGGCCTTCCACCTGCTCGCGTGCACCGAGGGTATCCTCGCTGCGCTCGAATCGAGCCACGCCGTGGCACAGGCGATGAAGCTCGCGCGCGAATATCCGAAAGATGCGCTGGTGCTGTGCAACCTTTCCGGTCGCGGCGACAAGGACGTGCACACCATCGCCGCACGCGAGGGCATTGCCTTGTGATGCAACGGCTCGCACGCGTCGGGATTTTGCTCGTGTTGGCATGGGCCTGGGCTCCTGCCAGCGCCATGCGCCCCCTGATTCCAACGTGCGACATGCGCTATCCGGCGCATCGGAACCTCTCCTTGCAGGCGCTGCTCCACATCCTGCGTGCAGGCTCTACCGAGGAGGCTCAATGCGCGACGGGGCATCTGTCCCGCTTTGGCGCGCGCGCAGTCCCTGGGTTGGAGGCGATGCTGCACTCCAGTCGCGAGAGCGCCCGCGAGATGGCTGTGGCTGGAATCTCCGCGCTAGGTGACCAGGGACTTCCTGCGGTACCGCAGTTGCGGTCGTTGCTCGACGATCCGAGCATGCAGGTACGCAGGAGGGTGCTGCAGTCGTTAGCGGCGCTGCGGCCGCGCTCGCAGGCGGTGACGGCGGATTTGCTGGGGCGCCTGGCTCGTTCGCTAGATCGCGAAGGGGACGACTCGGACCTGATCGTCGCACTTGCGAACGCGGGCGAACTGCCCCCGGAGGCACTTGGGCCGCTCACCGCGGCTTTGAACGAGGTGCCCTCATACGACGCGCCCGCGCTCGCTGCGGCCACGGAGGCCATGGGTCACGTGAGGTCGCCGCAGGCTTTACCTGCACTGGTGGGATTGATCGGCCGTGGCCCCGAGGGGCGCAACTCGCGTGCACCTGTGGTTGTTGGTCATTTCGGCGCCCGTGCACTGCCACTGCTGATGAGGAGGCTCGCTCTGGCGGGAAGCGGGCGCGAGCGCCAGGACATCCGCTTCGCACTCCGCATCGCGTATCAGGTCATGGAGAGTCCCGGGCTCACCGAGTTCTACCAGACCGATCAGGTACTACTGCTGCGAGAGCTCGAAAATGCCGATCCTTCCATCCGCAATCGAGCACTCGACACACTCAGCCGCCTCGCGCCTGCATTCTCGGCCTTTGCCCGCATCGATCCCGTTTTTCCGGAGGATGTCTCCGTGCTCGCCAGGGCCCGGTGTGACGCTTTGCTCGCGCTGGAAGATGAAGCGCTGCCCATGACGGCGGGCGCCGAGCGTGATCGGGTTGCGAAAACGGCGGCGGCACTGCGGGCAACCCAGAGCTTTGCCGCCGCCTGTTCTGTTCCCATCTATTGAGGCTTGCGATGAACCGCATCGAATCGCGCTTTGCCCGTTTGCGACAGGCGGGTCGCACCGGCCTGATCCCCTTTGTTACTGCCGGTGACCCAGCCCCCGAGCATGCGGTGGCGCTGATGCATGCGCTGGTCGCCGCCGGTGCGGACCTGATCGAGTTGGGCGTGCCATTTTCCGATCCGATGGCCGACGGCCCGGTGATCCAGCACGCGAGTGAGCGAGCCATCGCCCGGGGCGTGGGCCTCGATGACGTGCTGCGCTGGGTCGGTGAGTTTCGCCAGCACGACGCGGACACGCCCGTGGTGTTGATGGGTTACCTCAACCCGATCGAAATGCACGGCTATGCGCGCTTTGCGCAGGATGCCGCACAGGTGGGCGTCGACGGCTTGCTGATCGTGGATTGCCCGCTGGAGGAGTCCGCCGTGCTGGAGCCGCTGCGTGCCGCCGGGCTGCAGCAGATCCTGCTGGCAGCCCCGACCACCGCACCCGCGCGTATGGTGAAGTTGTGCGAGGCGGCCCGGGGCTTCCTGTACTATGTGTCGTTCGCCGGCATCACCGGCGCGGCACGGCTGAGCACGGCGGACATTGCCGCGCGGGTGGCGGAAGTGCGCGCCGGGGCGAAGGCGCCGGTAGCCGTCGGCTTCGGCGTCCGCGATGCGGCAAGCGCGAAAGCGATTGCCGGTTTCGCCGACGCCGTGGTCATAGGCAGTGCGCTGGTCGAGCGCCTGGCCGGCGCCACGGCAGCGGACGAAATCGCCACGCGGGCGCGCGAGTTTCTCGCACCCATCCGCGCGGCCCTGGACGCGCCGTAACCTGTGCCCGCTCCCTTTCGGAGAGGGGCGGGTTTAGGAGCCGGGGCCCGCGACAAGTGACAGACGGTGCCGTCACAAGCGGCACATGGTTCCAACGAGGTCCCCATGAACTGGCTCCAGAAAATCATGACCCCGCGTGCACGCACGCACAGCGCTCCGGCCAACAAGGGCAAGGTGCCCGAGGGCGTGTGGGACAAGTGCGGCGGCTGCGGCACCGTGCTGTACCGGCCGGAGCTGGAGCGCAACCTGATGGTTTGCCCCAAGTGCGGCCACCACCACCCGATCGGCGCGCGTGAGCGGCTGCTGTCGTTGTTCGACGAGGGCTCGACGAAGGAGCTGTGGGCCAGCCTGGAGCCGACCGATCCGCTCAAATTCCGCGACTCCAAGAAATACCGCGACCGCATCGTCGCCTCGCAGAAGAAAACCGGCGAGAAAGACGCCCTGATCACCATGAGCGGCTGCCTGAAGGGCCGTCCGCTGGTCGCCGCCGCGTTCGAGTTCTCCTACATGGGCGGCTCGATGGGTTCGGTGGTAGGCGAGAAGTTCACCCGTGCGGCGGAAAAGGCGCTGGCGGAGAAGAGTGCGCTGGTGTGCTTCTCGGCCACCGGCGGCGCGCGCATGCAGGAGGCGTTGTTCTCGCTGATGCAGATGGCCAAGACCTCCGCCGCGCTTGCACGCATGCGTGATGCCGGCGTGCCGTACATCAGCGTGATGACCAATCCGACCACGGGCGGCGTGTCGGCCAGCCTGGCGATGCTCGGCGACATCAACATCGGCGAGCCGAAGGCGCTTATCGGCTTCGCCGGTCCGCGCGTGATCGAGCAGACGGTGCGCGAGACATTGCCCGAGGGCTTCCAGCGTTCGGAGTTCCTGCTCGAGCACGGCGCGATCGATCTGATCGTCGACCGCCGCGAGATGCGCGAGAAGCTCGCCGAGCTGTTCGGTATGTTGATGAAGGCGCCGCGCGCGGCCTGATCCTCCGCGTCGCCGAACGATACGATGCCGCCGAAAGGCGGCATCGTCGTTTGTGCGACGCGTGTTTTCCACAGTCGATGTGGATGCCTTCCGGAAAACCCTGTGGACAAACCGCAGAGGCAGCTTTGCCGTCAGTCACTTGGCACACGCTGATCAGTTTTTACGCATCGGCAACTTCGTGTTCGCAGGTTGTCCACAATGCTTGTGGAGTTGACTGGGGTAAGCCTGTGGATAGGTGACCTATCTGCTTGATGGGCAAGCACACCGCGACGCGGTGCGCAGGAAATGACCAGTCGCCATGCATGACGTGTGCAGGTGCTGCCGGCATACTGGACTGCCATGTTCTCCAGGAGATCCCACGCATGAAACGGATGCTGTTTGCTGCCGCACTTGCCACGGCCTGCGCCACCTCCTTCGCGCAGGTGCCTGCGCTCCCGACCACCAAGGCGCCCGCCGGCGCAGAGGCCTACATCATTTCGCCCGCCGATGGCGCCACCGTGGGTCGCGAGGTCACGGTGCGCTTCGGCCTCAAGGGCATGGGCGTGGCACCGGCCGGCGTCGGCAAGGAACACACCGGACACCACCATTTGCTGGTCGATGCCACCGACCTGCCGCTTGCCGGCCAGCCAATCCCCAACGACGAACACCACATGCACTTTGGTGGCGGCCAGACCCAGACCACGCTCAAGCTTGCTCCCGGCACCCACACGCTGCAGCTGGAATTGGGCGACGCCAACCATGTGCCGTTCGATCCGCCGGTGGTATCCAAAAGGATTACCATCCACGTGAAGTGAGCGAACACCGCCGGAGGTGCCGCATGAAGCTGTTGTCCTTCGTGGCCGCCGTGGCCATGGCATCGCCGATTTGCGCAGCGGCCACCGTCTCCATGGAGGCACAGCAATCCGTCGATTCGGGGGACGCCATCCAGGCGCCCCCGAGCGACCTCAAGGCGCGCCGCCCGTTGTTCATCGTGAAATTCGTTTTGCGGCGAGCGGCGGCCGACGCACCGCCGATCGTGATCGACGATGCCAGCCCGCGGCTCACGCCGCCGGGGAATGATTTTCCTGCGACGAGGCTGGGAGCCCTGGAGCGCGATCCCAACACGCTCGTGTGCTACGGCTGGGGTTGCCAGCGCAAGCCCTGACTTGCCCGCGCCCCCGCCGGCACAGCTCGAGCCCGGCAATGGGCTAAAATCCTGCGTTTGCCCTTTCGCAGCCGCAGAATCCCATGACCGTCCGCACCCGCTTCGCCCCCAGCCCCACCGGTTTTCTCCATATCGGCGGCGCTCGCACCGCGCTCTACTGCTGGCTGGAAGCGCGTCGTCGCGGCGGCGAATTCCTGTTGCGCATCGAAGACACCGACCGCGAGCGCTCTACCGACGAGGCAGTGCAGGCGATCCTGGACGCGATGGCATGGCTCGACCTATCGGCCGACCAGCCGGCGATCTACCAGACCCATCGACTGGCGCGCTACAAGGAAGTGGCCGACCGCCTGCTCGCTGAAGGCAAGGCGTACTACGCCTACGAGAGCAAGGAAGAAATCGAGGCCATGCGCGAAGCGGCGATGGCCAAGGGCGAGAAGCCCCGCTACAACGGCTACTACCGCGACCGCAACGAAGCGTTTCGCGAGGACCCCAACCGTGTCATCCGCTTCCGCAACCCGACCGAGGGTTCGGTGGTGTTCGAGGACAAGGTCAAGGGGCGCGTGGAGTGGGCCAACGCCGAACTGGACGATCTGGTGATCTTCCGCTCGGACGGCTGGCCGACCTACAACTTCGCGGTGGTTGTCGATGACATCGACATGGGCATCACCGAGGTGATCCGCGGCGACGACCACGTCAACAACACCCCGCGCCAGATCAACATCTACCAGGCGCTCGGCGCGCCGGTGCCGGAGTTCGCGCACCTGCCGATGATCCTGGACAAGGAAGGCAAGAAGCTCTCCAAGCGCACCAACTCGGTCAGCGTGATGGAGTACCGCGATGCCGGCTTCCTGCCGCACGCGATCCTCAACTACCTGGTACGACTGGGCTGGTCGCACGGCGACCAGGAGATCTTCTCGCGCGAGGAGATGATCCGCCTGTTCGACATCTCCGACGTCAACAAGGCCGCGTCGCGTTTCGACACCGAAAAGCTCGCCTGGCTCAACCAGCATTACCTCAAGATCGACGAGCCGCAGGCACTCGCTCCCGAATTCGAATGGCACCTGGCGCGCGCCGGCGTGGACACGGCAACGGGCCCGGCACCCGCGGACGTGATCGTGGCCTTGCGTGACCGCGTGCACACGCTGAAGGAAATGGCCGAGCGCGCGAAGATCTGGTACGCGCCGATCGCCGAATGGGACGACAAGGCCGTCGCCAAACACCTGAAGAACGACAGCGCCCTCGCCGTGCTCGACCAGGCCAAGGCGCTGCTCGCTGACGTTGAATGGAAGCCCGAGCCGATCCACCAGGCGATCGAACAGATCGCGGCCAGGCTCGAACTGGGCATGGGCAAGATCGCCCAGCCCCTGCGCGTGGCGATGACCGGCACCCAGGTGTCGCCTTCGATCGACCACACCATCTACCTGGCCGGCCGCACCGAGGCGCTCAAGCGCATCGACGACGCGATCGCGCGCGCGCGGGGCTGACCGAAGGGGCGCGCGGCATGGACGAGCTCCTTGCCCGCGCCATGCAGGGCGTCGACCCCGACGCCCCCGACGCGTTCCTGCGCGTTTTCTTGAACCTGGTGGCGCTGGTTCCCTGGGCCGCGCTCTTCTGGTGGAACCTCCTGTTCCTCGCCATCGGTGCGCTGCTGGGCTGGTGGCGCGGTCGCACCGCCGAGGGCATCGCCTGGGCGCTCGTGCTCGGCCCGATCGGGTGGCTGATCGTCCTGCGCAAACCGCGGCGACTTATGCCGCCGCCCTTGCCGGCCGGACGTCATCGTCGTCGTTAGGCGCAAGCTAACTTAAGAAGCCACCTAATCGTCTGTAGGAATGCTCCGATAGTCGCGGCCGCGCCCGCAAGGCATCATTCGGTCTGCTTTCACGAGGCTAGTGACCCTTGACTCCCCGGCAACCGGGACGCGGGGATTGCGGACATGGAGAAACCACATGAGCGAACAGTCGGGTGTCTTTGATTGGATCGAGTTCCCGGAAGGGCGTGCACGCTTCTGCGGCGGCGTGAGGGGAGCAGATCAAGCCGGACACGAAACGTTTGCGGTGGAAATAGCGGGCGAGAGCTACTACGGGGAAATTTCTTCCGTCTGGCCTGACGACTCTCACTTCAACCTGCGAATCGATTCCTTTGGTCATTCCAGAATGGAAAACGTCGGCATGCCCGTTAGGGAGGGCAACCCTTTCATCGAAAAATTCCTATCGGCTGACGTGGAGCTCATCAAATCGCTCGTTTTGAAATTGGTCCAGTCTTTCTGGAGGCGAGCGGAACGGCCTTTTGTCATGGAAATGGATGACGTCGATGAGTTTCTTGGAAAGGTCGAATTTGCACAAGGATGGGTGCTGGTGGCATGCAGGAAAGCAAACGCCTGATAGGTATCCCTGGAATCTACAGTAATGGATGCACATGCGATGTCTGATTAAATCGGTCCTCCCGGGGGAGTGGCGCAATCGTACCGTGTAGAGAAAGACCGAAAGTGAGCTCTTCGCGTTAATGGAAGATGTCTGATTGGAGATGTCGACGTTGAACAAAGGACCGCGAGCCCCCTATGGAAGATCACCAGCACCCATTCGAATGGATCAAGTTTCCGGAGGGGCGTGCACGTTTTGCGGGGGGTGTCCGCGGGTGGGACGAGGCTGGACACGACACCTTTGCGATAGAAATCGAAGGGCGCGAGTGGTTTGGCGAACTTAGAAGCTCGTTTCTAGCAAACGGCAACGATTTCAATATCGAGATTGTCTCCTTTGGTTATTCCTACAGGGATAGCGTCGGGATGCCACTTCCCTGCTTGGGGTCGCGGGCGTTCAATCGGGGCGAGCTTGAACACGTCAGAGCGCTGATCCTCAGCCTCGTTGAGGCAGGAATGGAGTTTTCGATCAGGCCGAATGTACTGCTGGAGTACCCGGGCGCGCACTTCTTGGGGAGTGTTTTTTTTCGAGAAGGATGGGCAGCGGAGTCGGCCGTGCCCTAAAGAATCGTCGTGAAAGCCCGTTGGGTGAAATCGAATGGATGTTTCAGGCCTACTTTGAAGAATCCGGGAATTAGTGGTTGCACTCCCGACTTGGTTTTACTCCCGGCTGTCTTGTAGAAAAGTGATTGCGGTTACTTACTGGAGGACGTGACGGGATTTTTCTGTTTCGTCAAAATTAAGTACATGCCATGGCGTCGAAATTGTTTCGTTCGGTTTTTCCCGACAAGGAATGCGTCGGCGAAGCACCATTCGAAACGCGTCAACCCATGGTCTCGATGTGTGCCGGTGACATTGGCGCGAAAACAGATATTCCTCGGGTATATGGAAATGAATACACATGCCATGTTCGATTGGATCGATTTTCCCGAAGGCCGGGCACGTTTTGTTGGATTGGTTCGAGGGGCGGATGAGCGGGGGCATGAGGTCTTTGCGCTGAAGCTTGACTCTGGACTTCTCTATGGAGAGATCGAACCTCGCTTTCTCGCAAATCAAAACGACTTCGATGTCGAGATAGTTTCGTTCGGTGTAAAGGACGAGTGCTCCTTTGGAGAAGCTCCTTTCGATCCACGCGAGTTTTTGCCCCGCACTCATGTCGACAAGGTTAGGGCCCTCATCCTGCGTTTGATCGCTGCAGGTGCGGCAATGGAGGACAGGCCGAGTTTTCTACGCGAAACCGAAAATTCGCACTTCATGGGTCGTGTACTCTTTCGGCAAGGTTGGGTGCGGCTCGCCGCAGGAGAGGAGCGTGCATGACCGGCCTTTCCCTGGATGGAAATCGTCTCGAAAGCGCAACTTCACTTGAACAAATAAGACAGATCGTCCAGCGGTTTTCCGCAAGCGCCCAAGGCGAGGGCGGAGTTCTCTATAGCGGGTGGATCGGAAACGTGCGAGCAGAGGCGATTGCGTTAGAGATTGCCCATAAAGGCGGGTTGCCAATCGTCAACGACACGCCACGGGCTCGGTTTTTGGCTGGCAACAATTCAAGCATCATCCGTGATTCGGCAGAAAGGATATTCCTTGCACAAGGAGAGAGTAGGGCTGCGGCCAGAAAACTTTCTTTGGATTTTCTTTACGGGGACGCGAAAGCTCCGAACGCAAGCCCTACGTCGATCATGAACTGCCTTTGGTGCGAGACCTCGCGGGAGTTCGCCTCCTCCTTGCGCGGCAACGTCGTGGTCGTGGCATCTGCCGCTGATGCCAATAGGGTTCTCGGTCGAGTCGAGGTTCTTACGGCTCTGCGGTTAGACCAATTGAATACGTTGGGAGGCCAGCCGCTTTCGCACTTACGTGGGCTGGAAGCTGAGGGCGGGATAGGTGCCGTGTTGCCTGTTATAGAACGCCAGTTCATCGAGGCAGCGAATGAGGGCATCTTCACGCTACCTGACCATCCCGGGACGGAGATCACGCAGGTATCTGTCTCAAGCGAAGTCGCGAAGGGGCTCGGGATCAACCCGGAGCGTTTCGTTGGCGGTGCCTATCTGCAAGCGTCAGGCTTAATACCTGCACCGATCGATTTGCCCTCCGCAGCCGGGCTTGTTCAAGCCGCGCCGAGTGACGTGTCCGCGCCCACTTCCATGGACCAGGCGGTCGCGCGCGATGGAGGGCATTCGCGTTTCGTCCGGGGGGCAGGGATGCTGGCAGCCGCCACGGTTGCCTATGACCTGGTATCCAGCGCGAACAGCGCGTCGGCCATGTTGGAGCAAGGCAACCGCACCGGTGCCGCGTCGGAGGTCGTCCACTTCGGCACCCGCAACCTCGGCACGTGGGGTGGGGCGGTGCTCGGCGCCGAAGTGTTCGGTACGGCGGGAGCGGAGACAGGTCCGCTCGATGTCGTGATCGGGGGTGCAGGGGCGCTGGTGGGCGCGATCGCCGGCGACAAGCTGGCCGATGCGATGGACCGGCAGCGCATCTATCACCAGCGCGATCCCGACGGGCGTGCCTGGTTTTTCGACCCGCAGCATCCCGCGCGCGGTTGGACGCACACCGCCAGCGAGCTGGATACTGGCGCGATGCGGTTGAACGACGGTTTCCCCGTCTACCGCGAACAAAGCCAGACGGCCGGAGCGGCCTTGACCGATCGGTTGAATTACCAGGCGTCCAACGCGGCCATCGAACTGGCGCTGGCTCACCCGCATCGTCCAACGGACCCCTACACGCAGCCGGCGAGTACCGGCGACACGCACAGTATCCGTGACGCGCCCTGGAGGCGTGACCCGCAAACCCACGTCTGGACGCGCCGGGTGGTTATCGGTCTGCTCGAGCACGGCATGGTCAACGCGCACGTCGAGCGGGCGCCGGCGGCACGCGCGGCCGAACTGGACCATGCGGCCGAAAGAACGGTTGCCGAAAATGCGGCCCAGTCGCCCCGGGCGATCGCGAAGCGCTATGAGGCCGCCTATCACGCATACGGTTGGCAAAAGTACGGGGTGTTGCCGGACGTTGTGGCAACGACGCTTCGTGGGGTTGAGACGGTGCCCGAGCAGCTGGCGCAGTCGGGACGTGCGCCACCGCTTTCACGCAAGGACCAGCCGATGTCGTCTCCCGCATCAGTTCCCGAGCACCTGCTCGACTTTCGCCAGATCGGCCACCCCTTGCACGCGTTCTACGAACGGGCGCTGGCCAAAGTGCACGACATGGAAGACCGCGACCAGATGCCATACGGAATGCACAGCGAGCGACTGGCGGCGGCCCTGACCGATGCGGTGGCCACTTACAACACCGGCAAGGACCCGCGCGCACGCTTCGGCACGCCGGAACGTGTCGAGCTTCGCGGCGAGGGCGCCGAACGCCAGGCGGTGGCGATCGACCAACGCGTCAACTACCACCTCCCTGAAGTGCAGGTCGGCATACCGGTGGACAAGGCGCTTGCGCGCAGTGTCGAGCAAAGCTCCCAGGATTGGGCGCGCCGCCACATGCCACACCTGCACGAAGAAAGTCCGGTCGCGCAGGCGCGCGTGGCCATATCCCGAACCGGGGCATGGCCTGCCCATGATCCTCGCCGCCCGGACGATCCCGCGCACGTGCAGTTCGAGACGCTGCGCGGAAAAGTGGCTGCGGCCTATGCCCAGGCCGGCATCGTGCGCAGCCCGCATCAACTCGACGATGCAGCTGCGGCCGTCCTGTCGCAAGCGCCGCATGGACGCGCGGAAAGTAGCCGAATGCAGATAAGCCTGTTGGCCGATCCACGAACCGGCGTGATCGGCCCGGACAGCGACCTGCTGGTGCAGCAGAGCCATGGAACCCTCACGTTGCGCACCCGGATTCCGTCGGTGGAACTGCAAGCCTCGCCGGACGAGGGTTTCGTACAGAGGGTCCAGGGCGCCCAGCATGGCCAGCCGGAGCAGGCGCCGCAGCAGGCCCAGGTCAGATAACGCTGGGTGGTCACCCACCCGGCTGCCGGGCAAGCGGTATCATCGCCGCATCAACCGGATAGGCCGAACGTGTCAGCCAAGCTCCACTCACACCACGTCGAAGACGCCGCCAGTTTCATCGCGGCGGTCGAACAGGCCAGCGAGGAGCGCGGCCTGCGGCTCACGCCGTTGCGCAAGGAAGTGCTGGAACTGGTCGCCGCAGCGGGTAAGCCGGTCAAGGCCTACGATCTGCTGGACCAGCTGCGCGAGCGCCATGGGAATGCGGCGCCGCCTACGGTTTATCGCGCCCTCGATTTCCTTCTCGAACAAGGTTTCATCCACAAGCTGGAGTCGATCAACGCCTACGTGTCGTGCCACCACCCGGCCGAGGCGCACCAGGTGCCTTTCCTGATCTGCGACAGCTGCGCGAGTGCGCAGGAAGTCTGCGATGCACGCGTCGCGGAGTTGATCGAGGCGCAGGCGCAGGCGTTCGGTTTCCGGCCGCAGGCGCAGACACTGGAAGTCCACGGCCTCTGCAAGCAGTGCCGCAAGGGCTGAGACGAAATAGCGCACTGAGCCGGCGAGGACGTATCGAGGGGCACGCCAGCTGATCTGCCTGCTGCCAGCAAGCTGCACCGCGGCCGCGCGCCAGCATGGCCGTACTTGCAGGAGCAGCATGCGTGAAGCCGGGCACTTCACCCGCAAAGAACAGTCGTTGACGCGACGCTTCGGCGTGAAGCCGAACCGGTGGCACCGTGCGAAACCCATAAAAGTTGCGGGGCGCGATACATCCCGTATCGCGCCCCGCTTTTCCCGGTGTTGGCGGGGAGGGAACGTTGCCGCACCGGAAAACCTCTGACTCGAACCGCGGCCCGTATGGCGCGCGTTCAGTCATTGTAGAACGTGGCGGCGACAGCTTGGTTGACGGGGGATTGCAGAACCGTGGCACCGACTTGCGTTATAAAGTAACATTGCGGGCAAGCTCCCCACCGAAGCCACGATGGCCCGACCGCCGACATCACGCGCATGGCAGATCGCCGACCGCTTCGGTGCGCTCGCCTCGTTCCTGTGCGCGATCCACTGCGCGGCGCTGCCGTTCGTGCTCGCCGCGCTGCCGCTGGTGGGGCTCGAATTCCTGGCCGATCATCGGTTCGAGCGCGCGTTCGTCATGTTCGCCTGCGCACTGGCGTTGCTGACGCTGGTCAATGGCTACCGCCGGCATCGGCGGCCGGTTTCGCTGATGCTGGCGTTTCCCGGCCTGGCGCTCCTGCTGCTGGGCGTGACCGTCGCCGAGCAGTACCCGATTACCCTGCACAGCGTGCTGGTCACTTGTGGTGGCCTGCTGCTGGCGAGCGCGCACTTCGTCAATCTGCGGCTGGATCACCGACAGGCGCACGTACACGATGCCGGTTGCGCGCATTGATCAGGCGGTGATTGTGTAACGCGCGGGGGCATTCCTACGATGGCCCGATGAGCAAACCGCACGATCACGAACACGACCACCACGATCACGGGCATGACCAGGATCACGGGCATGACCACGATCACTCGAGCGTGCGTGGGCGCAAGCTGCTGGCCGCCTTCCTGCTGACCCTGCTGATGCTCCTGGCCGAGGCCGTCGGCGGCCTGTGGTCGGGATCGCTCGCGTTGCTTGCGGATGCGGGTCACATGATGGTCGATGCCTTGGCGCTCGCGCTCGCCTTCATCGGCGCGCGACTGGCGCTGCGTCCGGCCGATGCCCGTCGCAGCTATGGCTACGGTCGACTGGAGGTGCTGGCCGGCTTCGTCAACGCGCTGACCCAGTTCGTGCTGGTGGGCTTCATCGCCTTCGAGGCGATCACCCGCCTGATGCATCCGGGCGCGATTCTTTCCGGTGTGATGCTGGCGGTAGCGGTGCTGGGCCTGCTGGTCAACCTGCTTGTGCTGCGCGTGCTGCACGGACACGCCCACGACGACGTCAACATGGCCGGCGCAAGCCTGCACGTGCTGGGCGATCTGCTCGGCTCGCTCGGCGCCGTGCTGGCCGCGCTGGCGGTGCGTTTCATGGGCTGGAACTGGGCCGATCCGGTGCTCTCGCTGCTGGTGTCGCTGCTGATCCTTGGCGGCGCCTGGCGCCTGCTGCGCAAGTCGGCGCATATCCTGCTCGAAGGCGTGCCTGAGGATCTGGATGTCGCCGAGGTCGAGCAGGCGCTGCGCCAGGCCGATGCCTCCATCCGTGACGTCCATCACCTGCACGTGTGGCAGCTCGCCTCCGGATCGCGCATGGCGACGGTGCATACACAGGTGGAGGGCGATGGCGCCGAGGCGGTGGCGGCAATCCATCGCCTGTTGCGCAAGCAGTTCGGCATCCTGCACGCGACCGTCCAGGTGGACGCCGGCCCGTGCACGGACCATGCGCGCGACTGCCTCGGACACGGCCATCGCTGAGTGCGCGAAGGGGCGGCAGCCCGCCTTTCCGTACCCGCCTCGGCGCTCTTGCGCTTTGCCTCTTCGCTGCTACGATGGCTGGCCGTTCACGCATACGAATCAAGGAGTTCCCATGGGTAAGGGCGATCGCAAGACCCGTCGCGGCAAGACCTACCGCGGCAGCTACGGCAACAGCCGCGCGCACGATGCGCAGCCGGCCGTGGTCGGCGCCAAGACCACAGTCACCAAACCGGCCGCCGCCAAGAAGGCCGCGCCCAAGAAGAAGTCCGCCTGAGCTTTCCGCTCGACGGATCGAAGGAGCCCCGCCATGCGCGGGGCTTTTTTTTGGCGTTCCGCGACGATTAACCGGGGAAGACACGCGCTTCACCGTGCGCATGGAAACGTGCGGCTGGCAGGGGTGGCAGTGGAGTCGGCATGAACGCAATCGAGCTTTTGACCCAGGACCACAAGAACATGAGGGCGCTGCTGGAGGAGCTGGCCGGCACCACCGCGCGCGGCGTGAAGAAACGCCAGGAGCTGTTGGACAAGATCGAAACCAACCTGCGCGCCCACAACACCATCGAAGAAGAAATCTTCTATCCGGCGTTCAAGAAGGCCGGCGATGGCAAGGACGACGCGAAGATGTATTTCGAGGCGCTGGAAGAACACCGCGCCGCCGGCGACCTGGTGTTGCCGGACCTGCTCAAGACCGAGGTCGACAGCGAAAAATTCTCCGGTCGCGCCAAGGTGCTCAAGGAGTTGTTCGAGCACCACGCCGATGAGGAGGAGAAGGAGATGTTCAAGCGCGCCAAGGCGCTGCTGAGCAAGAAGACGCTGGAAGAGCTGGGCGAGCAGATGGCGCAGCGCAAGGTGGAGCTGAAGAAGCGCCAGGCAGCGGCCTGAGGTGGCGTCGCACATCATGGCAAACACCGACCAGCACGAACACGAGGCCTCCTTCGACCCGCGGCACAGCGCGTTGCTGATCATCGACATGCTCAACGACCTTGAATTCGAGGGCGGCGAGGCGTTGCTGGAGCAGGCCATGCCGGCCGCGACGACGATCGGGCATTTGCGCGACTGGTATCACGCGCACGGCCTGCCGGTGATCTACGCCAACGACAACTTCGGGCGCTGGCACGCCGATTTCGCCAAGGTCATCGAGCACTGCCGTCGGGTCGGTTCCCGCGGCGCCCGGCTCAGCGACGGCCTGCTGCCGGGCGTGGAAGACTATTTCATCCTCAAGCCGCGTCATTCGGCGTTCTATGAGACGCCGTTGTGCACGCTGCTGGAGAAACTCCAGATCAAGGCGCTGGCGCTGGTCGGCATTGCCGGTGACGACTGCGTGCTGCGCACCGCGATGGACGCGCAGATGCGCCAGTACCCGTTGTGGGTGCCGGCCGACGGCATCGCCTCGCAGACCACCCTGCGCAACCAGCGTGCGCTGGCGTGCATGCAGGAAGTCGCCAAGGCCGACATCACCCGCATCGACGCGCGCCTGCCGGAATGGGACAACACTCAGCGGAGCCAGAAAATGAGCAGCCACGACCGCAAAGACTCGCAGCATCCCGATTGCAACAAGCCCCAGCGCCCGGAAACCGAGAACGAGCGGCAGGGCCGCAAGGCGCATGAGAGCGACCTCACCGACGAAGCCGTCGAGGAGACTTTCCCGGCGAGCGATCCGGTGTCGCCGTTCATTCCGGCGAAAACACCGGAGGATTGATTTTCGCGATGGTGAGAGCCGAGGCCGGGGCCTTGGATGGTTTCTCGCAAGACTTCCGCCCTTCGGGCACCTTCCCCCGCAAGCGGGGGAAGGATTCAGGCGGTCGCTTGCGTCATGCGCCATTCCCTGCAAGCGGAAAGGGGCTCGGGCTGCAGTCTGCATCAACGAGCCTTCCCCGAGGCACCGCGAAGGTGCCGACAGACCGATGGGGCGCTCGGAGCGCGGTCTCCGGTCAGGCTTGCGGCAAAGGTTCTCCGCCCGCCCAGACCGAACGCTGCAGATCGCCGCCGATCCAGTAGCAAAGCTCGGCGGGCATCCGTGCGTTCCACACCACCAGATCCGCGCGCTGGCCAACCGCAAGCGTGCCGCGATCCGCCAGTCCGAGGGCGCGCGCCGCGTTCAGGGTGATCCCGCGCAACGCTTCTTCGGGCGTCAGCCGGAACAGCGTGCATGCCATGTTCGCTGCCAGTCGCAGCGAAAGCAGCGGCGAGGTTCCCGGGTTGCAGTCGGTGGCGATCGCCATCGGCACGCCGTGCGCACGCAAGGCGTCGATCGGCGGGAGACGGGTTTCGCGTAACGCGTAGAACGCGCCGGGCAACAGCACTGCTACGGTGCCTGCGGTGGCCATCGCGCGGATGCCCGATTCGCTCAGATGCTCCAGGTGGTCGGCGGACAACCCGCGGTGCTCGGCGACGAGCGCCGCGCCGTCGAGATCGGACAGCTGCTCGGCATGCAATTTCACCGGGAGGCCAAGCGCGCGGGCGCGCTCGAACACGCGTGCGGTCTCCTCGCGGCTGAAGCCGATGCCTTCGCAGAACGCGTCCACCGCGTCGACCAGGCCTTCGGCGGTCAGCGCCGGCAGCATCACGTCGCACACCAGGGTCACGTAATCGGCACGCCGCTCGCGGTACTCCGGCGGCAGGGCATGCAGGCCGAGGAAACTGGTACGCACGCCGATGCCCAGCGCTCCGCCGATGCGCCGCGCCACGCGCAACATGCGGCGTTCGGTGTCGAGGTCGAGCCCGTAGCCCGATTTGATCTCCAGCGTGGTCACACCATCGCGAAGCAGCGCGCGCGCGCGCGGAAGGCTCTGCCGAAGGAGTTCGTCACCGTCCGCGGCGCGCGTGGCGCCGACGGTCGAAGCGATGCCCCCGCCGGCGCGCGCGATCTCCTCGTAGCTCGCGCCGTTCAGGCGCATGTCGAACTCGTGCGCGCGATCGCCGCCGAATACCAGGTGCGTGTGGCAATCGACCAGGCCTGGCGTCACCAGCGCACCGTCGAGGTTTTCGACGGTATCGGCCAGGGCGTCGGCCGCGCCCGGAAGCTCTGCCACGGGGCCGACCCATGCGATGGTTCCATCCTTGATCGCCAGCGCACCGCGCTCGATCAATCCGAACGGCCGCTCCCCGGTGAACGTGGCCAGCGTTGCGCCGATCAACAGATGGTCCCAACGCGGCTTGGTCATGGCGTTTCCCGGCGAAGCTTGCGGAGAGGGTTGGAGGCGGGCATCGCGCGATTATCGCAAACAGGCGCCGCCGCCGTGGACCTCAAGAAGGGCCCCACCCGCAAGCGGGGCCCTGTAACGCCTTACAACGGCTGCGGGCGCCAGCGCATTTCGTACAGGTCGAAGCGCCGGTCCTTGAGGTTGGTCACCGCACCGGCGTTGCGCGCGCGGGCGAGGCTTTCCAGGCGCAGGTCGGCGAACAGCACCGTCTCGATATTCGGCGTCGAATCGGCGGCCACGCCATCGCGCGCGAAGGGGAAGTCGCTGGGGGTGAGGATGCAGCTCTGGCCGTACTGGATGTCGAAGTTGTTGACGCCCGGCAGGTTGCCGACGTTGCCCGACAGCACCACGTAGCACTGGTTTTCGATCGCCCGTGCCTGCGAGCAGTAGCGCACCCGCAGGTAGCCTTCGCGCACGTCGGTGCAGAAGGGCACGAACAGGATCAGCGCGCCCTGGTCGGCCAGGTGCCTGGCCACCTCGGGAAACTCGGAGTCGTAGCAGATCATCACGCCGATCGGGCCGCAGTCGGTCTGGATCGTGGCTGCGCTCTCGCCACCGGTGATGTTCCACACGTTGCGCTCGCTGGGCGTGGGATGCAGCTTCTCGCGTTCGTGCAGCGAGCCGTCGCGCAGGCACACGTAGCAGACGTTGTGGATGTCGCCGTTGGGTTGTTCGGTCGGGTGCGAGCCAGCGATGATATTGATGTTGTAGCGCACCGCCAGGCGGCTGAAGAGCTCCTTCACCTGCGGCGTGTGCTGGCTGAGCTTGCGGATCGCCTCGACCGGCGACAATTCCTCGTTCTCGATCGACAGCAGCTGCAGCGTGATCAGCTCGGGGAAGGTCACGAAATCAGCGTTGTAGTCGGCGGCGATGTCGGTGAAGTACTCCACCTGTGTCGCGAACTCGTCGAACGAGCGGATGCGCCGCTGGAAGTACTGCACCGAGGCCACGCGCACCGAATCGGGCAAGTGCTTCGGGGACGGAATCGAGGGAATGTCCGGATGGTCGAGCAGGCTGGGGTTGCGCCATGCCAGATGCACCGCCCAGCCCAGCGACTCGTGGTCCGACGGCACGTAGGCGCGCAGCAGTCCGATCACCTCGAAGCCGTTGGCGAGCTGGAAGCTAAGCGTGGCGTCGCGCCGTTCACCGGCGACCACCGCCTGTACGTACGCCTCGGCACTGCCGTAGCGGCCGATGGTCTTGGCCAGGCCGGGAATGCGCCCGCCGAATACGATGCCGCGCAGCTTCAGGTCGACGCACAGTCGCTTGCGTGCGTGGTAGAGCCGCTGGCCGATGCGCATGCCGCGGTAATCCGGGTGCACCACTACTTCCATGCCATACAGCCAATCGCCGTCGGCCTTGTGCCGCGAGCCCATGCCGCCGCCGGTGATCTGCGCCCAGGTATGCGGCTTGAGCGCGGTCGCCTCGTCGATGCGGAACGTCGCGCAGTAACCGACCACCTTGCCGGCGTACTCGACGACGAACTGGCCCTCGGGAAAATGCGTCTGCTGGGAGCGCAGCATCTCCGCCGAATGGCCCCATTCGGGCGAGTAGACGCGGCCGGTGAGGTCCACGAGCGCCGGCACATCATCGGGACGGGCCTGGCGCAGCAGCAGTTTGGCGGTTTGCTCGGGCGTCTTCTTGGGCATGCGGCCAGTATCCGAAAGGGTGTGTGGTGGAACCGTTGCCGGGGCGGTCGTCCGTCGGGCGCTACACTTGGCCGTCTGCCCCGGAGAGCCCCATGACCTCATCCAACCGCCCCCGTCGATGCCATGCCGGTTACCTGTGGCAGGGCGACGGCTGGACCCGCGACGGCATTTTCGGCATCGGCGCCGACGGCATGTTGCAGGCGGTGGAGGATGGCCCTGCCGAAACGTTGGGGACCTGGGTGCTGCCCGGCATGCCGAACCTGCATTCGCACGCCTTCCAGCGCGCGATGGCCGGCCTGGCCGAGCGGCGGGGCAGGGCGGATGACAGCTTCTGGAGCTGGCGCGAAACGATGTACGCCTTCGCCGCCTCGGTCGGTCCGGACGACCTGAAGGCGATTGCCGCGCAGCTCTACGTGGAGATGCTCAAGGCCGGCTACACCCAGGTCTGCGAGTTCCACTACCTGCACCACCGTCCCGATGGCACGCCCTACGCACCGCCCGAGGCGATGTCGCTGGCGCTGGTCGAGGCGGCGCGCGAGGCCGGCATCGCATTGACCCTGCTGCCGGTGCTGTACATGCGTGGCGGTTTCGACGGGCGCCCGCTGGGCGTGCGGCAGCGCCGCTTCGGCCACGAGGTCGAGGCCTACCTGCGCCTGCTCGAAACCTTGAGCGCGCAACAGGGCGCAGATCTGAAGGTGGGCATCGCGCTGCACTCGCTGCGCGCGGTACCGGAAGATGCGCTGCAGGCCGTGCTCGCCAGCGGCCTGGCGCAGTCCACGCCGATCCACATCCACATCGCCGAGCAGATCGGCGAAGTGCAGGACTGCCTGGCGATCCGCGGCGCGCGCCCGGTCGAATGGCTGCTCGACCACGCCCAGATCGACGCGCGCTGGTGCCTGGTGCATGCCACGCACCTGAACGATTCGGAGACCGCGCGCCTGGCGCGCAGCGGGGCGGTCGCCGGCCTGTGCCCGACCACCGAGGCCAACCTGGGCGACGGCCTGTTCCCGCTGGCCGATTACATGGACGCGGGCGGCAGGCTCGGCATCGGGTCGGACTCGCACATTTCGGTTTCGCCAGTGGAGGAATTGCGTTGGCTGGAATACGGCCAGCGCCTGGCTACGCGCCACCGCAACATCGCCGCGCGCCACGAAGGCGCGAGCGTTGGCCAGACGCTGTGGCGCGCCGCGCTGAAAGGTGGCGCGCAGGCCTCGGGGCTCGCGATCGGGGCGTTGCAGCCGGATCATCGCGCGGATTTGCTGGTGCTCGACGACGGCTCGCCGCTGCTGGCCGCGCGCGAGGAACCTGCGCTGCTGGACAGCTTCATCTTCGCCGGCAACACGCCACTGGTAAGGCACGTGATGAGCGGCGGGCGTTGGGTAGTGCGGGATTTCCAGCACCACGACGAGGCGCGTATCGCGCAGCGTTATCGTGAGACAGTACAGCGGCTCAGGCAAATCTCGCCGGGCTGAGCGCAGCGACAGGCGGGGAAGGGGGCGCCTCGCACCTCGGCGTTCGCTGAGCGGTGGCAGCGTTACAGGAAGCGGAAGCCTGCCAGCGCATCGTGCAGGTGTTGCCTGGCGTCATCCTGTCGGAAAGGCGGCGAGGCTGGCGGGTCATAGACCTCCGGCCGCGTGCCGGCAACCAGCAGGTCGATCGCGTAGCAACGACCATCGTGGACGGCCCGATGGGCCTCCACGTCGAGGTAGTGGCTCATCGCCGCGTCGGCGGTATGGAAGCGGGTGAATGGAACGCCGGCGAGGGTGACGTGCGAGACCCGTGCAGGCACGCCGCTGGTCGGTACGTCCAGGCAATGCATGCGGGCCGCCGCATCGTCGCCGACACCGATGCGCAGTTCCGCCGCCGTGACGGCGTTGGAGCCGTCCAGCACCAATGCCAGGACCGGTTTGCCGTGGGCATCTTCTCCTGCGAACGATTTCCACGCGGTGCTGCCCAGGTAACTGCGCCGGAAATGGTGGCGCACGTACATGCCGGGCGGTACCGCGATCGCAAAGCCGTGCGCGGAGTCGACGATTTCGGGCGCGGGTTGGTGGGCCGTGGAGGTCGGCGTCTGCGCGGTGCACGAGGCCAACCACGTCAGCAACAGCAGCAGTAGCCAGGTCGGCCTGGGCGTACCCGATGCCATGCACCTGGCTCGCTCTGCCCTTTGGGCAAAGGAGGAGGGTGAGGGGCGGGGCTCGCGGCGATCCATCATGGGTACGCGGGTGGTTGTGGGCTGGGGGCCAGCGTGCCACACAAGGGCTAAAGCCGATGTTGCATGGCTTCGCGCGAGCCCCGGCCGCTCATCCCGATCCTCTCCCCGGAGGAGCGGGGGAGTTCGCTTTCGCTCCGCATTCCAGCCCGGCCGTGGACGATCGAGGAAGCCGGGTGGCTTTGCGGCCATTCCGCAGAGGAGGACAATGGCGCTCCCCACCCGCCACGGCCCGCCAAGGGCAGCCGATGAATGACCACCCCGTGCCGGTCGCCGGCACCGCCGACGGATCGCTGATCCGACACGGCACTCCGCTGTTTCGCCAGGCCAACCTGGCCCTCTTCGCCGCCGGCATCGCGACCTTTGGACTGCTGTATTGCGTGCAGCCGCTGATGCCCGAATTCAGCAACGACTACGGCGTCAGCGCCGCAACCAGCGCGCTGTCCCTCTCGTTGACCACCGGCGTGCTGGCCTTTGCCATGCTGTTTGCCGGTGCGGTGTCTGACGCCTACGGGCGCAAGTCGGTCATGACCGTATCGCTGATCGCTTCGGCCCTGCTGGTGCTGCTCACCGCGATCGTGCCCGGCTGGACCGGTCTGCTGGTCCTGCGCACCCTGCTTGGCATCTCCTTGAGCGGCCTGCCTGCGGTAGCGATGACCTGGCTGAGCGAGGAGATGCACCCCGACTCGATCGGCCTGGGCATGGGCCTCTATATCAGCGGCAACGCCATCGGCGGCATGGGCGGGCGCCTGGTGACCGGCGTGCTGGCGGACTTCTTCGACTGGCGTGTGGGCGTCATGGTGGTGGCCGGCATCGGTCTGGCCTCCGGCCTGATGTTCTGGCGTCTGCTGCCGCCTTCGCACCACTTCGAGCGCCAGCCACTGCGCCCGCGCACGTTGGTGGCCCGCTTCGCCGGAGTGTTCCGCGACGCCGGCCTGCCGTGGATGTTTGTCGAGGGTTTCCTGCTGCTGGGCGCCTTCGTCACCGTCTACAACTACATCGGCTACCGGCTGCTCGCGCCGCCGTACAGCTTGAGCCAGGCGGTGGTCGGGCTGATCTTCAGCGTGTACCTGATCGGCACCTTCAGCTCGGCCTGGATGGGCCACCTGGCTGGCAGGCTCGGACGGCGGCGCGTGTTGTGGACGACCTTCGCGCTGATGCTGGCGGGCGTGGGGATGACCGTGTTCCGGCCGTTGGTGCTGGTGATCGCTGGCGTGGTGGCGGTGACGTTCGGCTTCTTCGGTGGGCACTCGATCGTGAGCAGCTGGGTCGGCCGGCGCGCCGGCAACGCCAAGGCGCAGGCGTCGTCGCTGTACCTGTTCGCGTACTACATGGGCTCCAGCCTGGCAGGCGCGGGCGGCGGCCTGTTCTACACGGCGCACGGCTGGAACGGCGTGGCCGCGTTCATCGGCGCGATGGTGCTGGCCGGGCTGCTGATCGCCTGGCGGCTGTACTTCCTGCGGCCGCTGCCCGGGCCGCCATCGCCGGGGACGGAGCCACCGTTGCCATGACCGTCACCCGGATGAAGATCGATTCCATCGACCACGTCGTACTCACCGTCGCGGACGTCGAGGCCACCTGCGCGTTCTATGCACGCGTGCTGGGCATGGACGTGGTGACCTTCGGCGCAGGTCGCCGCGCACTCGCTTTCGGCTCGCAGAAGATCAACCTGCACGCGGTGGGCGCGGAGCTGGAGCCGAAGGCGCCCAATGCGATGCCGGGCACCGGCGATCTGTGTCTGGTCACCGCCGTGCCGATGCCGCAGGTGCTCGCGCACCTGGCGGCATGTGGGGTGGATGTGCTGCAGGGGCCAGTGCCGCGCACCGGCGCGTGCGGTTCCATCCTGTCGGTGTATTTCCGCGACCCGGACGGCAACCTGGTCGAGGTGGGCAATTACGCAGAGGCCGGAGCATGAGCCCGGATCAGCGCACCCCGGGTTCGAGCATCGCCTTGACTGCGCCGTAGTCGCCATCGCTGGGCTGCGGCGGCAGGCCGAGCAGGTGCACCATCAGCGGATAGACGTCCACGTTGGGAAAGGGCGGCACGGTCGCGCCGTCACGGAAGGCGGGCCCGTGCGCCACGAACAGCGCCCGCATCTGCGGCGCCGCGTTGTCATAGCCGTGTTCGCCCACGCTGATGCGGCCCTTGTGCGAGGCCAGCCAGTCGGCCGTGGTGATGCGCCAGCCGACGTCGGCCAGGCATAGCAGCTGCGGCACGCGCGGGTTGTGGCCGTAAGCCAGGCGTGCCGGCACGCGGGTCTTGTCCCAGCACTGCATGTGCGGGTGCGGGCGTTCCATCCGCGCTTCGATCGCCGCAAAGTCGTGCCCGGGCTTGGGATTGAAGCCGGCCAGCACGCCCAGGCTCACCACCTGCACGTCGTCGAGGTCCAGCTGCTGCTCGATCAGCACGCTGTGGTCCAGCGGCACCGCGGCCATGCCGTGGTCGGCCAGCACGATCAGGTTGATGGCATCGAGCAGCCCGCGCTGCTTGAGGCCCTCGACCAGTCGTGCCATCGCCTGGTCGGTTTCGCGCAACGCCTGGTTCACCTCCGGCGAATCCGGCCCGTGCAGGTGGCCGGCGTGGTCGACGGCATCGAAGTACAGGGTGAGGAAACTCGGCCGCTGGGCGGATGGAAGATCCAGCCAGGCCAGCACCTGGTCGACCCGCTGCGCCGGCGTCACGTTGCCGTCGTAGGGTTGCCAGTGGTCAGGGTGGCGGCCATGGATATCGGCCTCGGTACCGGGCCAGAACATGGTCGCGGTACGCAGGCCGTAGCGGTCCGCGGTCTCCCACAGCGGCGTGCCCTCGGCCCACCAGCGCCCGTCGCTTACCGCCTTGCGGTTGTGCAGCGAGAACTTGCCCAGCTGCGCGTCGTACATCGTGTTGTTGACGATGCCGTGGTGGTCCGGGCGCAGACCGGTCACGATCGTGTAGTGGTTCGGGAACGTGAGCGAGGGGAAGGACGGCTGCATGGCACTGTGGATGCCATCGCGCGCGAGCATCGCCACCGTGGGCGTCAGGCCGCGGTCGAGGTAATCGGCACGGTAGCCGTCGATCGAAACCAGCAGCAGGGGCGTCGGTTTGTTATCGGCGGTGCGTGGCGAGGTGGCGCAACCGGCGCTGAATGCCAGCACCAGGCAGCACAAGAGGCGAAACAGGTTTTTCATAGGTGACTTCGTACGATGCAACGACTCCCCATCATCGCACCGCCTCCATGTCGTTCAAAACCCGCGCGCCGTTACGCTTTTGGCCCCTTGCCTTCGCGCTGGCGCTGCCTGGGGCAGCGTGCGCCTGGCAATCGCAACCGGCGGCGCCCCGCCCCGTGATCGTGGTGCAGCCACTTTCGAACGCGCGCTTCCAGCAGACCGTGCGGGAGAACCAGGTGCGCGACCAGCTGCAGAAGAACCGGGTCGAAGAACAACTGCGGCAGGGTCGCGCGGATGCCATGCGCCGGCCTTATACCGCCAGCACCATCCACGCCACGCGGCTGGACCAGGGAGACCAGGCACAGCGGGAGCTCTACCGCGCCCGCCAGCAGGATCTGCTGGACCGCTACCAGAGCGCCGTCGCGCCGCCGCTGGTGCGTTCGGGCAAGGCGCCGGCGTCCTCGCGCAGCACGGATTGACCCTGGCCGTTGCGCGGGCGTGGCACGCGCGCAACAGCGGAACTCAGTTCACCAGGCCGAACAGGTCTCCGCGCGCCACGCCTTCTTCATGGGCCAGCAGGAACCGCTTCGTCGGCAGGCCGCCGCCGAAGCCGGTGAGGCTACCGTTGGCGCCGATCACGCGATGGCACGGCAGCACGATGGGCAAGGGATTGCGACCGTTGGCGGCGCCTACCGCGCGCATCGCCTGCGGCTGGCCGATGCGTCGCGCCAGCTCGCCGTAGCTGATGGTCGCGCCGTAGGGAATGCGCGCCAGTTCCTGCCACACGGTCCGCTGGAACGGCGTGCCGTGCGGATGCAGCGGCAGGTCGAACACTTGCCGCGTGCCGGCGAAATATTGCTCCAGTTGCTCGCGGGCAAAGGCGAGCGCGAGTGGCGAGCGCTCCCAGGAAGGATCCGGTTCGCGCTGGTGGCGGCCGGTTTCGAACCACACCTCGCGCAGGCCCTGTTCGTCGGCGACGAGGCGAAGCTGGCCGATCGGGCTGGGCAGATTGTCGTACCAGACGGGGGTCAAGGGTCGTGCTCGTTCAGGGAGCGGTGGATGGAGCGGTGCTGAGCGTATCGCAGCGAAGTCGAAGGGCCCGGCATGCACACTCACGCGCGCTTCTTTGCGGGTGATACCTGATCCGCCACGCTGCGCCACAGATGCATGACCGCGTAGGCGCGCCAGGGCCGCCACGCCTCGGCCATCGTCGAGAGGGCGCGCGTGCTCAGTTCGCCACGATCGCCAGCTGCCGCACGACGCAGGATCAGGTCGGCCGCGGGGAAGGCATCCGGATGGCTCAACGCGCGCATCGCCATGTACTGGGCGGTCCATTGGCCAATGCCGGGCAGCGCAGTCCAGCTCGCCACGAACGCTTCCAGCGACTGCCCGGCGCGGAAATCCGCGCGACCGTCGAGCAGGGCGCGCGCGATGCCGCGGATGGTCTGCGCACGCGCAGTGATCACGCCCACCTCGCGCAGGTCGGCGTCGACCAGCCGTTCCGGCGTCGGGAATAACCGCGCCAGCCCAGGCAGCGCGGGCGCGGCCAACGGCTCGCCCCAGCGTTCGACAATACGGGCGGCGAGCGTGCGCGCCGCGGCCACGCTGACCTGCTGGCCCAGCACCGCGCGCACGGCGATCTCGAAACCGTCCCATCCACCGGGCAGGCGCAGGCCCGGCCGTCGGCGCAGCAGCGGCGCGAGCACGCCGCCGGCACCCAATGCCGCGCCGATCGCCTGGGGTGCGGCGTCCAGGTCGAACATGCGCCGCAGCCGGGTCACCACCGCCAGCATGCGGTCTGGCTGCGGACAATGCAGTTCCAGCCTGAGCGCATGCTCGCCGCCCGGCCACGCCGACAGTCGCAACCAGCCGGGTGCTTCGGTGGGGCCGAACACGCGTACGTAGGCATGCGCATCCACCTGCTCGATGCCGGGCAGGGCGCGCGTGCGTAGAAAGTCCAGCACGCCCTCGAAGTCGTAGGGCGGCCGATAACCCAGCCGCAGCACCAGCGCGCCGGCATCCAGCGCGCGGGGCTGACGACGAAGCTCGCTGGGTGCGATGCGATTGGCCTGCGCGAACGCCGCGTTGAAGCGGCGCAGGCTGCCGAAGCCGGCGGCCAGCGCTACTTCGGTGACCGGCAAGGCGGTCTCGGTCAGCAACTGCTTGGCGAACAGCAGCCGGCGTGTGGTATGCACGCTGAGCGGCGGTGCGCCCAGGTGTTCGACGAACAACCTGCGCAGTTGCCGGCCACCGACGCCTACGCGGGACGCCACCGCATCGAGCGATCCCTCCGACAACGCCCCCTCGTCGATGATCTCCAGCGCGCGCGCCACCACGTGTTCGCCACGACGCCAGGCCGGGTGGCCCGGTGCGAGCTCGGGCCGACAGCGCAGACAGGGACGGAAACCATCCGCTTCGGCCGCCGCCGCGTTGGCGTAATAGCGCACGTTCGACGGCTTGGGCGGCGGCGCGGGGCAAACCGGGCGGCAGTAGATGCGCGTGCTGGTGACCGCGGTGAAGAACAAACCGTCGAAGCGCGCATCGCGGCTCAGGCGTGCCTGTTCGCAGACGTGGTGGTCGGGAAGGCTGGCTTGCGGTGTGGACATGCGATGCAGGCTAGCACCGGCCTTGGCGCAACACTCGCCGCTTTCGGACATCTATGGATGACCTCAGCGAGACCGGTGCGTGCTAATCCAGCAGGAACGGCTTCAGCGTGCCCCAGGCGTTTTCCAGCATGCGCTCACCGGCGGCGGCCGTGGGGTGAACGCCATCGTCGAGCAGCAGCGACGGCTGGTCGGACACGCCCGCCATCAGCGAGGGAAGCAGCACGACGTGCTTTTCGCTGGCCACCTGCCGATAGACCGCGTTCAACCGCGCACCGCAATGATCGCGGTCCAGCTTGGGCGGAATCTCGAAACCGAGCACGGCCACCCGCGCACCGGCCTTCCTGGCCATATCGATCAGACGGGCAAGGTCCCGGTGCAGTTGCTCTTCGCTGGCGCCGAGGAAGGCATCGTTGCCGCCAAGCTCGAGGATGACCGCATCGGGACGATGCTTCGCCAGCAAGCCAGGCAGTTCCACGAGCGCGTCGGCCATCGACTTGCCGGCACGGCTGGCATTGATGACCGCCGGTGGCGTCGCACTGGCGAGCTTCAACCGTTCCTGCAGGCGGTGGACCCAGCCCGATTCGACCGGTATGCGATGGGCCGAGCTGAGACTGTCGCCCACCAGCAACACGGTTCGCGGCGGGGCCGCGGCCAGCGCCATGGACGCTGGCAGCAAGGCAACGAGAAGGGCGGCAAGCAGGATCCTGATCAGTCGCATGGGCATACCTCGGGCATGAGGGGGAGTGCGGCGGCCGGTTAGGCCTCCGGGGGAGAGTGGTGCGATGGAAGCGGGGCAGGCCCGCGCGGGTCAGCTTGCGGCTTGCCGCGGCCAGCGCCAGGCGTACCAGGCGATGCCCAATTGCAGCGCGATCTCGACGCAGCTCATGAACACGTAGAAGGCCCAGGCGCCCGGGAGCGTGGCGAGAATGATCGCGGTCAGCGCGATGCTGATCAGCAGGTTGAGCCAGCGCGCGAACGACGCCGGCAAGGCCAGCGACAGGAAAATCATCAACGCCGGTACGGCCACCAGCACGGACACGGCCACCAGCGAGCCCTGGCTCGTGGGGCCCAGCGGGCCGATGCCCTCGAGGATGTCCTTGAGGTTGCCGGGCCGGTACAGGCCCCAGAAGTCGCCGTAGATGTAACAGGACATGATGGCCGCCCACAGCGCGGACAGCTTGAATCTCACATGGACCTTGAGCTCTTCCAAACGGGTACGGGCCATCGGTTGCTCCGTGTCGATGGGTGGGCCTGACGGCCCGGTCGGGTGTGGCTCAGACGTGCCGGACAGCAGTGATGGGCGTCCTGGTGGGGGCGCCGGCCAGCAGCCACAGGCAGGTTCCCAGCTCGCCGACGGATGCCGGCAGCAGGATGTAATCGGCCAGGGCCGATGCCGCATACGAGGGCAGCAGGAGCGTGGCGAGGAAATCGACCAGGTAGCCCAGGCCTCCCAGGATCAGGAACATCCCCAGCAACCGGGGCAGCAAGCCGCATTTGCCCATCAGGTAGCCCAGCGGCAGCAGCCACGCGCCCCAGAAGACCTCGAGCATGAGCAGGCCTTGCCGGTAGGCATCCAGGTGCAACATCACCTGGCCCTGCAACTGCCGGGCGTCGAACACCTGGCGGTAGTCCGCGTTGCCCAGCAGCGACAAGACCTCCAGACGATGTCCCACGTTGGCGAGGGCGACCGGCACGCTCGCGGCGGCGAACGCGACCATCAGCGCCGCAGCCGTCCTGCCGGCACCGCCCAGCAGCCGATACAGCGCCAGCGGAAGCAGCAGGAACGCGGCCTGGCAGGCCAGCTCGGCAACGATGCCAAGCCGGAACAGCGTGTCCATCTGCAGGACCCGCGCGACCTTCGCGGCGGCGTCGCCATGCGTCGCCAACTGCGAGGGCACGTAGCCCAGGTAGAACATGCCAGTGACTACCGTGATCAGGTAGAGCAGCCCGGCGACCCGCGCGTTTCCTTTCATGCAGCCTCCATCGCCGCTGTGGTGCCGTTGGTACGGGCTGGTCAGGAGTCGTCGGCGCAGTCGGAGTCGTCGCCGTCGATGATCCCGGCGAACGGCTTGAATGCGGGCAGCGAGCTGGCGAGACGGTTCTGCGCGTCGCGGATCTGGCCGATGTCCAGGCAGATCTTGTTGGCCTCGTTGTCGACGCGTTGGGTCGCGGTGTCGAGCTTCGCGTCGGCCTGCTCGCTGTCGCTGCCGGTGACGTGCTCCGCCGCGTTCTTCAGCGATTGCACCGCCACTGCGGCGCCTGCCTTGCCGGTGGCCACGCCGTGTTCGCGGACGGCGCGTGCACCCTGGTAATACTGCTGGAGCAGCTGCCGCTGCGTGGCATCGACCGCCACGTCATGGCCGTCGATCACCAGGCGGCCGGTGGCATCGAGGAGAGCCTCGCTGCTGCCGATGCCGTGGAGCGTGACCTGGTCACCGAGGACCACGATGCCGCCGTTGGCGATCGTGGTGGTATCGAGCCCATTGCCGCAGCCGGCCAGAACCAGGCCGGCTGCGAGGGCGAGGGCGAAGCGGGTGTGATGAGAGAACATTCCTTGGCCTCCTGGAGAAACCGGTCAGTTTTCGTCGCGTCCGCAGTCGTCGACATCCTTCTGCGTCATGGTCGCGTAGGGGCGGAACTGCGGCATTGCTGCGGCCAGCTTCTGCTGCGAGGCCAGCAGGCCCGGCAGGTCGTGGCAGAGCTTCATGGCGACGACTTTGATCTGCTCGGCCTGCGGCTTGATGCTTGCCTCGATCTCCTTGTCGCTTTTCCCGGTGAGCGCGCCCCAGATCGCTTCCTTGGCGGCCCGGGTGCCCAGGTTGGCGCCGTGCTCGCCGATGTCCATGCCTGCCTCGGCAATGCCCACGACCTGCTGGCGGTAATCGAGCAGCAGGGCGTGCTGCTCCGGCGTGGCGTCGACCGTCTTGCCGGCGATCACCAGATCCCCTTGCGGCGTGATCGCCGCATGGGGGAGGGAATCGCGAGCATCCTGCTGTCCATGACCGACGTGGATGTTGCCGATGTCGATGTCCTTGGTCGCCAGCTCGCGCTTGGCCTGTTCGATCCCCTTGTGAATCTCGGCCGAGATCAACGATGGGGAGGTCTGTTGGTCGACCTCTTTCATGGCCTCGGTCACGTTGTCGCCAGTGTTCGAGCCGGAAGAGCCGCATCCGGCCAGGAGCAGAACCAGGGCAACGGCGCCGGGGGTGATCGTGCGGATCTTCATGGATCGTCCTTTGGTCGGATGTGGCATTCGGACTTGCAGTGCAGGTGCGGATTTCCTGCGATCAGCCTTCGTCGCGCCAGCGGCGGAACCAGATGGCCGCCGCGATAAGCGCCGCACCCGCCGCCACGCCGACCCAGAGATTGACCGAGCCGAGCAGGTGGTAGGTATTGCCCAGGTTCATGAAGTCGAGGTTGTTGTTGCCTGTGTGGATCAGGTCGTCACTGGCGATCAGGCTGGCACCGGGGAAGGCGCTGAACAGGGCGCGGGCCACGATGTTCTGCCAGAACCAGCCGGCGGACAGGTTGAACAGACCCATGATGCCGAACCAGGTGACCAGCAGGCCGGTGGCGACCGGCAGGGCGATGGCCCACAGGAACGGCTTGGTGCGGGCCCAGGCCGAGCACGCCATCAGCCAGCCGACCGAGGGCAGGGCCCACAGCAGGTACAGCGGGATGTGGCCGATCATGTTGAGCGTGACGCGGACCGGATGGGCGAGCATCAGCAACTGCCACACGTGGATGCCGTGGAAGGACAACGTCGTTGCCACGATCAACAGTTGCAGGATGCCTGCGGCGATGCCGGCCACGGTCGCAATCACCGGGGCCACGAGTGTGGCGCTGACGACCTTGGACAGCACGGTCTCGGTATCCGATAGCGGCAGCGACTTCCAGAACAGGATGCTGCGGTCGCGCCGTTCATCATGGATGGCGCCCAGGCAGTAGAAGAACACCACGAAGCCCAGCACCACGAAGATCAGCGCCATGGAAGAGTACATGGCCATGTCCAGCGCCATGCCCACCTGGCTCATGTCGCCCGCGTCCATCTGCGAGATGACGCTCTGCAGGTTGCCGCCGCCGAAATGTTGCTTCGCTGCCCCTAGCTCACCGATGTGGATGCCGTGGCGGGCGCCGATCACCTCGGCGGTGATGATGCCCATGATGTTGAGCAGCAGGAAGATGCCGCCGGTCACCAGCGGCGCCCACAGGAAGCCGCCGCGGTGTTCCCAGAACTCGCGCTTGACGAGCCAGTACAGTTGGTTGCCAGCAAGGGTTTTCATGCGTAGGTCCCTTTCATGGTGGCGACGAAGAGGTCGCTGACGGAAGGCCGGCGGATCTCGCCCAGAGCCTCCAGCGTCGGGCGGTCGGCGCCGTCGAACAGGAAGATGCTCTTGCCGAAGACCTGGCGTTCGTCGATCGGCTTGAGTGCGCGTGCGGCGGCGGCCTGGTCAGCGCTGACCATGACTTCGGCGAAGCGGTCGCCGACGGCGTCCATGTCGGTGTCCAGCACGATCTTGCCGTCGCGGATGAACATCAGGTCGGTAAGGATGTGCTCGATCTCTTCGACCTGGTGGGTGGTGACGATGATCGTCTTGTTCTCGTCGAAGTAGTCCTCCAGCAGGCTCTGGTAGAACTGCTTGCGGTAGAGGATGTCCAGGCCCAGCGTCGGCTCGTCCAGCACCAGCAGGCGGGCGTCGATGGCCATCACCAGAGCAAGGTGCAACTGCACGATCATGCCCTTGGACATCTGGCGCACGCGCTGGTCGGGGGTGAGCTTGGTGCGCTTGAGGAAGCCCTCGCACTTGGCGCGGTCGAAGCGCGGATGCACGTGGGCGACGAAATCGACCGCCTCGCGCACGCGGATCCAGCGCGGCAGCACCGCCACGTCGGCGATGAAGCAGACCTGTTCCATCAGCTTGTCGCGCTGGGTGCGCGGGTCGAAGCCCAGCACGTTCAGTTCGCCGTCGAAGGGCGTCAGGCCCAGGATGGCCTTGAGCGCGGTGGTCTTGCCGGCGCCGTTGGGGCCGATCAGGCCCACGATGCGGCCGGGCTGGATCTCGAAGTTCACACTGTCCAGTGCGGTCGCGTTCTTGTAGCGCTTGCTCAGGTTGCGAGCAGTAACGATGGCGCTCATGGCTTCGATTCCGTGGTGGCCGGCGCTTCGCGCATCAGCGTTTTGAGATCCAGCCCCAGGCGCTGCAGGCGCGCAAACAGGGCCGGCCATTCCTCGCGCAGGAAGCGCTCGCGTTCGGATTTCAACAAGGCCTCGCGGGCCCCATCAGTAACGAACATGCCCAGTCCTCTCCTTTTCTCGACCAGTTGATCGTCGACCAGCTCCTGGTACGCCTTCGAAACGGTCAGCGGATTGATCTGAAAATCCGCCGCCACCTGGCGTACCGACGGCAGCGGGTCGCCTTCGTTCAAGGCGCCATCCAGGATCATCGCCACCACGCGTTCGCGGAGCTGGCGGTAGATCGGGACGCTGTCGTTCCAGGTGATGGTCATACGTTATTCCTTGCTGGCACGGGCGATCTGGGTGCCGAACGAATAGTAGGGCATGGCCAACTGCGCCCCGAGCAGGGTGGCGCCCGCTTCGGCGCGCGTGCCCAGCGTCGGCGCCAGGGTGGCGCTGGTGATGTCCGAGCCTTCCAGCAGTGCGGCGGCGCGCAGGTCGCTGGCGGTCGGGCTGACCTCGACCGGGGCCAGGTTGACCACCCGGACGCCGTTGATTTCGGAAACCGGCGCGGTGCGCACCGGGGTATTGAGGGCAACCAGGCCCGTCGCGGTAAACAGCGTGGCGGCGGCCAGGGCGATCAGGTTCTGCGCTTTCATGGCGGGTCTCCTTAGTGACCTCGTGGACCGGTGTTGTAGTGAACTATAACACCATCCTCGAAAGCGTCAACAGGCAACAGGCCATGACTGATGGCCTATGCCGAAATTCATTGCTTGTCAGTGTGTTAGAGGCTCCTTACGGGCCGGGTCGCCCCCAGCGTGGGGTGGGCTTCAGCCCACCAGCCCCTTCCGCCGCGCACGCCGAAGGTGGGCTGAAGCCCACCCTGCGGTTCACTTCTCGGCCGAATACACCTGCTTGCCGCCGACCCAGGTGCCTAGCACCTGAGTCTTCCAGAGGTCCTGCAGGTTGATGCTGAAGATGTCCCGGTCGACCAGGATGAAGTCGGCGTACTTGCCCGGCTCCAGCGTGCCCTGCGTCTTCTCCGCGTGGCCGGCGTAGGCCGCGCTCAGGGTGAACGCGCGAAGCGCCTCGACCAGGCTCAGTTTCTGGTCGGGGTACCAGCCGCCGGGTGGCTGGTTCTGGTGGTTCTGCCGGGTCACCGCCGCATGCAGGCCGAAGAACGGGTTGGGCGACTCGACAGGGAAGTCCGAGCCGAAGGCGACCACCGTGCCCTGCTTGAGGAGACGCCGCCACGCGTAGGCGCCCTCGATGCGATCGTGGCCCACGCGGTCCTCGGCCATGTTCATGTCGGAGGTGGCGTGCGTGGGCTGCATCGAGGCGATGAGGTTCAACGGCACGAAGCGCGGGATGTCTTCGAGCGAAACGATCTGCGCGTGCTCCACGCGATTGCGGAAGGCTTTGGCGTCGGGATGGACCTTGTAGGCGGCGGCGAAGCTGTCCAGCACCTCGCGGTTGGCCGCATCGCCGATCGCGTGGATGTTGACCTGGTAACCCTTGGCGAACGCCTTCTCGATCTTCGACTGCATCGTGCCCGGGCTCATGAAGAGCAGCCCATGGTTGTGCGGGTCGTCGGAGTAGGGCGAGAGCATGGCCGCACCACGGCTGCCCAGCGCGCCGTCGGCGAACAGCTTGACCGAGTGCACCGTGAGGTAGCCATTCCCGTAGCCGTCCAGCGGCGTGCCGGCGGTGATCGTGTCGAAGGCGTCGCCGGTGTCGCGGATCATCGCGTAGATGCGCGCGGTGAGCTTGTGCTCGTCGGCGTAGCGCTTGTAGAGGCGGTAGTTGGGCAGGTCGATGCCGGCGTCGTCCACGCCCGTCAGGCCCACGCGGGCCATCTCCGCCAGCGCGGTGTCGAGCGCGATGGCACGCTCCTTGTCGGTGGGCTCGGGCACGACCGCACCGACCAGCGCCGTGGCGCCGTCGACGAACACGCCAGTGGGGTTGCCCTGGGCGTCGCGCTCGATGCGTCCGCCAGGCGGATCCCTGGTGTCGCGAGTGATGCCGGCGAGCTTCATCGCCGCGGTGTTCGCCCAGGCGGCGTGGCCATCGACGCGGCTCAGCCACACGGGCCGGTCCGATACCACGGCGTCCAGTTCTTTGGCGGTCGGGAAGCGGCCGAGCTTCCAGATCACCTGGTTCCAGCCGCCGCCGATGATCCAGCGCGCATCCGGGTGGGCCTTGGCGTATTCCCTGACGCGGGAAAGCGCTTCGTCGAGCGACTGCGTACCGGTCAGGTCGGCCTGGGTGAGCGCGTAGCCCAGCTCCAGCACGTGGCCGTGCGCGTCGATCAGGCCCGGCAGCAGGGTCTTGCCGTGGCCGTCGACCACCTTGGCGTCACCCGCGCGGTTGGCAAGCGTGTCGTCGGCACCGGTAGCGACGACCTTGCCGTCGTCCACCAGCAGGGCGTCGAAGCGCTGCAGCTTGCCTTGGCTGTCCAGGGTGTAGCCGTTGATGTTGTGCACGTACAGATCGGCGGCCTGCAGCGCCGGCGCGGTGGCCAGCAGGGCGAGCAGGGAAAGACGCAGGGTGCGGTTCATGCGCGCGGATTCCTGTGCGGGAAAGCCGCAGTGTGTCGGGGTGGGACGGGTTTTTCCACTTGCCGAAACGCGAAAGCCCCTCTCCCGGCGGGAGAGGGGCTGGGGAGACCTGGCGGGCACCCTCTGCCGGAGACAGAGGAGAGGGTCACGCCGCCTTGGGCAGGAGCGTCCCGATGGCCTCCTTGGCCGCCGTCAGCGCCTGTTCCTTGTGCTCCGCACTGACCGCTACGCCTTCGGCGCGCACGAATTCCACGTTGGTGATGCCCAGGAAACCGAGCACCGCGCGCAGGTAGTTTTCCTGGAAATCCATCGCCGCGCCGCCGGTGCCTTCGCCGTAGAACCCGCCGCGGCTGGAGGCCACGATCACCCGCTTGCCGCCAGCCAGGCCCTCGGGGCCGTTGGCGGTGTAGCGGAAGGTCTTGCCGGCCACCGCGATGCGGTCGATCCACGCCTTGAGCGTGCTGGGAATGCCGAAGTTGTACATGGGCGCGCCAATCACGATGACATCGGCGGCGAGGAACTCGTCCATCACCTCGTTGCCCAGCAGCGCGGCCGGCTCGCTGGCATCGGCGACTGGCGTCCAGTGCGGCAGCGGCTGTGCCGCCAGGTCGCGATAGTGGATGGAGGCGTCGGGGCGATCGCGCCTGACCTGAGCCACGATGTCCGCGGTGAGGCCACGCGAGACCGAATGCTGGCCCAGGGCGCTCGAATCGATGTGCAGCAGTTTCATGGCGTAACTCCAGTCGAGGGCCGGCGTGCCGGCGATGGAGTAACGATACTTTCGCAACAATGGCCTGATAAGTCGGCTAATATCGAACTTATCGTTTCTCAAAGGAAACAGACGGCATGACCCTCGACGGCACGCTGCAGGACCTCAACGACCTCTATTTCTTCGCCATGGTGGTCGAGCACAACGGCTTTTCCGCCGCCGGGCGGGCGCTGGGTATTCCCAAATCGCGCCTGAGCAAGCGGGTGTCGCAACTGGAGGAGCGCCTGGGCGTGCGCCTGCTGCAGCGGACCACCCGTCGTTTCGTGGTCACCGAAGTGGGCGAGCGCTTCTACGCCCATTGCCGCGCGGTGCTGGAAGAGGCCCGGGCGGCGCAGGAGGCGGTCGACGAATTGCGGGCCGAGCCGCGCGGCGTGGTGCGGCTGAGCTGTCCCGTGTCGCTGGCGCAGACGGTGGTGGCGCACGTGCTGCCGGACTTCCTGGCGCAGTACCCGAAAGTGCAGGTGCGCGTGCTTTCCAGCAACCGGCGCGTGGACGTGGTGGGTGAGGGCTACGACATCGCCATCCGTGTGCGCAGCAAGCTCGATAGCGACGCCAACCTGGTGATGCGCACGTTCGGCCTCTCGCGCGTGCTGGCGGTGGCCAGCCCTGCGTTGCTCGATCGCGTGGGCCGGCCCACGGCGCCGGCGGGGCTGTCCGCGTTGCCTGCGCTGACCATGCTGGAACACGAAGGCGCGCAGGTGTGGGAACTGATCGACGCGCACGGCGAACGTGTCTCGGTGGAGATGAGCGCGCGGCTGGTCACTGGCGAGTTCGCCTTGCTGCTGGAAGCGGCGCGTCGAGGCCTGGGTGTGGCGTTGCTGCCCGAGTTCGTCTGCGCCCCGGCGGTCACGCGTGGCGAGCTCGAGGTCGTACTGCCGGACTGGAGTGCGCCGGAAGGGACGATGCACTTCGTCTACCCCAGCCGCCGCGGCATGCTGCCTGGCGTGCGGGCGCTGGTCGACTTTCTCGCCGAGCGCCTGCCCGAGGCGACCCGCCAGAAGCACGAGCAGTGCCGCCAGCGCCCGCTGGAACCGCTCGACCGGCCGCGCACATGAGCCGTGCTAGGCTTGCCGTTTGGCCTTCCAGACATCCGCGCGCATGAACATCGATACCAAGCTGCCCAAGGTCGGAACCACCATCTTCAGCGTGATGAGCCAACTGGCGCTCGATCACCAGGCGGTGAACCTCGGCCAGGGTTTCCCGGATTTCGAGCCGCCGCAACCGCTGCGTGAGGCGCTCACCCGCGCGATGGCCGAAGGCAAGAACCAGTACGCCCCCGGCATCGGCACGGCGGCGCTGCGCGAGCAGATCGCGATCAAGACCCAGCGCCTGTACGGGCGTCGCGTGGATTCGGCCACCGAGATCACGGTGACATCCGGTGCGACCGAAGCGCTGTTCGCGGCGATCGCGGCGACCGTGCGCGCCGGCGAGGAAGTGATCGTGTTCGACCCGGCCTACGATTCCTACGAGCCGGCCATCGAACTGCAGGGCGCGCGCGCGGTGCACATACCGCTGACCGTGCCCAGCTTCGCCATCGACTGGCAGCGCGTGCGCGACGCGATCACGCCGAAGACGCGGATGATCCTGATCAACAGCCCGCACAATCCTTCCGGCGCGGTGCTGTCGGCGGACGACCTGGAGACGCTCGCGGAGATCACCCGCGACACGAACATCGTCGTGCTGTCGGACGAGGTCTACGAGCACATCGTGTATGACGGCGCGCGGCACGAGAGCGTGTTGCGGCATCCGGAACTCGCCGCGCGCAGCATCGTGGTGTCGAGCTTCGGCAAAACCTACCACTGCACCGGCTGGAAGGTCGGCTACGCGGTAGCACCGGCGGCGCTGTCCGCCGAGTTCCGCAAGGTGCACCAGTATCTGACCTTCTGCACCTTCCACCCGGCGCAGGTCGCGTTTGCCGAGATCATGGCGAACGACCCCGCGCATTACCTGGAACTGCCGGACTTCTACCAGGCCAAGCGCGACCGCTTCCGCGCGCTGCTGGCGCCCTCGCGCTTCAAGCTGCTGGACGTGCCGGGCGGCTATTTCCAGCTGGTGGACTATTCGGCCATCCGCGACGAGGACGACCTTGCGTTCGCGCGCTGGCTGGTGGAGCAGGGTGGCGTGGCTGGCATCCCGTTGACGCCGTTCTACGAGAAGCCGCCGGGCACGCGCCTGCTGCGCCTGTGCTTCGCCAAGAGCGATGCCACCATGACTGCCGCCGCGGAGCGTCTATGCCGTCTGTGAGTCTGCAGCCGCTGATCGTCAGCCTGGTACAGGGCGCCACGCGCTGGCACGATGCGCCGGCCAATCGCGAGTACTACGGTGCCCTGGTGCGCCAGGCGCGGGGCAGCGACCTGGTCGTGCTGCCGGAGACGTTTTTGTCCGGCTTCAGCAACGACACCCGCGCCAGCGCGGGCACCATGGACGGCGAGGGCGTGGCCTGGCTGCGCGAGCTGGCGCGCGAGGTAAACGCGGTGATCTGCGGCAGTCTTGCCATCATCGAAGACGGCACGGTCTACAACCGTCTGTTCTGGATGCGTCCGGACGGTAGCCATGCGCAGTACGACAAGCGCCACCTGTTCCGCATGGCGGGCGAACACACCCGCTACGGCGGCGGTCGCGAGCGGCTGGTGGTGGAACTGAAGGGTTGGCGCATCCTGCCGCAAGTCTGCTACGACCTGCGCTTCCCCGTGTGGCTGCGCAACCGCCGGCTGGAGAGCGCGGCCGGCGGCATGGACTACGACCTGGCGCTGTTCGTCGCCAACTGGCCGGCGCCGCGCCGGCAGCCCTGGCGCACGCTGCTGCGCGCGCGGGCGATTGAGAACCTGGCCTGCGTGGTGGGCGTCAATCGCGTGGGCGTGGACGGCAACGATCTGCCGTACGCGGGCGACAGCGCGGTGATCGACCCGATCGGCGAAACCATGATCGAGCTTGGCGCGCAGGAGCAGGTTGCCACCGTGCGCCTGGATCCAACGCCGCTGCTGGCACATCGCGAACGGTTCCCCGCCTGGATGGATGCCGACGAGTTCACGCTCGGGCCGATGTGACCGAGCCGCTCGCGGGTGCGGAGAGCGCCTGCTTTCGTTCCACTGGATGCGTGCCGTCTTCGGATTACGCTTCCGGCAACGTAGGCGTCGCTTTCCCGTCGCATAGGCGAATTCTGATTTTCAGGCGAGCCGCGTCCCGCCACTGACAGGGTCGGTATCCCGCCTTGGCGAGGGCGATGCCTGCGCCTTTTCCTTTTTGCCCGGCAAAACAAGGCTTTTTCCCGGCTTCCCCATGGAACGCCCAGCAATCGCTGGGCCGTTGACCGGTGCTCTGCCCTCGCGTCTCCCCCGATTGACCCGTCGCCATTTACACGTAGCCTTGACGCCGCTCCCGAGGCTTTCCGCGTTAGGCGGACTACCCACGACACGGGGCATCCTGGCAAGCGGAAGGGCTCCGGAACAGGGACCGGCTGCCGGCTTCACCGACTCGCACACTCGCCCGATCCGCCCTTGCCGGCGGCGCGACCGCGTGCGCAGAAAACGGGAATTCGTGCCGCTTTACCGCTCACCTGCAGCGCAACCCCCTCCCCTCGGGCGGCTTGCGCTGCGACTACCTGCAAACGGAATGGAATCGCGATGAGAACTGAATCGATGAAGCGTGGCGTCCTCGCACTGGGCATCGGCACGACCATGCTCCTCAGTGGTTGCGCCAGCCTGGCCGCCACCAAGAAGGACCCGATCGGCGGATCGGCCGCAGGTTCGACCAGCGCCAATGCCACCAAGACGCTGGAGCATTGCAACAAGCCGCTCGGCACGCTGGCGGTCGAGGAGGACACCAACCAGGACTGGTTCGCCATCCTGACCACCCAGTACCACCTGCCGGCCACCACGCCGCTGATTCGCCTGATGATCCAGCAGAGCAACTGTTTTGTGGTGGTGGACCGCGGCCGCGCGATGAGCTCGCTGATGCAGGAGCGCGGGCTGGCCGACTCGGGCGAGTTGCGGGGCCGCAGCAACATGGGCAAGGGCCAGATGGTAGCGGCCGACTACGTGGTCACGCCCACCATCCAGTTCGCCGAGAACACCGGAGGTGGCGGCGCCGCACTCGCCGGCGTCCTGCCTTACGGGGCGCTCATCGGAGCCATTGCCGGCTCCATCAAGCATCGCGAGGCTTCGACCACGCTGATGCTTACGGACGTGCGCTCGGGCGTGCAGGTTGCCGTGGCACAGGGGAGCGCCAGCAAGAACGACTTCGGCTTCGGCGGGCTGGGCATCGGCGGCTCCGCCGGCGGGGGCGTGGGTGGATACAGCAAGACGCCACAGGGCCGGCTCATTGCCAGCGCGTTCCTGGATTCCTACAACCAGATGGTGCGTGCCGTGCGCCACTACGCGCCGCAGAAGGTGGCCGGCGGTCTGGGTACCGGGGGCAGCCTGGGTGTCGATGGCGCATCGCGCCCGCAGGCCGAAGGCTTCTCGCTGGCCGACGCCCAGCGACGGCTTGCGGGCCTGGGTCTCTATACGAGCAAGGTCGACGGCTTGCCGGGGCCGGGTACTACCAGGGCCATCAGTCGCTTCCAGCAGATTCGCGGTCTGACGGTGACCGGCCAGCTCGACGACGCGACGGCCGAGGCGCTGAGGAACTGACGCTCCCGCGTGGGATGTGGCATCACGACGAAGCCGCCCTTGGGGCGGCTTCTGTTTGCGGGCTGGCATCCGCTTGGCGCGTAGGGTGGGCTTCAGCCCACCTTGGCGAGACAGTGGGTTGAAGTCCGCCCTGCGGTTTAGGGCAGGATGGCCAGGATGGCTTCCGGCGGGCGGCCGATGGCGGCCTTGCCGTTGGCCACCACAATGGGACGCTCGATCAGCTTCGGATGCGCGACCATTGCCTGCAGGATGGCTTCGTCGCCCAACGCGGCGTCATCCAGGCCCAGCTCCTTGTAGTCCGCCTCGCCCGTGCGCAGGAGCTGGCGGGGCGTCATGCCGAGCATGCGCAGCAGGGTCTGGAGCTCGTCCATGCTGGGCGGCGTATCCAGGTAATTCACGACCTCGGGTTCGATGCCGCGCGCCTGCAACAGTTCCAGCGTGCCACGCGATTTCGAGCAGCGGTTGTTGTGATAGATGCGCACGCTCATCAGCGATTGCCGTGCCGGTTGCCGCCGCGACCGCCCGACGGGCGACTGCCGCCGCTGTGGCCCTGCGGACGGTTGCCGCGGTTCTGCGGCCGGCCGCCCTGGCCAGGCGCGCCACCCTGGCGGTTGCCGCGATTGGCGCCACCGCCACCGCCACCGCCGCCACCGCCGAAGCCCGCGTAAGGACTAGCGTTGCGTGCATCACCGCCGCGGCCAGCGCCGGGCTTGCCGCCACGGCGATTGCCGCCGGCCGGATTGCCGCCAGCCCGGTTGCCCGACGGGCCGCGGGCGCCGCCCTCGCGGCTTTCGCCGGCGAACCAGGTACGCACCGAGGGCAGCTCCTGGCCCGGCGCCACGCCGCGCTTGTTCTTGCGGCGGCCGGGGTTGGCCGGGCGCTCCGGCCGGGCGACGTTGCCGTTCACTTCCTTGCCGGGGCGGCGGCGCTGCTGCTTGCCGCGCACCGGTTCCTCGCGGATGCGGTCGAATGCGCGCAGTTCGCGCGCCTCGTCGTGGTAGGCACCGCTCCAGCCGGTCGGCGCACCGCGCTCGGGGCGGTATTCGGTGACGCTGCGGCTGGCGCGACGCTGGTGAAGCACGGGGCTGAGCGTCAGCACCGGCTGGGCCGGGCCCAGGCCGGCCGACTTGCGCAAGTCCTTGATCGCGTCCTCGGAAAGCGACTCGCTCTCGCCGCGGCGCAGCGTGCGCGGCAGCTCCACGCTGCCGTAGCGGATGCGCTTGAGGCGGCTGACCAGGAAGCCCTGGGAGTCCCACAGGCGGCGCACTTCGCGGTTGCGGCCCTCGCGGATCACCACGCGGAACCAGCTGTGGCTGCCGCCGCGACTGATGATGGCGATCTCGTCGAAGCGGGCGGGACCATCTTCCAGCTCCACGCCGGCCTTGAGCTTCTCGATCACCTCGTCAGGCACTTCACCGTGCACGCGGCAGAGGTACTCGCGGCCAAGGCCGCTCTTCGGGTGCATCAACGCATTGGCCAGCTCGCCGTCGGTGGTGAGCAGCAGCAGGCCGGTGGTGTTGATGTCCAGGCGACCCACAGCGACCCAGCGCGCGCCCTTCAGGCGCGGCAACTGCTCGAACACGGTGGGACGGCCTTCGGGATCTTCGCGGGTGGTCACCACGCCCTCGGGCTTGTGGTACAGCAGCACCTCGGTGTCGTCGCGGTTGTCGGTGGCGACAACGAACTGCTTGCCGTCGAGCACCACGCGGTCGCCGGCGTGCACGCTGGCTCCGATCCCGGCTGGCTCGCCGTTGAGTTCGACCTCGCCACCCTGGATGCGCTGCTCCAGCATGCGGCGCGAGCCGAGGCCCGCGTTGGCCAGCACCTTGTGCAGGCGCTCTTCAAGGGCGGGGTTGTTGGCCTCTTCGCGGGGTTCGCGCTTGAGGGTCAAAACGGATTTCTGCGGCGCAGTCATGCGCGGTACTCCTCGGTGTCCTGCTCGGCGGCGTCTTCGTCGACGTCCGCAGGGGCTGCTGCCTCGTCGGCAGTGGCGGATGGGGTGGGCGTCTCGTCGTCGGACGCGGCGGTGGTTTCGATGGCGTCGGCCGGTTCGGCCTCGGCGTCGGCGGGCGTTGGCGCGTCGCCGGTGGCTGCTTCGTCCGGGCTGGACTCGGCGGTGATCTGATCGGCTTCGGTGGCTTCTTCCGACGTGGCGTCAGCGTTTTCCTCGTCCGGATCGATCGGCAGGTCCTTGATCACCCGCGGCGGCAGCGGCTCCTGGTCGAGCCGCAGCTGCGGGTCTTCCATGTCGCGGATCTCCGACAAGGGCGGCAGTTCGTCCAGCGACTTGAGGTTGAAGTAGTCGAGGAAGGCGCGGGTGGTGCCGAACAGCGCCGGCCGGCCGGGCACGTCGCGGTGGCCAACCACGCGGACCCACTCGCGCTCTTCCAGCGTCTTGATGATGTTGGAAGAGACCACCACGCCGCGGATCTGCTCGATCTCCGGCCGGGTGATCGGCTGGCGGTAGGCGATCAACGCGAGGGTTTCCAGCAGCGCACGCGAGTAGCGGCTGGGCTTCTCGGTCCACATGCGCGACACCCACGGGTGCACGTCCTGGCGGACCTGGTAGCGGAAGCCGGAAGCGACTTCCTTCAGCTCCACACCGCGCCCGTTGCAGTCTTCGCCCAGCGCCTCGAGCGCGCGCGCGATGGCCTCGCGGTCGACCTGGTCCTCTTCGACGAACAGCTCGCCCAGCTGCGCCACGGTGAGCGGCTGGCTGGCGGCGAGCAGGGCTGCCTCGATGATCGGTTTGAGTTGCTCGATCTGCATGGCCTGATGATTTTCGGGAAGCCGGCGCCTACTCGGCGGCGGCGGACACCGGCACGTCGTCCGGCAGTTCGGCGCTTTCCTCGGCAAGCGAGGCCTTCGCCTTGATATAGATCGGCGCCAGCGGTTCTTCCTGCACGACTTCCACCAGCATTTCCTTGGCCAGCTCGAGCATCGAAAGGAACGTCACCACGACGCCCAGGCGGCCTTCGTTGATGTCGAAAAGGCTTTCGAACCGGTGGAAGACGCCATCTTCGAGCCGGCTCAGCAGTTCGCCCATGCGCTGGCGCACGCTCAGCGCCTCGCGCTTGATCGCGTGGTGGCCGAACAGTTCGGCGCGGTGCATCACATCCTTGAGCGCCAGCAGCATTTCCTTCAGGTCCAGCGGTGGCGGCAGCTTGACCACGTTGCGCTCGCCGACTTCGGCGTGCACTGCGACCGTGTCGCGTTCGACGCGGGGCAGGGTGTCGATATCCTCGGCCGCCTTCTTGAAACGTTCGTATTCCTGCAGGCGGCGCACCAGTTCGGCGCGCGGGTCGTCCTCGATGCCTTCCTCGGCGGGCGGCCGCGGAAGCAGCAGGCGCGACTTGATCTCGCCCAGGATCGCGGCCATCAGCAGGTACTCGGCCGCCAGCTCCAGGCGCATCACGTCCCGCATCATGTCGATGTATTCCATGTATTGCCGGGTGATCTCGGCAATCGGAATGTCCAGGATGTCTAGATTCTGGCGACGGATCAGGTAGAGCAGCAGGTCCAGCGGCCCCTCGAACGCCTCGAGAAAAACTTCCAACGCGTCCGGCGGGATGTACAGGTCCTGCGGCATCTGCAACAACGGTTCGCCGCGCACGACCGCCAGCGGCATTTCCTGCTGCTGGGGGATCGACGCGAAGGCGTCCTGCGACGGTGCGGCCGGCTGCTGCGGTTCTGTGCTCATCAATGCATGTCGTGAGGCCGCTCACGCGGCCGGCAATGCGTTCAAACCTTTCGTCCTGGCCGGGCGTCGCCCTGCGGACGGTATCCCCTCGTGACCGCGGCTTCAGGCCGACGGCCGGTCAAGCTGGCTTGCCGCTTTCGGCGCAGCCGTCGCCGCGGTATCGCATGACGAAGCCGCGCCACGGCGGTTCGGTCAGGCGGCTCAGGCGACCACCAAGGCGCCCGTGCTGGGCATCAGGCCCCGAAGCGGACGCAAGACAGGATGGCGACGCGGCGCCACGGACGGTTCAAATCGATCTGCCGGGAACCTGGGAAGCATGCCGCGATGGCCGGTATCGACCGGCACGGCGCACGCTGGAACCGGGCATGGCGACAGGTTAGCGGTAGCGTTGCGGCAAGTCCAGTATATGCCCGCGGGTGGGGCAGCATGTGACACGTTGTGTCGTGCTTGCAGCCGAGCGCGGCAGTTCGGGCGCTCGGCCGATGGAGCGTCGGATGATGTCGCCCCGATCCATGAATGGCATGATGCTTGCTTTTACCGGTGTGAGGGCGATCGCGTTCGCGCTACGCGCGCGGGCCGCTGAATGCCGGCGGCTGTGGGCGGCAACAAGGTTGTCGATGGGGCGCAGGATGCGTCGTACGATCACAGGGACGTCACGGGGGCGCGGGTGCGCTTCGACTTGGGGAGCTAGATGACGATCGAAGACAACGTGGCGGATGAATCGGGCCCCAAGTTCCTGCGGCCCGCGCGCATGCGCATCGAAACGACCGTGCTGATGAGCCATGGGGTGCAGTCCCATCCGACCGAACTGGTCGACATTTCCGCCACGGGCGCGCTGTTGCGCCGACCGCTGGGTTGGCAGGGCGAGCTGGGGCAGGCGTGGGTGCTCGACATGATTTTCGGCCGCGACCTGCACATCCACCTGGAGGCGGTGGTCGCGCGCATTTCCGACCGCCACATCGGTTTCGCCTATTCGCGCATTCCGGAAGACAAGCAGGTACCGCTGTGGAACCTGCTCGGTGGTTACGCCGACATCCTGGAGCATTGGCGGGAGGAGTGAACCCGCCTTGCGAGCCCGAGGAGCCCGCTAGCGGGCGATGCTCCTGCTGAACGGTACGAAGAGCCTTGCCCGCACGCCGGCTCTACAAGAAGTGTCTGTCAAGCGGGAGTTTTCTTCTGCTCGTTGCGCAGCTCGCGACGAAGAATCTTGCCCACGTTGGACTTGGGCAGCGCATCGCGGAATTCGATCTGGCGCGGGCGTTTGTAACCGGTCAGGTTGTCGTGGCAAAACTGCTTGAGCACGTCGGCGGTCAGCGCCGGGTCCTTGCGCACCACGAAAAGCTTCACCACCTCGCCGGAGTGCTCGTCCGGCACGCCCACGGCGGCGACCTCGGCCACGCCCGGATGCTGCATCACGACGTCCTCGACCTCGTTCGGATACACGTTGAAGCCCGAGACCAGGATCATGTCCTTCTTGCGATCGACGATGTAGACGTAGCCGTTCTCGTCCATGCGGGCGATGTCGCCGGTGTGCAGCCACCCATCGGTGCCCAGCACCTTGGCGGTCTCCTCGGGTCGCTGCCAGTAGCCCTGCATCACCTGCGGGCCGCGCACCATCAGCTCCCCGGTTTCGCCGATCGCGAGCGGCTGGTTTTCTTCGGACCAGATCGCGACATCGGTGGAAGGCACCGGCAGGCCGATCGAGCCGTTGTACTCCCGCAGGTCCAGCGGGTTGATGCACACCGCCGGGGAGGTTTCGGTCAGGCCGTAGGCCTCGGCCAGGGTGCAACCCGTGGTCTTTTTCCAGCGCTCGGCGACCGCGCGCTGCACCGCCATGCCGCCGCCCAGGGTCAGGTGCAGGCGGGAGAAGTCCAGCTCCGCGAAACCTGGCGTGTTGAGCAGGCCGTTGAACAGGGTGTTGACGCCGGTGAGCGCCGTGAAACCGGATTTCTTCAGTTCCTTGACGAAGCCCGGCATGTCGCGCGGATTGGTGATCAGCCAATTCAGACCACCAAGGCGCATGAACACCAGGCCGTTCGCCGTCAGCGAGAAGATGTGGTACAGCGGCAGCGCCGTGATGATCACCTCTTCGCCGGGCTTGGCCAGATCGCCGATCCAGGCGCTGGCCTGCAGCATGTTGGCGACCATGTTGCCGTGGCTGAGCATCGCGCCCTTGGCGACGCCCGTGGTGCCGCCGGTGTACTGCAGGAAGGCGAGGTCGGCGTGGCCCAGCTGCACCTTGGGCATCGGATGTGATGCGCCCTGTGCCAGTGCGTCGCGGAAGCGCACTGCCTTCGGCAGCGAGTAGGCCGGCACCATCTTCTTGACGTGCTTGAGCACGAAGTTGACCAGCGCGCCCTTGGGGAAGCCCAACAGGTCGCCGATGCCGGTGGTGACCACGTGCTCGACGTGGGTCTGGTCGATGACCTCCTGCAACGTGGAGGCGAAGTTGTCCAGCACCACGATGGCCTTGGCGCCGGAATCCTCCAACTGGTGCTTCAGCTCGCGGGCCGTATAGAGCGGGTTGGTGTTGACCACCACGACGCCCGCTCGCAGCGCGCCGAACAGCGCGATCGGATACTGCAGCACGTTGGGCAGCATGATGGCGAGGCGGTCGCCCTTCTTCAGGCCCAGCACACCGGTGAGGTAGCCGGCGAACTGGCGGCTCAGGATCTCGATCTCGCCATAGCTCAGTTGCTTGCCGAAGCTTGCGAAAGCCGGTTTGTCGCGGAACTTGCCGAAGGCTTCTTCCACCACCTCCGCCACCGACGCGTAGGCGTTGACGTCGATCTGGGCGGGTACGTCATGCGGATAGTGGGCAAGCCACGGACGCTCGTTGCTCATGTACTGTTCCTGTTCCCCGTTCGGCCTTGCGGCCGAGGCATTGGAGCATACGCCCGCGCACGGCGGCAAGCCGCGTTGCGGCGAGGATCGGAGGGTTCATGCAAGTGCGAAAAATGCTGTCTTCCGTTGGTTTTGCGCTGGTGCTCGCGGTAAGCGCCGGATGCCGGCACGCGCCTGACGAAACACGCATTCGCGAGGCGATCGCATCCGCCGAACAGGCTGCCGAACAGGCCGATGCCGGCGGCGTGGTCGAGCCACTCAGCGAGGACTTCGACGGCAATGGCGGCCGGCTCGGGCGGAAAGAGATCGCGAACCTGATCCGGCTGGCGCGTCTGCGTGGTGAGCACGTCGGGGTGACGCTCGGGCCGATTTCGGTGGAGCGGCGCGGCGAGCGGCTGGTGGCGGACTTCACCGTGACGCTCACCCAGGGCAGCCGCCTGCTACCGGATGCGGCGGGCGTGTACCAAGTGGAAACGGCGTGGCGCAGGGATGGGGACGAGTGGCGCTGCTACAGCGCGACGTGGAAGCGGCAGCTTTAGCCCGTTGGCCTGTCGCTCACAGTTCCCGTGCGCCTCCTACCGAGCCTTCCCCCGCTTGCGGGGGAAGGTGCCGACAGGCGGATGGGGGAAGCCTGGCGAAAGGCTTCCCCTCACGAAGCGGACCCTTGATAGGGGAGTCTGAGGCAAGACCTCCCCCATCCGCCCTCCGGGCACCTTCCCCCGCAGGCGGGGGAAGGAACATCCGGATGCAGGGGACTACGGAAACGAAAAGGCCGCCCGGAGGCGGCCTTTCGCTGGATCCAGGCGCTAGCCTCAGGCCGCCTTGCGGCCGGCCAGCTGGCGCAGCACGTACTGCAGGATGCCGCCGTGGCGGAAGAAGTCGCGCTCCTTCGGCGTGAGCAGCATGACGTGCACGGCGAACTCCTTCTTCGTGCCGTCGGCCGCGGTGGCGATCACCTTGGCTTCCTTCGACTCGCCGCCTTCCAGGCCCAGGATCTCGATCGACTCCTTGCCGGTCAGCCCCAGCGACTGCGCGTTCTCGCCGTGCTTGAACTGCAGCGGCAGCACGCCCATGCCGACCAGGTTCGAGCGGTGGATGCGCTCGAAGCTCTCGGCGATCACCGCCTTGATGCCCAGGAGCAGGGTGCCCTTGGCCGCCCAGTCGCGCGAGGAGCCGGTGCCGTATTCCTTGCCGGCGATGACCACCAGCGGCGTGCCTTCGGCCTTGTACTTCATGGCCGCGTCGTAGATGGACATCTCCTCGCCCGAAGGCACGTGCACGGTATAGCCGCCCTCGACGCCGTCCAGCATCAGGTTCTTGATGCGGATGTTGGCGAAGGTGCCGCGCACCATCACGTCGTCGTTGCCGCGGCGTGAACCGTAGGAGTTGAAGTCCTTCGGCTCGACGCCCTTGGAGATCAGGAAGCGGCCCGCCGGGCTGTCCTTCTTGATCGAGCCGGCCGGCGAGATGTGGTCGGTGGTGATCGAATCGCCGAACAGGCCCAGCACACGCGCGCCGTGCAGGTCGTCGACCTTGGACAGATCCATCGTCATGCCGTCGAAATACGGCGGGTTCTTGATGTAGGTCGAATCGTCCCAGCCGTACAGCGCGCCCTCGGCCGAACGGATCTGGTTCCAGCGGCTGTCGCCCTTGAACACGTCCGCGTAGTTCTTCTCGAACATCTGCGGGTTGATCGCGCCGGCGATGGCGTCGGAAATCTCCTGGTTGGTCGGCCAGATGTCCTTCAGGTACACCGGCTGGCCGTCGCTGCCCAGGCCGATGGGGTCGGACGTCAGGTCGATGTCCAGCGTACCGGCCAGCGCGTAAGCGACCACCAGCGGCGGCGAGGCCAGGTAGTTCATCTTCACTTCGGCGTGCACGCGGCCTTCGAAGTTGCGGTTGCCCGAGAGCACCGAGGCCACCGCCAGGTCACCGGCGCCGATGCCCTGGCTGATCTCGGCCGGCAGCGGGCCGGAGTTGCCGATGCAGGTGGTGCAGCCGTAGCCGACGATGTAGAAGCCGACCTTCTCCAGCTCCTTCAGCAGGCCGGTCTTCTCCAGGTAATCGCTGACCACCAGCGAGCCCGGGCCGATCGAGGTCTTCACCCACGGCTTGGCCTTCAGGCCCTTGGCGGCGGCCTTCTTGGCGACCAGGCCGGCACCCAGCATCACCGCCGGGTTGGAGGTGTTGGTGCAGGAGGTGATCGCGGCAATCACCACCGAGCCGTCCTTCAGGGTGAAATTCTCACCGTCCTTGGTGACGCCGACGCTGCCGCTGCCGGACTTGCGGCTGGCGGTGAGCGGGCCGACCACGTCGTGGAAGCTCTGCTTGACGCCCTCGAGCAGCACGCGGTCCTGCGGGCGCTTGGGGCCGGCCATGGACGGACGCACGTCAGCGAGGTTGAGCTCCAGCGTCGTGGTGAACTCGGGGGTGACACTGTTCTCGTCGTGCCACATGCCCTGCGCGCGGGCATAAGCCTCGACCAGCTTGATCTGCTCTTCGCTGCGGCCGGAGAGGCGCAGGTAGTTCAGCGCCTCCTGGTCGATCGGGAAAATGCCGCAGGTCGCGCCGTACTCCGGCGCCATGTTGCCGATGGTGGCGCGGTCGGCCAGCGGCAGGTGCTTGAGGCCGTCGCCGAAGAATTCGACGAACTTCCCCACCACGCCGAGCTTGCGCAGCATCTGGGTGACGGTCAGCACCAGGTCGGTGGCGGTCACGCCTTCGGAAAGCTTGCCGGTCAGCTTGAAGCCGACCACCTGCGGGACCAGCATCGACGAGGGCTGGCCCAGCATGGCCGCCTCGGCCTCGATGCCACCCACGCCCCAGCCCAGCACGCCCACGCCATTGATCATGGTGGTGTGCGAGTCGGTGCCGAACACGGTGTCCGGGTAGGCCCACAGCTGGCCGTCCTTCTCCGCGGTGAACACCACGCGGGCCAGGTGCTCCAGGTTCACTTGGTGCACGATGCCGGTGCGTGGCGGCACCACCTTGAAGTTGTTGAACGCCTTCTGGCCCCAGCGCAGGAAGGCATAGCGCTCCTGGTTGCGCTCGAATTCGATCTCGACGTTCTTCTCCAGCGCCGATTCCGAGCCGTAGGCGTCGACCTGCACCGAGTGGTCGATCACCAGCTCGGCCGGCGCCAGCGGGTTGATCTGGGTGGCGTCGCCGCCGAGCTTGACCACCGCATCGCGCATCGCCGCCAGGTCGACCACGCAGGGCACGCCGGTGAAGTCCTGCAGCACCACGCGCGCGGGCATGAAGGAGATTTCGGTGTCGGGCTCGGCCTTGGCCTGCCACTTGGCGACCGCCTCGATTTCCTTGGTGGTGACGTTGATGCCGTCCTCGTGCCGCAGCAGGTTCTCAAGCAGGATCTTCAGCGAGTACGGCAGCCGCTTGAGGTCGAAGCGCTCGCCGAACTTGGCGAGGTTGGCGTACGCATAGCGCTTGCCGTTGACCTCGAGGGTGTCGCGGATGGAAAACGAGTCTTTCATGACGGAACTCCTGGCTTGAGCTTTGAAGCGGCTGGGGAGACAGCATTGCGGCGGCCAAGCGCGCGCAAAGGCCCGTGATTATCGCAAATACCGCGCCATGCGTCCTCGCGGCGCTCGAGGTTTGGCGGGTTGGCTGGGTAGTGCGTTCGCGCGGCGCGGGCGAGCGGGGCGGCTAGAATGGTCGGGATGAGCCGACCTTCCCGCCGTTGGCCGCCAAGCATGCGACGGCCCGTCCTTCCGCACAAACGCTTTTGGTGACATGCAGCATTCGATGATTTCGACGGCGCTCTCTGCGGTATCGCTGCGCGACCTGGCGCTGGTCCAGGCCGTGCATCGGCACGGCAGCTTCAACAGCGCCGCGCGGGCCATGCACATCAGTCCGTCGGGCTTGTCCCATCAGGTGCAGAAGGTCGAACAGGCGCTGGGCGCGCCGCTGTTCGAGCGCGGCGGTCGGCGCATCGTGCCGACCGCGGGCGGGCAGCGGCTGCTGGAGCGGATCGACGCGGTGCTGGATGCGGCCGAGCATCTGCAGCAGGCGGCCCGCGCCGGCACGGTCGCCTTTGGCGGCGAGCTGCGCCTGGGCGTGCCGGCCTCGCTCGGCCCCTACCTGCTTCCGCATCTGGTCGAACCGTTCCCGCTGCATTTCCCGGCGGCCCGGCTGAGCCTGTCCGAAGGCAAGCCGCGCGGGTTGCTGCGCCGCCTGCACGAGGGCGAGCTGGATGCCGTGCTGGCGCCGCCGGCCAACGCCCCCAGCGGTATTGCCACCCGGCCGTTGTTCGCCGAACCGTGGCAGGTGCTGTTCCGGGCCGACCACCCGCTGGCTGGCCGCGCCAGCGTGTCGCTGGACGAGCTGGACGAGGCCGAGGCCACGCTGATGGCCGAGAGCCACCCGGATGGCATCGACGGGCAGGGTGGCCACGGTGGACACGTGCAGGACGTGAGCCTGGAGAGCCTGGCTGCACTGGTCGGCCTGCGTGGCGGCTATGCGCTGGTGCCTGCGCTGGCGCGCGAGCGGCTGGCTTCCAAGCCCGAACTCACGGTGGTGCCGCTGGAAGGCGCGGTGCCGGGCCGGCAAATCGCGCTGTACTGGCGAGAGGCGTCTCCCTGGCATGCGGACATCCAGGCGTTCGCCGAGCTGCTCTGCAAGGTGGCGCAGCAGCGCCCCGGATTGGCCGTGAACCTGTAGGAGCCCGCTTGCGGGCGATGCTCTTGCGAATGCCTGGCCAGGAGCATCGCCCGCAAGCGGGCTCCTACAGGGACTTTCCGGCTCAGCCGTTGTCCAGCGTCACTCCGGTCAGCAGCCCCCGCGCCAGCATGCTGCACTGGCGGCGGTTGAGGACGATCTGCCACTGCCGCCCGCCGACCTGCCGCCACAGCACGGCGGACCGTACGGCCGCCAGCAGGTTGGCGCGCACCTTTTCCACCACCGCCGGCTGCTGCAGGAACTGCGGATTGCCGCTGACCATCACGCGCGGGCTCAGCGTCGACAGGGTGGAGGCGTAGAGATCGGCCAGGCGTCGGACCACTTGCGGGGAGTCCTGCCCGAAATGGTCGACCTGCCGCTTCGCCGCAACGATGCCCTCCTGCAGTTTGGCGGTGAGCTCGGGACGGCGGGCCAGGCTGCGTTCCAGCCGCATGACGGTGACCGCCATCCGGGTCAGCCCCATGTCGCGACTGCTGTCATCGAGCTGGCCGATCAGGTTGCGCAGACCCAGCCGTACGCCGCCTACGCCTCCGTAGACGGCAGCCACCGAGGGCGCGTCGATACGGAACACACTGGCCACGCTCGACTCCATCGCGCCCTCGTCGCAGCGTCCCTGGTTGGCCAGCTGCTGTGCCAGCCCTGCCGCCTGGAACAGGCCGGCCAGCGCGAGCACGCGAGGTTCATTCATGGCGAGGGTGTCGAGCACGTCTGAAGGTCCTGCGGGAAGGGGGAAAGACCACCGTACGGCGCGTCGGTGGCCGCGATCACGGCGCCGCCCAGGCAGGCCTCGCCGTCGTAGAACACCACCGACTGGCCCGGGGTGACCGCACGCTGGGGTTCGTCGAAGTACACCTCCAGGCCGGCGCCTGACACCTGGACCTCGCATGCCTGGTCCGCTTGCCGGTAGCGGGTCTTGGCGGTGCAGCGGAACGAGGTCGCCGGAGCCATGCCGGCGACCCAGGTCGGCGCTTCGGCCCGCAGCTTTTTCGATTGCAGCCAGTGGTTCTCGCCGCCCTGCGCCACGTAGAGCACGTTTGCCGCCACGTCTTTTCCAACCACGTACCACGGCTCGCTGCGCATGCCCTGGCGCCCGCCGATGCCCAGTCCATTCCGCTGGCCCAGCGTGTAATACATGGTGCCCTGGTGTTCGCCCACCAAGGTCCCTTCCGGGGTGCGCATCTCGCCGGGACGGGCTGGAATGTACTGCGCCAGGAAGCTGCGGAAGTCGCGCTCGCCAATGAAGCAGATGCCGGTCGAATCCTTCTTGGCGTGCGTGGGCAGGTCGGCGGCACGGGCCAACTCGCGCACCTGCGATTTCTCGATCTCGCCGACGGGGAACAGCGTGGACGCCAGTTGCCGCTGGCCCAGCGCGTGCAGGAAGTAGGTCTGGTCCTTGCCCGCGTCCACCGCACGCAGCAGGCGGTACTGGCCGTCGCGCTCGTCGACGCGCGCGTAGTGCCCGGTGGCAATCTTCTCTGCGCCCAGCGCGCGCGCCTCGTCCAGGAACGTCTTGAACTTGATCTCGCGGTTGCACAGCACGTCCGGGTTGGGCGTGCGCCCGGCGCGGTACTCGGCCAGGAAGTGCTCGAAGACGCCTTCCCAGTACTCGCCGGCGAAGTTGCGTGCGTGAAAGGGGATACCCAGGCGCCCGCAGACGGCCAGGGCGTCCTTGCGGTCGGCGTCGGCGCTGCACGGCCCGTCGCGGTCGTCTTCTTCCCAGTTCTGCATGAACAGGCCTTCGACCTCGTGGCCGGCCTGCTGGAGCAGCAGCGCGGCGACCGACGAGTCGACCCCGCCGGAGACGCCCAACATCACCTTCATGGCAGGTCTGGCTCCCCAAGCAGACTGGACAGTACGTCCAGCGGCAGGCGCCGCCCCGCCAGCCAGGCGTCGATGCTGAGCAGCACCATCGGGCTGCGCAGGCGGTCGCCGAGCGCAGCGATCTCCGCGCGGGTCAGCCAGACGGCGCGACGGATCCCCGCGTCCAGCGGCCGGTGCGCATCGTGCGCCACCGCGCGCGCGGCAAAACTGAAGCGCACCACGCCCTCGCCATGCTCGGTACTGCGCCACTGGTGCACGCCCAGGAAGTGTTCCACCTGGATCGTCCAGCCGGTCTCCTCCAGCGTCTCGCGTACGGCGGCCCGCAGCAGGCTCTCGCCGTCGTCCAGGTGGCCGGCCGGCTGGTTGTAGACGAGGCGACCGCCGACTTCCTCCTCGACCATCAGGTAATGCTCGCCGCGCGCCACCACGCAGGCGACGGTGACGTGGGGGCGCCAGACGGACGAGGCGGGGGAGGTGACGGACATCGGGGAGGGGAGGGCTGGAAATGCGCCATTGTGCCATCACCTAAACGGGTCGCGTCCTGCACGACGGCGCGACTTAGGCTGCATCCATCGCGGCGTATACTCCGTACCAGTACAAAGTCCCCACGAGCAATGGCCCACGAACCCGAACACGACCCCGGCAGCGGACACGGCCTGGCCGTCGAGACCAGCCGTCCGGAACTGGCACGGCCGCCACTTTTTCAAGTTGTGCTGCTGAATGACGATTTCACTCCCATGGACTTCGTGGTCGAGGTGCTGCGCGGCTTTTTTGCCATGGACCAGGAGCGCGCGGTGCAGGTGATGCTGCACGTGCATACCCGCGGCAAGGGCGTGTGCGGCGTCTTCACCCGCGAGGTGGCGGAGACGAAAGTGACGCAGGTGAACGAGTACTCACGGACTCATCAGCATCCCTTGTTGTGCACTATGGAAAAGCTATGAGCGGCCCCATCTTGTAGCCATCGCGGCTAGGCCGCCCTGTCATTCCCCAGCGGAGAAGGTCCGGATGTTCAGCAAGGATCTCGAAGTCACCATCGGCCACTGCTACAAGCAGGCCCGTGAGCAGCGCCACGAGTTCATGACCGTGGAGCACCTGTTGCTCGCCCTCACCGAAAACCAGTCCGCGCTGGGCGCCTTGCGCGCCTGCGGCGTGGACCTGCCGCGGCTGTCGGCCGAGCTCGAGCGGATCATCGCCGAGACCGTGCCGGTGCTGCCCCACGGGGACGAGCGCGACACCCAGCCGACGCTCGGCTTCCAGCGCGTGCTCCAGCGCGCGGTCTACCACGTGCAATCCTCCGGCCGAAAGGAGGTCACCGGCGCCAACGTGCTGGTGGCGATCTTCGGCGAGAAGGATTCCCACGCCGTCTACTTCCTGCATCAGCAGGAGATCACCCGGCTGGACGTGGTCAACTACATCTCGCACGGCATCGCCAAGATCGGCGACGAGCCGAGCACCGGCATGCCCGGCAGCGAGCGCGAGGGCGAGGAGGGTGCCGACAGCAAGGGCAACCCCCTCAGCGAGTACGCCACCAACCTCAACGACCTGGCGCTGGAAGGCAAGATCGATCCGCTGATCGGCCGCCAGGACGAGATCGAGCGCACCATCCAGGTGCTCTGCCGCCGGCGCAAGAACAACCCGCTTTACGTGGGTGACGCGGGCGTCGGCAAGACCGCGTTGGCGGAGGGCCTGGCCAAGCGCATCGTCGAGGGCGAAGTCCCGGAGGTGTTGGAGAGCGCGGTGATCTGGTCGCTCGACCTGGGCGCCCTGGTCGCCGGCACCAAGTACCGCGGTGACTTCGAAAAGCGCCTCAAGGCGGTGATCACCCAGCTCAAGAAGCAGCCGGGCGCGATCCTGTTCATCGACGAGATCCACACCATCATCGGTGCGGGCTCCGCCTCTGGCGGCACGATGGACGCGTCCAACCTGATCAAGCCGATGCTGGCGTCGGGCGAGCTGCGCTGCATCGGTTCGACCACGTTCCAGGAATTCCGCGGGATCTTCGAGAAGGATCGCGCGCTGGCCCGCCGCTTCCAGAAGATCGACGTGGTCGAGCCCACCGTGGCCGACAGCATCGAGATCCTCAAGGGCCTGAAGACGCGCTTCGAGGAGCACCACAACGTCGCCTACACCAACGAGGCGCTGAAGGCCGCGGTGGACCTGTCGGTCAAGCACATCCCCGACCGCCTGCTGCCGGACAAGGCCATCGACGTCATCGACGAGGCCGGCGCACGCCAGCGCCTGCTGCCCGAGGACCAGCGCACCGGCACCATCGACGTGCCGGAGGTCGAGTACATCGTCGCCAAGATGGCGCGCATCCCTGCCAAGCAGGTGTCGGCCTCGGACCGCGACGTGCTGAAGAACCTCGAGCGCAACCTCAAGATGGTGGTGTTCGGGCAGGACCAGGCGATCGAGGCGCTGGCCGCGTCGATCAAGATGGCCCGCTCGGGCCTGGCCGACCCGACCAAGCCGATCGGCAGCTTCCTGCTGGCCGGTCCCACCGGTGTCGGCAAGACCGAGGTGACCAAGCAGCTCGCGTTGCAGCTCGGCATCGAGATGATCCGCTTCGACATGTCCGAGTACATGGAAGCGCATTCGGTGTCGCGCCTAGTCGGTGCACCTCCGGGCTACGTCGGCTTTGACCAGGGCGGCCTGCTGACCGAAGCGGTGACCAAGCACCCGCACGCCGTGCTGCTGCTGGACGAGATCGAGAAAGCGCACCCGGACGTGTTCAACATCCTGCTGCAGGTGATGGACCGTGGCGTGCTGACCGACACCAACGGCCGCGAGGCGAACTTCAAGAACGTGATCCTGGTGATGACCACCAATGCCGGCGCGCAGCAGGCGTCGCGCCGCAGCATCGGCTTCGTCAAGCAGGATCATGCGACCGACTCGCTGGAAACCATCCGCAAGATGTTCACGCCCGAGTTCCGCAACCGCCTGGACGCCGTCATCCAGTTCCATGCGCTGGACTTCGAGCACATTCTGCGCGTGGTCGACAAGTTCCTGATCGAGCTGGAAGCGCAGCTGGCCGACAAGCACGTCAGCCTGGATGTCGATGCCGACGCCCGCCGCTGGCTGGCCGAGCACGGCTTCGACCCGCAGATGGGCGCGCGTCCGATGGCGCGTGTCATCCAGGAGAAGGTCAAGCGGGCGCTGGCGGACGAGCTGCTGTTCGGCAAGTTGTCCGAGGGCGGCAAGGTGCTGCTGAGCGTGCGCGACGGCGAGCTGCACGTTGAGACCGAAACGGCGGAGAAGATGCCGGTCGTGGTGGAGTGAACTTGGCTTCCCCCCTTCACGGGGGAGCTGGCCCGGTCGCGCTTCATGCCTTGTAGGAGCGCCCTTGGGCGCGACCGCGTGGGTCGATGCGACGTGCGGTCGCGCCCAAGGGCGCTCCTACGGCAAGCCGTCTGCCCACGAAAAAGGCCGCGCGATGCGCGGCCTTTCCGTTTGTCCCGGTGGCGCCTACTTCATTCGGTAGGTGATCCGCCCCTTGGTCAGGTCATAGGGAGTCATCTCGACCTTGACCTTGTCGCCCGTGAGGATGCGGATGTAGTGCTTGCGCATGCGGCCGGAAATGTGGGCGGTGATCACGTGCCCGTTTTCCAGCTGCACACGGAACATGGTGTTGGGCAGGGTCTCCTGGACCGTGCCTTCCATTTCGATGACGTCGTCTTTGGCCATGCGTTCCGGTGTGTAGGGCCCGGCCGTGGCGGCCGCGTAAGCGGGCAAGTATGCCACGTCCGGGCGCCTGATCAAAGGAAGCTCAGGCGGCGCCCCCGAAGTACTCGTCCAGCTTGCGCCGGATTTCCTGCTCCACCATGCCCTTGAGGGGCGAGAGCATCAGGCCGAGCTCGGCGGTGACGTGCACCGATTCGGGCGCCACCGCGATGCCGCCGCTCACGCCCGAGCGCGAGAACCGCAGGGTGTCGCCCTGCCACTGGCTCTGCATGTCGAACTTCTCGCGCATGCGCGCGGCGACCTTGTCGACCACGGCGCGGGCCTGGTCCAGCGGGAGGTTGTGCGGGCGGCGGATGTCGATCTTGGGCATGGAAAAGGCCTCCGTGTGGATCGCCCATCTTACGCGGCGTGCGCGAAGGAGAGGCCATGCATCTGCTAGAGTCCCGGCCATCTTTGGATCGGTCTTTAGATGCGCATCGAGTTTCCCAATTCGGCTCGCGAGGAGTTCCGCTGGGCGCAGGTCGCTTTGCGCATCGGCAGCGCGCCGGACAACGACCTGGTGGTCTCGGCCCAGCAGGGCGCGGCGCACCACCTGCGCATCCTGCAGGACCGCCGCGGCTGGGTGCTCGAAGTGCTTTCGGGCGCGGGCCGCGTCTACGTCAACGCACGCCCCGTGCGCGAACGTGCGTTGCTGCGCGCCGGCGACATCCTGAGCCTCGGCGATTGCCGCATGCTGCTGTGCGCGGACGAGGCGCCAGCCACGCGCAAGCCGGTCACGCTTTCCGAGCAGGGCCGTTGTACCGCCGCCCTGCGCGCGGTCGCCGGGCCGTTGTCCGGGCGCGTGTTCCCCTTGCAGGAGCGGCTGGAGCTCGGCCCGCAGGGCGACCAGCCGCTCGAGTTGCCGCAAGCCGCGACGGCCACGCTGGCGCTGTTCTGGAAGGAAGGCGAGCTGCGCGTGGCCGCCGGGCCGACGCCGCCGCGCTACCCCCTGCGGCTCAACGGCATGGCGGTGGAACAGGCGGCGTTGCACCCGGGTGACCAACTCGGCATCGCCATGCACCGTTTCGTGGTCGACGCGCCCGGGTTGTTGCCCGCGCCGGCCGGTACGCCACCGGAACCGGCCGTCGAGCATCTGCCCGAGGACGAGGCCGGCCCCCGCGGCGAGGTGTGGTGGCTGATCGCCACGGCGGCGGTGCTGGCGTTCCTGATCGCGCTCATCCTGCTGGTGCGGTTCTGACCGCGGCATATCTGTAGGAGCGCACCTGTGCGCGACCGGGAGGCCCGCGGTCGCGCACAGGTGCGCTCCTACAGTGGGACTCAGCCTTCCGCCATGCGCTTCAGGTCTTCCAGCTGGTCGGCATCGCGGATCGACAGGTCCGACCGCCACCGCAGGATGCGCGGGAAGCGCACGGCAACCCCCGACTTGTGCCGGCCCGAGCGCTGGATCGCCTCGTAGGCCAGCTCGAACACATGCTCCGGTTCGACCGAACGCACTGGCCCGAAGCGCTCGAGCGTGTGCGCACGGATCCAGGCATCCAGCCGTGCGATCTCGGCGTCGTCCAGGCCCGAGTAGGCCTTCGCCACCGGCACCAGGTGGCCGCGGTCCCACACGCCGAAGGTGTAATCGGTGAACAGGCCCGCGCGCCTGCCGTGGCCGGACTGGGCGTAGATCAGCACCGCGTCCAGCGTGTAGGGATCGACCTTCCACTTCCACCAGTCGCCGCGCTTGCGGCCGACGCGGTAGGGCGAGTCCAGGCGCTTGAGCATCAGCCCCTCGGTGCGCCGCTCGCGCGATTGCTCGCGCAGCTGCGCCAGCGCGGTCCAGTCGTCCGTATCGGCCGCCGGCGAGAGCAGCAGGGTCGAGGGCATGCCTTCGAGCACCGCGGCGAGCCGCTCGCGTCGTTCACGTAGCGGCGTCTCGCGCAGATCCGCGCCATCGAGTTCCAGCAGGTCGTACGCCATGAAGCGCACCGGCGTCTCGGCCAGCAGCTTCGCGCCGGGCTTGAGCTTGCCGATGCGCTTCTGCAGGGCGGTGAACGGCCGTGGCGCTGCCGCATCGCTGTCCCAGGCCAGGATCTCGCCATCGAGCACGCAGCCGGCGGGCAGGGCGCGGGCAGCCTGCTCGATTTCCGGAAAGCGGCCATCCAGCCGTTCCTCACCGCGCGACCACAGCCGAGCCTCGTCTCCGCGACGCATGAGCTGGGCACGGATGCCGTCCCATTTCCATTCGGCCAGCCATTCGTCGCGACCGCCGAGGCTTTCCACGGGCGACTCCAGCGGCGAAGCGAGAAAGAAGGGGTACGGCGGATGCTCGCGGTGGGCGTCGTCACCGGCCGGCTGTGCGAGCGCGGCCAGCGAGGTGGCATCGGGCCTCCAGTCGCCACTGAGCCGGTGGGCGATCAGGTCGGTCGGCAACTGCGACCAAAGCGCCAGCGCCTGCACCACCAGCCGCTGCGACACGCCCACCCGCAACGCGCCGGTGATCAGCTTGTTGAGCAGGAAGACCTCCTCCGATGGAAGGGTCGCCCACCAGGCCTGCAACTGGGCCACGCGAGCGCTCGGATCGAGCCGGCTCAGGGACGGCAGACGCTGCTCCATCCACACGTGCAACGGCGTGTCGTCGGACCGCTCGCCGGGCGGCAAAAGCAAGGCGATGGCCTCGGCCAGGTCGCCCACATGCGCGTAGCTTTCGTCGATGAGCCAGTCGGGGTACCCGGTCGCCGCGCCGGTCGCCTGGCGCAACTCGGTGACGCTGGCCAGCCGGCGGAGCTTGCCGCCACCGAGCACGTACACCGCCCACGCGGCGTCCGCCGGCGGCGCGTCGTGCAGGAAGGCGGCGATGGCATCGCGCTTGGCGGTCGTGGACCCGGTGCGGTCGAGCGCGGCGTAGAGCTGCACGAAGCGGCGCATCGCTCAGGCTCCCAAGGCCGACAGCGGCAACGCATCGTGACCCTGCTCGCGCAGGTAACGCACCAGCGCGTCGCCGTCGCCATGGGTGACGTAGATGCGGCGGGCCCCGCTGTCTCGCACGCTGCGCAGCAGGCCATCCCAGTCCGCGTGATCCGACACCACGAAGCCGCGGTCATAGCCGCGTCGGCGGCGGTTGCCACGAACCTGCATCCAGCCCGACGCGAAGGCGGTCGAGGCGTTTGGAAATCGCCGCATCCAGGGCGAACCGGCCGCCGAGGGCGGCGCGAGGACCAGCTCGCCGGCGAGCGCGGCGCCGCGCGCGTTCTCCTCCAGCGGCTGCGTGGGAGGCATCGCCACGCCAGCATGGCGATAGAGCTGGGTCAGGCGCAGCAGCGCGCCGTGCAGGTGCACCACGCGATCGACCCGGGGAGCCAACTCCGCCAGCAGCCTCTGCGCCTTGCCCAGCGCGTAGCAGAACAGCACGGCCGACACCTTGCGGCGGGCGCAGTCGTCCCACCACGCGAGCAGCTCATCGACCACCTGCGTCATCGGCGGCCAGCGATACACCGGCAGGGCGAACGTCGATTCGGTGACGAACGTGTCGCAGGCGACGGGCTCGAACGGCGCGCAGGTCGGGTCCGGCTCGCGCTTGTAGTCGCCTGAAACGACCACGACGCGCCCGGCGTGTTCCATCCGCACCTGCGCTGCGCCCAGCATGTGACCCGACGGATGCAGCGAGACCCGCACTTCGCCCAGGGTGAACGGTTCGCCGTAGTCGTAGGCCTCGATCCGTGCCGGCTCGCCCAATCGCTCGCGCATCAGCCCGAGTCCGGCGCGTGCCACGTGGTAACAGGCATTGCCCTGGCGTGCATGGTCGCCGTGAGCGTGCGTCACCACGGCCTGCGCCACCGGCTCGGCCGGATCGATGTAGAAGCCGCCGGCGGGGCAGTAGAGGCCCTCGGGGCGGGGCTCGAGAAGGATGTCAGGCACGAGACGACGCTAGGGACGATGGCGTCAATGTTGCGCCAATAGTCCGGTTTGGGCGATGGGAGGAAGGGTGTTAAATAGGGTTTTAGCCCAAGGAAGACCACCATGAGACGAGGGACCCGTGTGGCGTGTGCCGTAGCCTTGGGCCTGGCTTTGCCGGGGCCGATGGCGATTGCGCGCGAGGCGCCCGCAGCCTGCCGGCAGGTAACGACCGGCGCCGTAGCTTCGCCTGTGCAGGCGGTAAAGGATCTGCTCCACGCTTGCGCGGTCCACCGGCTGGTGATCGTCGGGGAAGTCCACGGCTCCAACGAAGTCCCGGCACTGGTTGGCGCCCTGGTCGAGCAAGCGGCCGAGGAACGACCAGTACGCCTCGGCCTGGAGATGCCTTCGGCCATGCAGGCGACGCTGGACAGCTACCTGCGCTCAAGCGGGGGCGCGGACGACCGCGCGAACCTTTTGCGCGCTTCGTTCTGGAAAGGACGGGACGGCCGCTCGAGCAAGGCCATGTTGCAATTGATCGATCGCGTCCGTGCGTTGCGCGCGCAAGGCACCGACGTGGATGTGTTCGCCATGGTGCCGGACTATCCGGATGAGCAGACCATCAAGGCTGCCGGTGGTTTCGCTCTGTTCGATGATACGGGCATGGCAGAGCACATCCGCCACGAGCTTGATGGCCTCGCGCCTGATGGTCTGGTCATCGCGTATATGGGCAACTACCACTCGCGCTATGCGCCGCCGACCCCGGGGGCGGTCGGGCCTTCGGTGACCGGACAGCTCGTGGCCTCGTCGCCGTTCGTCCTGACGCCGGTCGCGGCGCATTTGGAGAGCTGGAACTGTACGCAGGATGGCTGTGGCGTCCACGCCTACGACCCCCGCAGCACGCCGAGCGAACGTCTTCCACGTCTTGTCGTCGAGCTGGCGGCGACCCGTGGGCCGTTCGTTGCGACGCTATGGCTGGAACGCACCACCGCATCGCGGCCGGCCACGGAATCCCTCTGAGGAAGTGATCGCATAGCGCCCGCTCAACGCCTCTTGATTTCACTTGCGGGGAGGCTCGGCTCCAGGCCTTTCTAGGAACCCTAACTGTGTGGCTTGGCAGTCGGGGCCAAGAGCAACATCCACGCGTGGCTCTTACGGGGGGCGACGCGTTTTGAGGGCCGGCGTAGCGCACAGCTGTATGCGACCGTTCGACACGACGGTCGCGCGCAGATGGGCTCCTGCAGGAAATGCATCCGTTTCAGGCCACGAATTGCAGCCGTGCCAGCTCCGCGTACAGCCCACCTTCGGCCAGCAGGCTTTCGTGGGTGCCCTGGGCGACGATGCGTCCGCCGTCCATCACCACGATGCGGTCGGCGCGTTGCACGGTAGCCAGGCGGTGGGCGATGACCAGGGTGGTGCGACCTTTCTCCAGGCGTTCGAGGGCCTGCTGGATGGCCGCTTCCGACTGCGCGTCGAGTGCCGACGTGGCTTCATCCAGCAGCAGCAGCGGGGCGTCGCGCAGGATCGCGCGCGCGATGGCGATGCGCTGGCGCTGGCCGCCGGACAGTCGCACGCCGCGTTCGCCTAGTTCCGCATCGTAGCCGTCGGCGAGCGCGCTGATGAACTCGTGCGCTTCGGCGGCATCGGCGGCTTCGCGCACCTCGTCATCGCTCGCCGCCTGGCGGCCGAAGCGGATGTTGTCGGCGGCGCTGCCGGCGAAGATCACCGTTTCCTGCGGTACCAGCGCGATGGTGCCGCGCAATTCCTGCAGGGCGAGCGCACGCAGGTCCATGCCGTCGAGCCGGATGGCGCCGGTCTGCGGGTCGTAGAAGCGCAACAGCAGGGCGAACACGGTGCTCTTGCCGGCGCCGGAGGGGCCGACCAGTGCCACCGTTTCGCCGGGACGGATGTCCAGGCTGAAGTCGTGCAGCGCCGGCGCATCCGGCCGCGTGGGGTAGTGGAAGCCGACGTGCTCGAAACGCAGCGCGCCGCTGACCGGACGGGGCAGGGCGAGCGGCTGCGGCGGATCGGCAATGTGCGCCTGTTCGCCGAACAGTTCGCCGATCCTTTCCATGGCGCCGGCTGCGCGCAAAACGTCGCCCCAGACTTCCGACAGCCCGGCTACCGAGCCCGCGGCGAACACGGCATACAGCACGAACTGGCCGAGGATGCCCGCATTGAGCGTGCCGCCCAGCACGTCCCGCGCGCCGACCCAGAGCACCAGCGTGATGGCGCCGAAGAACAGCACGATCACCGCCGCGGTGAGCAGCGCGCGCATGCCGATGCGCCGGCGTGCGCTGTCCAGCGCACGGTCGATGGCGTCGCCATAGCGCCGGCTCTCGATGCCTTCACGCGCATAGGCCTTCACCGCGGGCGCGGCGTTGAGGGTTTCGTTGGCGATCGCCGCGGCGTCGGCGAGACGGTCCTGGCTGGCGCGCGACAGCCTTTGCACGCGGCGCCCGAACACCAGGATCGGCAGCATCACTGCCGGTATCACCAGCGCCGTGAGACCGGCCAACCGCGGGCTGGTCCACACCATCATGGCGCTGGCGCCCAGCAGCATCACCGCGCTGCGCAGGGCGACCGAGATGCCCGAGCCGATCAGCGCCTGTACCACTTCGGTGTCGGTACCCAGGCGTGAGGTCAATTCGCCCACGCGCGAGCGCTCGAAGAAGCCCACGTCCAGCCGGATCACGTGGGCGTAAAGCTTCGTGCGCAGCGCCGCGAGCGAGCGCTCACCGAGCAACGTGATGCAGAAGTAACGCGCCGCGGTGGCGAAGGCGAGCACCAGCGCCACGGCGAACAGGCCCAGGAAGGTGCGGTTGATCGTGTCGCTGCTGGCATGGCCGAAGCCGGCGTCGATCATGTGCCGCACGGCCATCGGCAACACCAGGGTCGAGCCCGAGGACAGGCCCAGGAACACCAGCCAGCCGATCGCCAACGCCTTGTGCGGCTTGAGGAAAGGCCACAGCTGGCGCAGGGCGCCGACGCGGGCGGTGGGCTTGCCGGGGGGCGTGGGGTCGCTCATCGAGGCGCCTGGAGGGGTGGAAGCCTCAAGAGGTGGGGGCGGGCGGGGATTCCCCAAGCGCTGCGCGGCTGCTCCCTTCCCTGTGCCGAGACAGGGAGCCGCGGTCGTTCGAGGCTTTGAGGCAAGGCTTCCCCCATCCGCCCTGTCGGGCACCTTCCCCCGTCGAACGGGGGAAGGATCACGAACCGGAATCCGGCGAGTGGGCCCTGGGAGGGTTTCAAGGCATCAGGCGGTGCCGCGGCCCATGCGGGCGATCCAGCGGTACATCACCACGATGCTGGCGACGAAGACGATGCCGCCGATCCAGATCGCCGGGGTATCAAAGCCATCACCGACCAGCGCCAGCGGGGTCTGCTTGCCGGAGATCGCCACGATCGCGGCGACCACCACGCCGAGCAGGCTTTCGCCCACGATCAGGCCGGAAGCGAGCAATACGCCCAGCTGCTTGGTCGCTTCGCCGTCCGGGCGACGGTCGGCGCGGTTGTCGAACCAGGCCCCGACCAGCGCGCCGACCACCACCATCAGCGTGGTCGAGGTCGGCAGGTAGATGCCCAGGCCGACCGCCAGCGGGGGCAGGCGCGCGCGGCTGGTGCGCACCAGCAGTTCGTCCACGATGATCAGTGCCACGCCGATGCCGGCGCCGATGGTGATCAGGCTCCAGTCGATGTTGCCGGTGATCACGCCCTGGGCGAGCGCCGAGATAAGGCCGGCCTGCGGTGCCGGCAATGCGCGGGCGGGATCGACGCCCGGGGCGCCGAGGAAACCGTAGGCCTGGTTGAGCAGGTCCAGCACCGGCGGGATCACCACCGCGCCGGCGATCACGCCGATCACCAGCGCCCACTGTTGCAGCGAGGGGGTGGCGTCGACCAGCTGGCCGGTCTTGAGGTCCTGCAGGTTGTTGTTGGCGATCGAGGCCACCGCGAACACGATCGCGGTAATGAACAGCGCGAACGCCACCAGCGCCTTGCCGGCGCTCTCGGGCATCATCGCCTTGACGCCCAGCACCAGCAGCAGCGCGGCGATGATCACCACCAGGATGCCGATGCCCGACAGCGGGCTATTGGACGAACCGATCAGGCCGGCCATGTAGCCACACACGGCCGAGACCAGGAAGCTCAGCACCAGCACGAAGATCACGCCGCCGATCACCAGCAGCGCGGTATGCGAGCCCAGCCCGCTGACGTTGGCGAAGTGGCCGAGCAACCAGGCCACCGGCACCAGGCAGATCGCCGTGATGAGGCCGACCACGCCGATCGGGATGTCGTGCTCGGTGCGCGGCAGGGTTTCCAGCTTGCCGGCCTTGCGCACGCGCGAGGCGGCCATGGCCCCGGCCAGGCCGCTGATCACCGGGTTGACCAGCTTGGCCAAGGTCCAGATCGCCGCCACGCCGATGGTGCCGGCGCCGACGAAGCGCACGTAGTGGCTCCAGGTCGCCTGCGCGGCATCCGCCGCTGAACCGGCTTCCGGGTGCAGCAGCAGGAAGTGCGGCACCGCCCAGCCCCAGCCGATCAGCGCGCCGACCAGCATCGCCACACCCACCCACAGGCCGACCAGGTGGCCGACCGCGAACAACGCGAAGGACAGGCTGAAGTCGAAACCGGTCGCCGCGCCGCGGTCCCCGACGCGGAAGTAGTCCGAGACCGCCTCGGCGAACACGCGCGTCTTGACGATCACGTAGAACACCGCCGAAACGATCGAACCCACGATCACCGCCTTGAGGCCGGCGCCGCCGGATTCGACCGACTCGGCCGCCTCGGCCGAATTGCTGGAGCCGACCTTGAGCACCTCGGCGCAGGCCACGCCTTCGGGGTAGGGCAGGTCCGAGTCGGTGACCAGCGCGCGGCGCAGCGGGATCGTGTACATCACGCCCAGCACGCCGCCGGTGGCGCAGATGCCGAAGGACATCCAGAACGGGAAGCCATTCCACCAGCCGATGATGATCAGGCCCGGCAGCACGAAGATGATCGCCGAGAGCGTACCGGCGGCCGAGGCCACCGTCTGCACGATGTTGTTCTCCTGCACGGTGGAGTTCTTCATCGCCCGCAGGATCGCCATCGAGATCACCGCCGCCGGGATCGAGGTGGCGAAGGTCAGGCCGGCCTTCAGGCCGAAGAACACGTTGGCCGCGGTGAACACCACGGTGATCACGATGCCGATGATCAGGCCGCGTAGGGTGAATTCGGTGCGCTTGGCGCCTTGGGATTGGACATTCACGAAAGCGGTTTCCGTTCTGGTTGGTTCCCCTGCGCGCCGATGGCGCGCCCCTCGCGACCGCTCCCCGGCAGGCCGCGGTGGGGAGCATAGCGTGGATGGGTGCGATGCAGCCTTCCCGGCCCGTCGGGCTTTCCGTTGCGCCACCTCTCGCGGATGTAGGAGCGCACCCTGTGCGCGACCGCCATGCGCAAGATGGCGCGATGGCCGTCCTCGAGAGGTGGGATGGAAAGGCAAGCACGAGCCCCGCGGTCGCGCACAGGGTGCGCTCCTACAGGATCAGGCGGGCACGGTTCCGGTCAGGGCTGCGGCAGGTGGGTGCGCAGGTCGTCGGGAAGGGCGATGTCCGGGTGGGCTTTGCGGAAGCGGGTGAGCCGCTCGCTTCCTTCCTTGTCGTTGCCCTGGGCGAACAAGTGGCGGATCACTTCGAGTTCGGCGGCCGGGTTTTCCGCCGCGAAGTTGGCGGCCGTTGCTGCGGGGGGCGCGGGGGGGGCGGGAGGCGCGGGCAGCGGCGCGACGAGGGCCGGTGCGGGGGTGGTGGTTTCTATGACCGCAGGCGGCGCCGGCATGGGTGCCGGCATCGGCACGGCAACCTGCTGCCTGATTTGTGGTTTGGCTTCCGGCTGTGCGAACGCCTTGCGGGCCGGTGGCTGCGACGCCCTCGCTGCCACGGCCTGCCGGGCTGGCGCTGGCTCGGCCATGGCTGGGGCGGGGGGCGCTGGTGGCGGTGGTGGGACGGCTGGGGCGGTCGGCGCCTGCGCGCTCCGCTCGGCCATGTCGGCGGGTGCTTGCGCGGCCGGCGCGGTCGCTTCGGGCAACTCGCGCATGTGCCAGGCCAGGCCGGCGACGAGCACGAGTGCGGCGGCGCTGCCCAGGGCCACCGGCCAGCGGGGACGGCGCACGGCGTGCGTGGCGGTTGCACGCTCGGCGTCGTCGGCCAGCGCCTTCGCGGCGGCCCGGAGCACGGCCTGGTCCAGCGCCGGGCCGGGCTCGGCCTGCGGCAGCTTGCGATACAGCGCCGCGAGCTCGACCTCGCCAGGCAGCTTTTCCGGTTCCTGCGGTGGCAGCGGAGTGTTCATTCGGCAAGCGCCTCGCGCAGTTTGTCCATGGCGTAGCGCAGGCGCGACTTCACCGTTTCGCGGCCCGCGCCGGTCACCTCGGCGATTTCCTCCAGGCTCAGTTCGTGTTCCAGCCGCAGCAGCACGGCAGTGTGCTGTTCGTCCGGCAGTTGTTCGATGGCACGTTGCAGGTGGCGACGCCGTTCGAACTCGGACAGCGCGTGCTCCGGCTGCTCGCCCTCGGGCGTGGCCAGGTGGGCGAACACCACCTCGGTTTCCTCGCTGCCGGCCTGCGGCCTGCGCGTGCGGAACTGGTCGACGACCAGGTGGTGGGCGATCTGCAGCAGCCAGGTGCGGAAGCGGGCCTGCGGCTGGTAGCGCGAGCGGGTGGCGATCACCCGGCTCCAGGTCTCCTGGAACACCTCCTCGGCCAGCGCCGCGTCGCGCAGGCTGCGCAGCACGAAGCGGTAGAGCGTGGCGCGGTGGCGTGCGTAGAGCGCCTCGAACGCGGCCAGGTCGCCGCGGGCATAGGCCAGCATCAGCATCGCATCCGGGTCGACCGCGGCGTCCATGGCCGGCGAGGGTACGCGATTTGTTTCGATGGTTGCCATCGGGTCCGGCCCCGCCGCGCGCCGGCGGCCGGGGAGGGATGCGCAAGGAGGGTGCGCATCCGCTGCCGCCGTCGCTGCGGCGGGGCCGGTGGCCTCAGCGCGCCGCGGTGGACGCGTTCCCATCGGGCGCGTGGGTGGCCAGGCCGTCGGCCAGTCCCACCAGTTGCACGAAGCCGGCGCGGTAGCCGTCCGGGTCGCGGCCGCGCGCCGCGTTTGCCAGATCCATGATGCGGCGATAACCGAAGTCGCCCGTGCCCTTGCCACCGCGCAACTGGTCGGCGAAGGCCGCCACCGCGGCGGCGAAGCGCAGCCGATCGCTGGCGCGGGCCGAGGCCTGTGCGGCGATCGGCTGTTCGATCAGGCGGCTGTGCGACTGCCCTGGCAGCTTGTAGCGCAGGCGCAGGAAGGCCAGCTCGTTGCCGTGCGTGCCGGACACCTTCGCTTCGCCATAGCGCAGCGGATCGATGCGCCCACCGTCCGAGCCTTGCGGCACGATTTCATACAGCGCGGTGACGTTGGCGCCGGCGCCGATCTCGCCGGCATCGACCTTGTCGTTGTTGAAGTCCTCGCGGCGCAGCACGCGCTTCTCGTAGCCGATCAGGCGGTACTCCTTCACCTGCGCCGGATTGAACTCGACCTGGATCTTCACGTCCCTGGCGATCGTCAGCAGCGTGGCGGACATCTCCTCCACCAGCACGCGGCGGCCTTCCTGCAGGCTGTCGATGTAGTGGTGGCTGCCGTTGCCGACGTCGGCGAGCATCACCGCCATGGCATCGTTGTAGTTGCCTTCGCCGAAGCCCAGCGTGGTCAGCGCGATGCCGCTCCTGCGGTGGTCTTCGATGCGCGTCCTGAGCGCCTGCTCGTCCACCGTGCCGACGTTGAAGTCGCCATCGGTGGCGAGGATCACGCGGTTGACGCCACCCTCGATGAAGCCCTGTTCGGCCTGTGCGTAGGCCAGGTCGATGCCGGCGCCCCCGTTGGTGGAACCGTAGGCGCCAAGCGCGTCGATGGCCGCCTCGATGGTGGCGTGCTTGTCGCCCGGCGTGGACGGCAGCGCCACGCCCGCGCTGCCGGCATAGGTGACGATCGCCACGCGGTCCTGCCTGCGCAACTGGCGCACCAGCTGCCGCAGCGAGGCCTTGAGCAACGGCAGCTTGTCCGATTCGTCCATGGAGCCGGAGGTGTCGATGAGGAACACCAGGTTGGCGGCCGGGATCTGCGCCGCCGGTACGCGGTAGCCCTGGATGCCGATCAGCAGCAACCGACGTTTGGCGTTCCACGGCGCCGGAGCCAGTTCGGTAGTGACGCTGAAGGGCTGCGCGCGGTCGGCTGGCAGCGCGTAGCCGTAGTCGAAGTAGTTGACGAACTCCTCGGCGCGCACGGCGTCGGCCGGCGGCAGAGCGCCTTCGTTCAACATGCGCCGCACGTTGGTGTAGGAGCCGGTGTCGACGTCGATGCCGAAGGTGGACACCGGCTGCTCGGCGGCCAGCTGCACCGGGTTGTCCTCGTGGTGGGTGTAGCGCTCGGTGTTGACCGGTGGCTGGCTCCACGAAGGTACGGATACGGCGTAGAGGGCGTTCGGGGCGACCGCTTGTGCCATCACTTCCATGGCGGGCGGGGCGGGCGGCGCGACCTTGCGCGTGATGTAGGGTCCCGGTGGCGTGGCGGGTGGCGGAGGCGGGGGCGCGGGCGTCGGAGCCGATGGGATGGTCGAAACGGGCGGGGCCTCGGCCGCGGGTTGTCGCGCGGACGGCTTTGCCGTGCAACCGACCAGGAGCACGAGCAATGCAAGCAGCAGGCTACGCAGGGCGTTCATCGGCGGATCTCCCTCTGGGTGTGGGAGATGAAACGGAGCGTCGACCCAAAAGGGGTTAAGCGATTTTTGTAGGAGCCCGCTCGCGGGCGATGCTCTTCGCGCGGGAAGCCAGGAGCATCGCCCACAAGTGGGCTCCTACAGGGGTGGCACCGTGCGCACGCGCGCCTGGCCACGGGTGAGGTCGACGATGCGCGCACAGGCTTCGTCGATCCGGTCGGCCGGCAGCTCCAGCTCCAGCGTGGCGCCTTCGGCGTCGAAACTCTCGTGTTCGATGCGCGCCTGCCAGCCGGGGCAACGGGCCTTGACCAACGCCAGGTCGGCGAACGGGCAGTGCACGATCAGCTGTGCCATCGCCACCAGTGGCACGCGTTCGGCCAGGCGCAGGCATTCGGCGGCGGTGCCGCCATAGGCACGCACCAGCCCGCCGGCGCCGAGCTTGATGCCGCCGTACCAGCGGGTCACCACGACCATCACGCGGTCCACGCCGGCCCCCTCGATCGCCTGCAGGATCGGGCGGCCGGCAGTGCCGCCGGGTTCGCCGTCATCGTTGAAGCGGTAGTCCTGCCCGATGCGGTAGGCCCAGCAGTTGTGCGTGGCCGCCGGGTCGGCGACCTCGTGCAGGAAGGCCATCGCCTGCCCGATCGACGTGACCGGTGCGGCCTGTGCAAGGAACCGGCTTTTGCGGATGTCCTGCGCGTGCCGGCAGGCGGCGACGAGGACGTGCAGGGTCTCGGACATGCAGATGGGCAGTGGCGTAACGGCGGCACGGTACCACGCCGTGCCGGCCTGGCCGCCTCAATTGCCGATCGACGGGCCCGGATCGGGATGGCGGAAATCCTGCGGCACGAGGTCCCGCGTCAGCCGGAACACGCCTTCGTGGACTCGTCGCGGCAGCACCACGTCGAGCACGGTGGTCTGGTGCGGCCCCAGCATCGCGAACAGGTCCTCGTCCGCGGCGCTGGCGGCGAGGACGTGGTGCACCAGTCCGGCCAGGTCGGCCGGTTGTACGCGCGCACCGTACGGGCGGTGGCTGGCCACGGCAGCACGCAGGGTGCGCCGGGGGTTGCGCGGGTCGGGCACGCGGGCGTCGCCGGCGAGCAGCGCATGGTTGAGGAACAGGGTGACGGTACAGGGATCGGCTGCGTTGGCCTGCCGGTCGGTCAGGAAGCCGGGCGGCAACTGGTCCAGGCTGGCCTCCGGACCGGCGGTGAGCAGGAAACCCGCGCCGGTGAGCGGCTCGCCCGTGTCGTCGGCCAGCCGCAGGACAAGCATGCTGCGCGGGTCGTGGATGTGCACGCGCGGGGCGAACGGGCCAGCCGGCTCCAACTCCACCTTGTCGGCATCGCGGGCCCGGTTCTCGGTGTCGAAGGCATCGCACACGGCCGCGTAGGCGCCAGCGTCGTTGACGGCGAGGCAGCGCACGATGGCGTCGACGGTCGCCGGGGCCGCGGCGGCGAGGATGCCCTGGTCCTCGCCCGAGTGCGCGGCGCCCGCAATCAGCTTGAACGCGCAACGCGGGCCACGCAGGAGGCTGAGCGAAAGCGTGTCGGCCGCGAGGCCGCGCTTCCCGGCCGCCACCGCCAGCACGGCATGGCGCGCGTTGAGATTGGCCGAGGCGATGCGCACCACGCCGTCGGAGCCGTTCTCGCCGGTGTAGCTGTTGAGGTGGTCGTAGAGCGAACGGTCGGGCCGGTCGCCGGTCAGCACGAACAGGAACTGGCCCTTCGCCGCCGGGTCGGCGCCATGGATGTGGTCGAGGTTGAGCGAAAGTGAAGCGGCGCTGCCCAGTTCCAGCCAGTCGAGGATGCGCTGCCCGGGCTCGACGCCGTTGAACCAGGCCTTGAGCCGGCCCAGCGTGCCTTTGCCCAGCCTGGCCAGCGCCGAGCCAAAATTCGCCGGCGCCAGCATCACCAGGTGGCTGAGCCGGATGGTGCTGTAGCTGCCTGGCGTGTCGCGTTGCGCACGCAGCCATTCGCGCACCACCGGACCGCCGGTCGAATGGGTGATGCAGGCGACGCTGCCGGTCGACAGGTGCAGGTCGCGCAGGGCGCGGTCGAACGCGCGCACCAGGTCGCCCATGGTCACCGCATCGTCGAAGCTCACGTATTCGGACAGGTAGATGTCGTGGACCGTCAGCGCCAGGCCCGCGCTGCGCGCGGCTTCCTGCACGCGCCGCGGCATGGCGCCGTAGACGGCGGTGCTGGTCACGCTCCAGCCATGGACGAAGACGAGCGTCGTCATGCGGTGGTCCTTCGTGGGGTGGCTGGAGCGTAGCAGGCGCGATGACGTCTCCCCGCAAGAGCGCAGCCTGCGTGCGACTGCCCGCACGGTCGCGTACAGGGTGCGTTCCTGCACGACCTTCCGCTCATCTTTGCGTCCGCATAATGCCGGACTCGACCGTGGAGAGCGCCGCCGATGACCGTGCACCTGCTGATCGCGTTGTTCGTCCTCGCCTGGCTGGCCGGCCGGCTGGGTTGGCGACGCTTGCGACTCACCGGCATCGTGCTCGCGCTGGCGTTCCTGGTCGCGGCCGGTTGCGGCGCGCTGCCTAAGCTGCTGCTGCGGGTATGGCAGTCACCCTACGCGCAGCGGCCGGCGCTGGACTGGGCGCCGTCCAATGCGATCGTCCTGCTCACTGCCGGGGCGACCTATCCACCGGGCGGGCCGCTAGAGCCGGGTCACACCGCCTATTCGCGCATCGCCGAGGCGGTCGTGCTCTACCGCGACTGCCGTGCGTCCGGCGCACGCTGCACGCTGCTGGTCAGCGGCGGTGATGCGGAAAACACGGGCGAGCCGCTCGCTCGCACCTACAAGCGCACGCTGATGCAACTGGGCGTGCCGCGCGAGGACATGGTGCTGGAAAAGCACAGCCTCACCACCTGGGGTAACGCCCTGTACGCGCGCGGCATGCTCCGGCAGATCGGCGCCGACCGCGTCTGGCTGGTCACCTCGGCGCACCACCTGCGGCGGGCGGTGTTCGCGTTCGAGCACTTCGGGATCAAGGTGACGCCGGTACGCGCGGACTATCTGCGCGGCGTGTGGTCGCTATTGCCCAGCGCGTACAACCTCTACGTCACCAATGCCGCCATGCACGAATACGTCGGCATGGCGCTGTATCACTGGTACGCGTGGCGCGGGCGGACCGACGTGCCGACGGAGAACGAGGGGCCGGCGGAGGACTGAGCTTCACGCCGGCCGGCGCATCACCATCAACCGCACTTCGCTCATGTCATCGATGGCATAGCGCACACCCTCGCGGCCGAAGCCGGACAGCTTGATGCCGCCGTAGGGCATGTTGTCGACGCGGAAACTGGGGATGTCGTTGACGATCACGCCGCCCTGTTCCAGCTCGTCCCAGGCGCGCATGGCGTGTTCGAGCCGGTCGGTGAAGATGCCCGCCTGCAGGCCGTAGTCCGAGTCGTTGACCAGCCCGATGGCCTCGTCGAACGTGTCGAACGGGGCAAGCAAGGCGAACGGGCCGAAGGCTTCCATGCGGTTGGCCCTGGCGTCGCGCGGCACGCCTTCCATCAGGGTCGCTTCCAGCATGTTGCCTTCGCGCTTGCCGCCGCAGAGCAATGTCGCGCCGGCGCGACGCGCTTCTTCGATCCAGCCGTGCAGGCGCTTGGCCGCGGCCTCGTCGATCATCGGGCCGATGAACACGTCCTTCCTCTTCGGATCGCCTGCCTTGAGCTTCTTCGTGGCGCTGACCAGCTTCTTCTTCAGGGCCTCGTAGAGCGAGGCGTGCGCGTAGATCCGCTGCACGCCGATGCAACTCTGGCCGGACTGGTAGAACGCACCGAACACCAGCCGCTGCACGATGGCATCGAGCTTGTCGCCCTGGTCGGCATCGACGATGCAGGCCGCGTTGCCGCCCAGCTCCAGCACCACCTTCTTGCGGCCTGCGCGGGCCTTGAGGTCCCAGCCGATCTGGCCGCCGGTGAAGGAAAGCAGCTTGAAGCGCTCGTCCTCGACCAGCGGCGAGGCTTCCTTGCCGCCGACGGGCAGGATCGAGAACGCGCCCTTGGGCAGGTCGGTCTCGGCCAGCACCTGGCCGATGATCAGCGCGCCGATGGGGGTCTTCTCGGAGGGCTTGAGCACGAACGGGCAGCCGGCGGCGATCGCCGGGGCGACCTTGTGCGCGACCAGGTTGAGGGGAAAGTTGAACGGCGTGATGAAGGAGACCGGCCCGATCGGCACCCGCCTGGTGAAGCCGTGATAGCCGTCCAGGCGCGGCGCGAGTTCCAGGTTGAGCGTCTCGCCATCCAGGCGCACCGCTTCGGCGGCGGCGATGCGGAAGGTCTCGATCAGCCGCGTCACCTCGCCGGCGGCGTCCTTGATCGGTTTGCCTGCTTCCACGCACAGCGCCAGCGCCAGTTCGTCGCGGCGCTGCTCGAAGCGCGCCACGCAGTGTTCCAGCACCGCCTGGCGCGCCCAGGGCTTGAACGCGCGCATCGGCGCGGTGGCCTTGACCGCCGCCGCGATCGCCTTCTCCATCGCGCGTGCATCGGGCACGGCCACGCGGGTGGCGACCTTGCCGCTGTACTTGTCGCGGACCTCGAGGTCGGCGTTGGGGTGCTGCGGGCGGTTGGCCAGGTAGTAGGGGTAGGTCTTCTCGAGCATGGACGTCTCCCGGAGGGGCAAGGGGCAGGGTGCCGCCGACGGCGTTGCCGACACGTGAGCCGATGGGCGTAGGGTGGGCTTCAGCCCACCATGGCCGCACGGGGAAGGTGGGCTGAAGCCCACCCTCCTAGGAGTTGTCGATCACCTTCAGCGACAACTGGCCGTCGGCCAGCCGCGCGCGCAGGGGCGTCCCCGGCGGCGCGTCCTTCGCGGTGCGCAACACGTGGCCTTCGCTGTCGAACACGATCGCGTAGCCGCGCTCCAGCGTCGCCAGCGGGCTGACCGCCTGCAGCGCGCGGGCGGACTGGCGCAGCGTCAGGCGGGCGCGTTCCAGTCGATGGCCCATGCATTGCTGCAGCGAGCGTTCGCGTTCGGCCAGTCGCCGCTGCAGCAACTGCAGTCGCTGGCGCGGATGCTGCGCCAGCAGGCGCGCGTGCAGTCGCTCGAGCCGGGTCGAGCGAGTGCGGACCTGCTCGCGCAGCGCCGCGTGCAGGCGACGGTGCAGTTGCACGAGCCGTTCGCGGTCGCGCGCCAGCCGTGCCTGCGGGCGCTGCGCGTGCAGGCGGGCGAGCAGGTGGTCGAGGCGCTGGGTCTGCGCCTGCAACCGGCGGCTTTGCAGCAGTTGCAGGCGTTGCGCCAACTGGCCCAGGTGCCGCCGCAGGGCAAGCGCGTCCGGCACCAGCAGCTCGGCGGCGGCCGAGGGGGTGGCCGCGCGCAGATCGGCGACGAAATCGGCAATGGAAAAGTCGATCTCGTGCCCGACCGCGCTCACCACCGGAACCGCGCTGGCATGCACGGCGCGGGCGACCGCTTCGTCGCTGAAGGCCATCAGGTCTTCCAGCGAGCCGCCGCCACGGGTCAGCAACAGCACGTCGTGGCGGCGCGTGGCCGAAGCCCTGCGCAGCATCGCCACGATCGCCGGTGGCGCCTCGCGGCCCTGTACCGGCACCGGTAATACTTCCACCTCGACCAGCGGCCAGCGCCGCCGCAACACGCTCAGCACGTCGCGGATCGCCGCGCCGGTGGCCGAGGTGATCACGCCGATGCGCCGGGCGAAGCGGGGCAGGGCGCGCTTGCGGGAGGCCTCGAACAGGCCTTCCGCCTCGAGCCGCGCCTTGAGCAGATCGAACTCGCGTCGCAGCGCGCCCTCGCCGGCCAGCTCCATGTGTTCGGCGACCAGCTGGAATTCGCCGCGGGGTTCGTACAGGCCGACCCGCGCGCGCACCAGCACGTGCATGCCGTCGGCCGGCTTGAAGCGCAGCCAGCTGCTCTTGGGCTTGAACATCGCCGCGCGCACCTGGGCGCCGGCGTCCTTCAGGGTGAAGTAGAGGTGCCCCGAGGCCGGGCGCGACACGTTGCGCAGCTCGCCCTCGATCCACACCAGCGGCAGCGCGTCCTCCAGCAGCCCGCGCACCAGCCGGTTGAGCGTGCTCGGGGTGAGGATGTTGCGCGGCGGGGCGGCGGGTTGGTCGGGGGTGCGCATGGACCGTCGAGCCTAGCACGAAGCGCTTGTTGAACATGCGCTTGGGCGAGGAAGTGCATGTTGGGTGTCAGTTCGTGGCGAGGCTTCCCCCATCCGCCTTCGGCACCTTCCCCCGCAGGCGGGGGAAGGCTCGATCGGGAGTTTTCCCGCGTGTACGGGTAGCCCTCCCCGCACCGCCGCCCGCTCGCCCCGGGCGGGCGGGAGAGGGCTCTACGGGATTTGCCCGTAGGTGGGAGGAAGCTCGCTCACGGTCCTTCCCCCGCGCGCGGGGAAAGGTGCCCGAAGGGCGGATGGGGGAAGCCTGGCCTCAGTCCCGCCGCCGGCGCAGCCGCCAGACCCGGATCGCCAGGTTCAACGCGAACCACGCGGACAGCACCGCGATAGGCCAGCTCACCACCTTTGGCCAGGCCAGTGACACCACCGCCAGCACGATCAACACGGCGATGCCGGCGAGCAGCGGCCCGCGCGCCGTATCGCCGAGCACGCGGCGGTCGGTCAGTGCGGCGCCGACCGTGTTGGCGATGCGCAGCGCGCCGGCCGCGGCCCGGCTGGTGCTGCCGCCCGGGCGCTTGGGGCGCGGCGGACGTTCGGTGCTGCTTTTTACCCGCGCGATATGCGGCCGGTGCCGACGCGGTGCCAGCACGATCTCGGTGGCGTTGGTGAGATCGCGTTCGTACTGCTCGGCCAGCAGCCCGGCGAAGCCGGTGTCCTCGACCGCCACGTCGATCTCGCGGTTGCCCAGCCAGCTGGCGATGTTGAGGTTGGACGAGCCCACGCGCGCCCACTGGCCGTCGGCCACGGCCGTCTTGGCGTGCAGCATCGAGCCGTTCCATTCGAACACGCGGATGCCGGCCTTGAGCAGCGGCCGGTAACCGGAGCGGGACATGCCGGCGACCAGCGGGATGTCGCTGGTGCCCGGCACCAGCAGGCGCACGTCCACGCCGTCGCGTGCGGCCGAGGCCAGCGCCTGCACGTACGGGGCCATGCCGACGAAGTAGGCGTCGGTGATCCACAGCGTGCGGCGCGCCATCGCGGCGACCTGCTGGTCGAGCCGGTACATGCCGGCGGTCGAAGGCTGGGTGGCGATCACGCGCAGGGCGATCTCGCCGGCCGTGTGGTCTTCCGGCGGCGGCAGCGCGAGGGGCTTGCCCATGCTCGCCCAGCTCTGCGCGAAGGCCTGTTCCAGCTCGGCCACCGCCGGACCGTGAAGCGCCACGCCCGTGTCGCGCCATGGCGGCACGCCGCGCGCGGCGTTGCCCAGCCAGCGCGCGCTGATGCACACGCCCGATAGAAAGCCGAGGTGGCCGTCGACCACCAGCAGCTTGCGATGGTCGCGGGTGATCCAGCCGAACGGCTTGCCCAACTGGGGCGGGTTGAATACGCGCACCTCGCCGCCGGCGCGGCGCAGGGGCTGCCAGAACGCGTAGCCGGACTGGCCCAGGCAGCCGAGCCAGTCGCACGCCACCGCGACCATCACCCCGGCCCGCGCGCGTTCGACCAGCGCGTCGCGGAAGGCGCGGCCCACCTCGTCGTCGCTGATCAGGTAGTTCTCCAGCAGGATGCGCTGGCGGGCGCCGCGGATCGCGGCGAGCCAGGCGTCGAAATGGGCCTGCGCATCGATCAGCAGCTCGACCGCGTTGCCGCCGATCAGCGGCGCACCGGCAGCACGGCTCAGGGCCTGTTCGGCCAGGAAGCGGCTGGGCGCGGAGGGAATCAGCGGGGTCGTCGCCATGGCGGCGAGTTTAGGGCATGGGCGGTGCGGTAAATGTCGCCGGGTCGATGCGCGTCTCTTGCGGCTTCTGCCATGATCGGCACATGCCGCCCGCGACGCGCCTCGACGACACTGCCGCCTGCGCACAGCTCATCGCCGACCGGCTGGGGGCGCATCTGTGCGTCGCCGCGCCGCTGGGCCTGGGCAAGCCGCATGGCCTGCTCAACGCGCTGTACCGGCTGACCGTGGCCGATCCGGCCCGGTCGCTGACGATCTACACCGCATTGTCGTTGACCCGGCCGCAGCCGAAGCCCGGGCTCGAAGCTCGCTTCCTCGCGCCTTTCCTGGAGCGGCACTTCGGCGCCGACTACGAGGATCTCGAGTACGCCCTGGCCGAGCAGCGCCACGCACTTCCCCCCAACGTGGCCGTTCACGAGTTCTATCTGCAGTCCGGCGCCTTGCTGCACGCGCCGCGCGCGCAGCGCGATTACATCAGCCAGAACTACACCCACGTCGCGCGCGACCTGGCCGCGCAGGACGTGAACCTCCTGGTGCAACTGGTGGCGCGGCGCGAGACGCCGGAGGGCGTGCGCTACAGCCTCTCCAGCAACCCGGACCTGACGCTCGACTTCCTGGCCCAGTGCGCCCGTGCCGGCAAGCCGCGGCCGCTGTGCGTGGCGGTGCTGCATCCGGACCTGCCCTACCTCAGCGGGCATGCGGAGGTCGCGGCCGACTTCTTCGACATGGAACTCGTTCCGGCGCGTTCGCCGCGCCTGTTCGCCCTCCCGCGCACGCCGGTGGGCGTGGCCGAATACGCGATCGGCCTCAACGCGAGTGCGCTGGTGAAAGACGGCGGCTGCCTGCAGATCGGCATCGGCGCACTGTCCGACGCACTGGTCCACAGCCTGCTGCTGCGCCAGCAGGACAACGCCGCCTGGCGTGACGGCCTGCGCGCGCTCGACGGCGAGAGCCCGACCCTGGCGCTGGCCCGGCGCATCGGCGGCCTGGAGCCGTTCGAGGCCGGCCTGTACGGCGCCAGCGAGATGGTGATGGACGGCTTCATGCACCTGGCCCGCGCCGGCATCCTCAAGCGCCGCAGCTGGGATAACCTGGCACTGGAGAAGGCCGCCGCCGCTGGCCGGCTCAATCCGGCCACGCCGGGCGGGCATTACCTGCGTGGCGCGTTCTTCCTGGGCAGCCGCGAGCTGTACGCGTGGCTCGACGCCACCGAGGCTACCGATCCGGATGCCATCGACATGTGCCCGGTCTCCAACGTCAACCAGCTCTATGGCGACCACCAGCCGCTGGCGGCCCTGCAGCGCCGGGGCGCGCGCTTCTTCAATACCTGCATGATGGCCACGTTGCTGGGCGGGGCGGTGTCCGACGCGCTGGAGGACGGCCAGGTGGTCAGCGGCGTGGGCGGCCAGTACAACTTCGTCGCGATGGCCCACGAGCTGGACGACGGCCGCTCGATCCTGCTGCTGCGCGCGACCCGCCGCGAGGGCGGCGAGGTACGCACCAACATCCGCTTCAACTACGGTTACACCACCATCCCGCGCCACCTGCGCGACATCGTGGTGACCGAGTACGGCGCCGCCGACCTGCGCGGCAAGAGCGACAGCGAATGCATCGAGGCGATGCTTTCGATCTGCGACGCGCGCTTCCTCGATGCGCTGGCTGCCGAGGCCAAGGCGAACGGCAAGCTTGCGCCGGGTTTCCGGATTCCCGAGGCATGGCGCCGGCATCGACCGGACTGCCTGGAACAGGCATTGGCGCCGCTCAGGCGCGGGGGGCTGCTGCCGACGTTTCCGTTCGGCAGCGACTTCACGGGCGACGAGTTGCGGCTCGTTCCCGCACTGGGCTGGCTCAAGGAGCATGGTGCGACGTGGCGCGGACGTCTTGCCGTGGCCAGCGCTTTCCTGCGGCCGGGCGAACCGGTGGCGGGCGAAGCGCCGGCGCTCGAGCGTATGCGGCTAGGCAAGCCCAAGGGCGTCGGCGAGCGCCTGCAACAGCGCCTCGTCCTGGCCGCCCTGCGCAAAAGTCGCCCCTTGTAGGAGCGCACCTGTGCGCGACCGCCATGCCGCAAGTCCGCGCACAGGGTGCGCTCCTACAACGGCGGCTTGACCACCATCAGGTAGAACACCGCCACGAAGGCGAAGAAGGCCGGGATGCCCAGCGCCACCCACAGCCGGAAGGCCCGCCAGTATCCCGGCGGCAAGGGCTCGCCGCGCGCCGCCGCGTCGACCGCCAGGTCCCGCATGCGCACCTGCAACACCACCACCGGCAACCAGCAGGCCACCGCCAGCGCGTAGAGCAGCGTGGACCAGCCGACCCAGCCGCTGCGCCAGGGAATCCCTGCCCAGTGCACCATCCAGAAGCCGCTCGCGGGCTGGAACACCACGGTGGTCGCGGTGAACAGCCAGTCGGCAATCACGACGTAGCGTGCCACCACTGCTACCACGCGCACGTCGCGGTGCAGGCTGACCACCAGCAGGTAGAAGGCCGTACCGATGCCGGTGCCGAACAGCAGCGTGGACGACAGCACATGCAGCCATTTGACGATGAGATAGGCCATCAGCGTCGCTCGGTGGCGTACAACGCGCCGATCAGCGCCAGCATCGGCAGGTTCTTCAGGATCGGCCCGAACGGGTGCAGCCAGAACGCCGGCAGGGCGATCGTGATGATGGCCGTGTAGGAAAGGATGAGCGCCACCTGCGCCAGGTAAGTGATCCGCAGCGCACGGCCGTGCAACGCCAACGTGGCGATGCCCAGCACAAGGTCGAGCAGTGCGCCGCCATAGAGCGCGGCGGACGCCATGGGACCGTGCAAACCGACGTGGGCCAGCAGGTCGAAACTGCCTGCCACCGGATACACGCCGAGCGACAGCAGCGCGGTCACCAGCCATACCAGCGCGACGGCGACCCGGCCCACGAGGGCCCAGACACGCCAGGCGAGCAGCACCCGCATGTCCGCCGCCTCGGCCCGCGACAGGAACAGGCGCGGCGGTCGCGGCGGATGGCCCAGCCAGTGCGTGGCGGACGCGGCATTGGCCGTGTTTCCGCGGTCGAGCATGGCCAGCGCCTCGCGGTCCACCCAGTGCCCGCCGAGCCGGCCGACGCGCGCCAGCCAGGTCGTCGGGATGCCGAGCACGCGCAATCGCCCACCACCGAGCGCACGCCGCAGCACCGACAGGTAGCGCGCCAGCGAGAGCGCCTGCGGCCCCACCGCGGCCAGGCTGGGTGGGCGCGCGTCGTCTTCCAGCAGGCGCACGGTCAGCGCCGCAACGTCATCGACGTGGATCGGCTGGATGCGCTGGCGCCCGCTGCCGGGCAGCACCGCCAGCGGCAGCCAGGAAAGCAGCATCAGCATCCGGCTGCTGGCACCGGTCGAGCCGAACACGAGCGAAGGCTGCAGCGCCGTCCCGGTCGGCACCATCGCGTGCAGCGCCGCGTCCCCGGCTCGCTTGCTGCGATGGAAGCGACTCGTCGCGTGTTCGTCGGCACCCAGTGCGGAGATCTGCACGGCGCGCGTGATGCCCGCGGCGCGACAGGCCGCAAACAGCGCACGCGGCGTCTGTGTGTGGATGCGCCGGAACGTCTGCGCGCCATGCTCGGCGAAGATGCCCACGGCATTGACCACCGCGTCGATGCCCTGGAGCCGTGGCAGCCAGTCGGCCTGATGGGTGTCGTGCGCGAAGTCCGCTTCGACATGGCCTACACCCGCGCCACCGCTACCCTGCCTGTGCCGGACGCCGCGCACGGGGCGATGGCCGGCCGCCTGCAGCGCATCGCACACGGCGCGGCCGATCAGCCCATCCGCGCCAAGCACCAGCACGCGCAAGCGCGCCTTGTTCCCTCCGGAGGCTTCCGTCATGCCCACGCCGCTCGCGCGCCTCAAACCCTCGTGGATTGCCCGCACCAACCTCAGCGGCGCGATCGCCGCAGTGCTGTCGAGCGTGGTGGTGGCGGCGTGTAGTGCGTGCGAAGCGCGCGCGCCGCTGGCCGGCGTGAATGCGGCCAGCCAATGGTTGTGGGGTCGGCGGGCGAAGCGGCACGTCGGGCCGAGTTGGCGCTACACGGCGGTGGGGTACGTGGTGCATCACTTCAGCTCGCTGTTGTGGGCGGGCATTTACGAGGCATGGTGTCTGCGCTGGCCCGCGCCGCCCCGGGTGTCGGCCGCGCGCGCCGCGGCGGTGGCGACGGCCGCTTGCGTGGTGGATTACACGATCACGCCGCCCCGGTTCCGCCCGGGTTTCGAGCGGCATATCGGGCGGGCCTCGATTGCAGCCGTGTACGTGGCTTTCGGCGTCGGCCTGTTCGCTGGCGCCTGGGCTCGGCGCCGGTACGCCCGCTAGGGCGTGGTGCTTTTCTGAGCTCCCTCTCCCCTCCGGGGAGAGGGTTGGGGTGAGGGGCCGGGGCTCGCGGGGGCGCCTCCTGCATAAGAGGGGGGCTTTGCTTGTCGTTCCTGCGTGGTATCCCCGCGACTTGGCTCGCCTGCGGCGGGCTTCCGATCGCCTGTCGGCGCTCGGGTCACTTTCTTTGCTGGCCCAAAGAAAGTAACCAAAGAAATGGCCTGGCTAAGCACGGGGTGGCTAAAAAGCTAGGTGCCTGTGCGCTTTGCTTGGTCAGTCGCTTGCTCTTAGAGGAGCTGCCGCCGCTTTACCGCGGGCGCTCGGGAGCTGAGGCCAGGGAGGCAATCCAGAGGCTTGGCTGGTATCGGCGTTTTGTGACTCTCCCTCTCGCGAAGCAGACATTCGTCATTGATACCCGTAGGGCTCGCGATCACGAAGCGAAACCAACAGTTTGCCGTCGAGCCAAGAGGTCATGCCGGTGCGCCCGAACACGACCGCTTTGAAGGCAAAATTGGTAGCCATTCCACGCCGCCGCAAAGCCACCCTTGCCCCAACTCCCGAGCGCCCGCGGTAAAGCGGCGGCAGCTCCTCTAAGAGCGAGCGACCAACCCATCAAAGCGAGGCGGCACCTAGCTCTTATCTCTCACCGGGTTTAGCAGGCCATTTCTTTTGGTTACTTTTCTTTGGGCCAGCAAAGAAAAGTGACCCGAGCGCCGGCAGGCGATCGGAAGCCCGCGGCAGGCGAGCCAAGTTGCGGTGAGGCCACGCAAGGGCGACAACCAAGCAACCTCCGTAGGAACCATCCCCGCGAGCCCCGGCCCCTCACCCCAGCCCTCTCCCCGGAGGGGAGAGGGAGCAGAGCGCGGCGAGCGTGCACAACCTCGCTCTCTTCCTGCATCAGCTCCCGAGCGCGCGCGGTAAAGCGGCGGCAGCTCCTCTAAGAGCAGGCGACTGACCCATCAAGGCGAGGCGGCACCTAGTTCTTATCTCTCACCGGGCTTAGCAGGCCATTTCTTTTGGTTACTTTCCTTTGGGCCGGCAAAGAAAAGTGACCCGAGCGCCGGCAGGCGATCGGAAGCCCGCGGCAGGCGAGCCAAGTTGCGGTGAGAGCACGCACGAACGACAGGCAAAACACCGCTCTCGCAGGCATCCCCGCGAGCCCCGGCCCCTCACCCCAACCCTCTCGCCGGAGGGGAGAGGGAGCGGGGCAGTGGTATTCTTGTGCATTGCCGCAGCCAAGGCGGCCCACTTTTCGTAGCGACCCATGAGCGACTCCATTCCCCAGCAGCCACGCCCCGCCGGCCCGGCAACTCGCCGCCCGAGCGTAGGCGTAAGCGTGGGCAAAGTCATGGTGGGCGGCGGCGCGCCGGTGGTGGTGCAGTCGATGACCAATACCGACACCGAAGACCCCGCCAGCACCGCGAAGCAGATCGCTGAACTGGCCCGCGCAGGCTCCGAAGTCGTGCGCATCACCGTGAACACGCCGGCGGCTGCCGCGGCAGTGCCGCGCATCGCCGAAAAGCTGGCCATGATGGGCGTGGACGTCCCCATCGTGGGCGACTTCCACTACAACGGCCATCAGTTGCTCGAAGCCGAACCGGCCTGCGCCGAGGTGCTCGCCAAGTACCGCATCAACCCGGGCAACGTCGGCTTCGGCAAGAAGAAAGACAGCCAGTTCGCATCGATCATCGAGAAGGCTATCCAGTACGGCAAGCCCGTGCGCATCGGCGCCAACTGGGGCTCGCTCGACCAGGGCATGGTCGCCACGCTGATGGACGAGAACGCGCAACGCGCCCAGCCGTGGGACGCCGGCGTAGTCGCGCGCGAGGCGCTGATCCGTTCCGCGCTCGATTCGGCCACCCGCGCCGAGCAGATCGGCCTGCCGCGCGATCGCATCATCCTTTCCTGCAAGGTGTCCGGCGTGCAGGAACTGATCGCGGTCTACCGCGACCTGGCCACCCGCTGCGATTACGCACTGCACCTGGGCCTCACCGAGGCCGGCATGGGCTCCAAGGGCATCACCGCCTCGGCGGCGGCGCTCGCGGTGCTGCTGCAGGAGGGCATCGGCGACACCATCCGCATCTCGCTAACGCCCGAGCCCGGTGGCTCGCGCACGCAGGAGGTGATCGTCGCGCAGGAATTGCTGCAGACCATGGGGCTGCGCGCGTTCACCCCGCTGGTCACCGCCTGCCCGGGCTGCGGACGTACCACCAGCGAGTTCTTCCAGGAACTGGCCAAGACCGTGCAGGGCCATGTGCGGGCCAAGATGCCGGAATGGCGCGTGATGTACGACGGCGTGGAAAACCTCACCCTCGCGGTGATGGGCTGCGTGGTCAACGGACCGGGCGAATCCAAACACGCCAACATCGGCATCTCGCTGCCGGGCAATGGCGAGGCGCCCTCGGCACCGGTGTTCATCGACGGCGAAAAGGCGATGACCCTGCGTGGCGACCACATCGCCGAGGAATTCGTCGGCATCCTGGACGATTACGTGGCACGCAAGTACGCCACCCGGACTGCCTGACCCCCGGCACCCGGCAGCCGCCAGGTTGCCGGGATGTGCGCTGGATCACGCGTTTCACATCCGGCTGTACAGGCTGGGGACAGTCTGTCGACAGTCCTCCTCATGGCGGGGAAGAATGCCGTCCGTGCCACCTGGTGCCTGGAGCCTGGCGTGTCGATCAGCCCGCAATTCCGAATCGCGTTTCTCTACGTCGCGCTCGCTTCCCTGTGGATCTGGCTCTCGGATCGTGCGCTCGCGTCGCTGGTGCTGGACCCCGACGCACGGGTGTGGGCGCAGAGCGCCAAGGGCTGGTTCTTCGTGGTGATGACCGGCGCGATGCTGTACTGGATGATCGGCAAGGACGTGCGACGACTGGCCGCAATCAACCGCCAACTGATGCGCGGCCACGAACAGACGCTGCGCGTGCTGGTGTCTGCCATGGATATCCGCCACAAGGAAACCCGCGACCACTCCGACCGCGTCATGCGCATGGCGATGGGCCTGGCACGGCTGGCCGGCATGCACGGGGAGGCGTTGCTGGCGGTCAAGTTCGGCGCGTTGCTGCATGACATCGGCAAGCTGGCGATTCCCGATGCCATCCTGATCAAGCCGGGCAAGCTGGACGACGCCGAGATGGCGCACATGCGCCGGCATCCGGAGATCGGGCGCGAGCTGATGGAGCAGGTCGACTTCCTGCGCGGCGCGATCGACATTCCCTATGCGCATCACGAGCGCTGGGACGGCGGCGGCTATCCGCGCGGATTGCGCGGCGAGGAGATTCCGCTGGCCGCGCGCGTCTTCAGCATCGTGGATGTGTGGGACGCGCTGAGCTTCCCGCGCGTCTACAAGCCGGCGTGGCCGGAGGAGGAGGTGCTGGCCTACCTGCGCGAGGCGGCCGGCAGCCAACTCGATCCGCAGCTGGTCGAACTGTTCCTCACCCATTACCCGGACCTCAAGGCGCTCGGCATGGCCGAGTCGCACCCGTCGCTGGAGCTGGCGCAGGCCTAGAGGCAGTCGGCAGCGGCTCGCGGGGCCACCTTGCGCCAGCGCAACGGATCGCACGGCTGCGCCGCCAGCGTGCGCACCTGCGCCAGGAACGCATCGCGCGGTAGTTCGCGCGCCCCAAGCCCCAGCAGGTGGGGGTTGCTGACCTGCGCATCGAGCAGCGGAAAGCCCCACTCGCGCAGCAGGGCCGCCAGTGCCACCAGCGCCAGCTTCGAGCCACCGCTGCGGGCGCTGAACATCGACTCGCCGCAGAACAGCCGTCCCACGCTCACGCCGTACACGCCGCCGACCAGCGCGTCGCCTTCCCACACTTCGACGCTGTGCGCGTGGCCCTGCGTATGCAGCGAGGCGTAGGCGTCGATGATCGCCTGGCCGATCCAGGTTCCGTGCTGGCCGGGCCGCGGCGCGGCGCAGGCGCGCATCACGCGCACGAAGGCCTCGTCGACGGTCACCCGCCAGTCCTTGCCAGCCAGTGCACGCCGCAGGCTGCGATTGGCGCGGAAGGTCGCCGTGTCGAACACGCAACGCGGATCGGGGGACCACCACAGGATCGGCTCGCCCGGGTTGAACCAGGGAAAGATGCCGCGCTCGTAAGCGGCCAGCAGCCGTCGCGGCGACAGGTCGCCGCCGAAGGCGAGCAGGCCGTTGGGCTCGGCCAGCGCATGGCGAGGGTCGGGGAAGCGCTCGGGCGCCATCGGATCGAGCAGCGGCAGGCGGATCACCGGCAGGCCCCGGCGTAGGGCGCGTGCGCGCCCAGTTCGGCAATGTAATCGTCCATCGCCTGTGCTTCGTGGACCAGCGCTTCGCGCACGGCCCGGCGGAATTGCGGATGGGCGAGGTAGTGACGCGAGTGCGTGCGTACCGGCACGAAGCCGCGCGCGAGCTTGTGCTCGCCCTGCGCACCAGGCTTGAAACCTGCGAGGCCACGGGCGATCGCATGCTCGATGCCGCGGTAGTAGCACAGTTCGAAATGCAACCCCGGCACCTCCACCCGCGCGCCCCAGTAGCGTCCGTAGAGCGTCGTGTCGCTTTGCAGGAACAGGGCCATGGCCTCGATGCGTTCGCCGTCCATCGCGCAGGCTACCTGCACGGCGCTGCCTAGATGGCCCAGTGCCTGGAAGAACGCGCGCGTCAGCGCGGCATGGTTGCCCTTGGCGTCGAAGGTGGCCGTGTAGAGCGCATGGATCTGGCGCCAGTCGTCTGCGTCCATGGTCCTGCCGTCGCGCATGCGGATGTCCAGGCCATATGCACTTACCTGCGCCCGTTCCTGCCGGATGTTCTTGCGCTTCTTGGACTTCAGCGTCGCCAGGAAGTCTTCGAAGTGCCCGTAGCCCTGGTTGTGCCAGTGGAACTGCACGTCCGAGCGCGCCAGCCAGTCGCTGCCGAACGCGTCCAGCTCCTGGTCCTCCAGGAAATTGGCGTGTACCGAGGACAGGCCCAGGCGATCGGCCTCCGCCCGCATTGCCTCCACCAGCGCCTGCCGCAGGCGCGGCGCGCGTGCATCGCGGCCGGCCAGCAGCCGCGGGCCCGGCACCGGCGAGTAAGGCACGGCATTGAGCAGCTTGGGGTAGTAGTCGCCCCCGGCGCGTTCCCAGGCACCGGCCCAGCTCCAGTCGAACACGAACTCGCCATGCGAGTTGCCCTTCAGGTACACCGGTGCGGCCGCGACCAGGCGGTCGTCCTCGTACAGGCCCAGGTGGTGCGCCTGCCAACCCCAGTCCGGACGGATGCAGCCAGTGCTTTCGAGCGTGTGCAGGAAGGCATGCGAGACGAACGGGTTGGCGCTCGCCCGCAGTGCGTCCCAGGTCGCCGCGGGAAGCTCGGCGATGGCAGCGTGGAAGCGGGCAGTGAGCATCGGCTGGGAGGCGGTGAGCTGGTGAGGCACCTGGCAAGACTAGCGAACTTGCGCGGGCTGACCCAAGCCTTCCATCGCCGTATATGGCCCCGCCTAAGAGATCATTTGACGCCCGCATGTTGCACCGCGCCATAATGCCCGCTCATCCCATGAGGACACGCGCAGTGGGCAAGGTCTGGAACTTCAGTGCGGGGCCGGCGGCATTGCCGCAGGCGGTGCTCGAACAGGCGCAGCGCGAGTTGCTGGACTGGCAGGGCAGTGGTGTGTCGGTGATGGAGCAGTCGCACCGCGGCAAGCGCTTCATCGCGATGGCCGAGCGCACGGAAGCGGACCTGCGCGAACTTCTGGAGATCCCCGGCGACTACGCGGTGTTGTTCCTGCAGGGCGGTGCGACCCAGCACTTCGCGCAGATCCCGATGAACCTGGCGGGCCCGGACGACACGGCCGACTACATCGTGAGCGGGCACTGGAGCGAGAAGGCCGCCGGCGAGGCCAGTCCCTACCTGCGCGTGAACGTCGCCGCGAGCAGCCAGGCCGACGGCTACCTGCACCTGCCGTCCCGCGGCGGGTGGCAGCTGAACCCGCAGGCCGCGTACGTGCACTACACCTCCAACGAGACCATCCACGGCGTCGAGTTCCATGACGTGCCGGACGTCGGCGAGGTGCCGCTGGTGGCGGACATGTCTTCCAACATCCTGTCCGGGCCGCTGGACGTGCGCCGCTTCGGCCTGATCTACGCCGGCGCGCAGAAGAACATCGGACCGTCCGGCCTGGTGGTGATGATCGTCCGCCGTGACCTGCTGGCGCGGCCGGGTCGGCCGATGGCTCGCATCTTCCGCTACGCCGAGCACGCCGCGGCCGGTTCCATGCTCAACACGCCCAATACCTTCGGCTGGTACCTGGCCGGGCTGACGTTCCAGTGGCTCAAGGGGCAGGGCGGGCTGGCCGCCATGGGCGAGCGAAACCGCGCCAAGGCGGCGCTGCTGTACGGAGCGATCGACAGTTCGGGCGGCTTCTACCGCAACCCGATCGACCCGGCGTCGCGTTCGCGCATGAACGTGCCGTTCACCCTGCACGAAGGCACCCTCGACGCGGCCTTCCTGGCCGAATCGGAGGCCGCCGGCCTGCTCGCGCTGAAGGGCCACAAGGCGCTGGGCGGCATGCGTGCCTCCCTCTACAACGCCGTGCCGCTGGAGGCAGTCGAGGCACTGGTGGCGTTCATGCGCGACTTCGCACGGCGCCATGGCTGAGCGCTCACCTGCTAACGTTTGGACTTCTTTACTGCTGGAACGCCAGATGACCGATCCCAAGGAATCGCTGGGCAAGGTGCGCGACCGCATCGACAGCATCGACCGTCAGATCCAGGAGCTGATCTCCGAGCGCGCCAACTGGGCGCAGGAGGTCGCGCGGGTCAAGGGCGAGGGCCTGTCGGCGATCGACTATTACCGGCCCGAGCGCGAGGCGCACGTGCTGCGCATGGTGGTCGATCGCAACCACGGCCCGCTGTCGGACACCGAGATGGTGCGGCTGTTTCGCGAGATCATGTCCTCGTGCCTGGCGCAGGAGGATCCGCTCAAGGTCGGTTTCCTCGGGCCCGAGGGCACCTTCAGCGAGCAGGCGGTGCGCAAGCACTTCGGCCACGCGGCCTACGGCCTGCCGCTGGGCAGCATCGAGGAGGTGTTCCAGGAGGTCGCTGCCGGGCATGCCGACTTCGGCGTGGTGCCGGTGGAGAACTCGGGGCAGGGCATGATCCAGGTGACGCTGGACATGTTCCTCACCTCCGAGGCGCGCATCTGCGGCGAGATCGAGCTGCGCGTGCACCAGTGCCTGCTGTCGAAAGCCGCATCGCCGGGTGACATCCGTCGCGTGTTCGCCCACGCGCAGTCGCTGCAGCAGTGCAAGACCTGGCTGAGGATCAACCTGCCGGATGTCGAGTGCGTGGCGGTCGGCAGCAATGCCGAGGCGGCCCGGCTGGCGCGGCACGCGGACGATGCGGCGGCCATCGCGGGCAAGACCGCCGGCAAGGTCTACGGCCTCAAGCCGCTGGCCGAAGGCATCGAGGACCGCGCCGACAACACCACGCGCTTCCTGGTGATCGGCCGCTCGCTGTTCCCGCCCTCGGGCAATGATCGGACCTCGCTGCTGATTACCGTCAACGACAAGCCGGGCGCGCTGTATGACGTGCTGAACCCGTTCGCCAAACATGGCGTGAGCATGAACCGCATCGAATCGCGCCCGGCGCACACCGGCAAATGGCAGTACGCGTTTTTCATCGACGTTTCCGGGCATATCGACGACGCGCCGTTGCAGGCGGCCCTGAAGGACATGGGACCGGTCGCCACGCAGGTGCGCGTGCTGGGCTCCTACCCGGTGGCCTTGCCGTGAGCGTCGGCAACCATGCCGCCGCGCGCCTGGACTGGATCAGCCGCCGCGGCGGACCGCTGCGCGGTGCGATCACGGTGCCGGGCGACAAATCCATTTCCCATCGGGCGTTGATGCTGGCTGCGTTGGCCGAAGGTACCTCGCGCATCAGCGGCTTCCTCGAAGGCGAGGACACCCGCGCCACCGCCGCCGTACTCGCGCAGCTGGGCGTCACCATCGAAACGCCAGCACCGGGCGAGCGATGGGTGCATGGCGCGGGCCTGCACGGCCTGCGCGGTTCCAGCCAACCGCTGGATTGCGGCAACGCCGGCACCGGCATGCGGCTGCTCGCCGGCTTGCTGGCAGGTCAGGCGTTCGATGTCACGCTGGTCGGGGACGAGTCGCTTTCGCGCCGCCCCATGCGACGGGTCACCGAACCGCTGGTGTGGATGGGCGCTCGCATCGACACCCGTGAGGGCCTGCCGCCGCTGCATATCCACGGCGGCCGGCGCCTGCGCGGCATCCGCTACGAATCGCCCGTGGCCAGCGCCCAGGTGAAATCCGCCCTGCTGCTGGCCGGCCTGTATGCCGAGGGCGAAACCGAGATCCTCGAACCGCATCCGACCCGCGACTACACCGAGCGCATGTTGTCGGCGTTCGGCTGGCCGATCCGGTTCGCGCCTGGCCAAGCGAGCCTGACCGGCGGACACGTGCTGCAGGCCACCGATGTACAGGTGCCGGCCGATTTCTCCTCCGCAGCATTCTTCCTGGTTGCCGCCAGCCTGGTGCCCGGTTCGGAATTGCGGCTGCGTGCGGTGGGTCTGAATCCGCGACGCACCGGACTGCTGCTGGCGCTCAAGCTCATGGGAGCGGACATCGAGGTGCTGGATGAGCGCAGCAGCGGCGGCGAAACCGTGGCCGACCTGTGCGTGCGCCATGCACCGCTGCATGGCATCGAGTTGCCGCCGGCGCTGGTGCCGGACATGATCGATGAGTTCCCCGCGCTATTCATTGCGGCCGCAGCGGCGCAAGGCACCACCGTGATCCGTGGCGCCGCCGAGTTGCGCGTGAAGGAGTCTGACCGCATCGCCAGCATGGCGGCCGGCTTGCGTGGGCTGGGTGTGCAGGTGGCGGAGACGCCCGACGGCGCCGTCATTACCGGCGGTGAGCTGGGTACGGGCATCGTCCAGGGCCATGGCGATCATCGCGTGGCCATGAGCTTCGCGGTCGCGGGGCTGGTCACCACGGGCGGTGGCGTGCATATCGAAGACTGCCGCAACGTGGCTACCTCCTTCCCCGGCTTCATGGAACTGGCCAACGGCTGCGGCTTCGCGCTGGCGGACGCGTAGCCGGAGGCCTCGCGACACTCTTCCGCAGGGGGCTTGAGTGAGGATCGGGGCGAGGCGTGCGCCTTGCGCTGCCCCACCTCCCGCTCTGCGGACGCTCTCTTCCGGCAGGAGAGGGACGAAGCGCGCGCTTCCGGCCAGCCCGATGCTAGGCTCGCTGCTTTTCCACCATGCGCCTCGTCATGTCCGTCCCGCCTTTCATCGTTGCCATTCCCGCCCGATACGGCTCCACCCGTCTGCCAGCCAAGCCGCTGCGTAGTCTCGGTGGTTTGCCGATGGTCGTCCGGGTAGCGCAACGTGCGCTGCAGGCCGGGGCGGGCCAGGTGGTCGTTGCAGTGGACGACACGCGTGTTGCCGCAGCGCTCGCCGGGCAGGGCGTCGATGTCTGCATGACCCGCGCCGACCACGCGTCCGGCAGCGACCGCCTGGCCGAAGTCGCCGACCACTACGGTTGGCCCGATGACGCCATCGTGGTGAATCTGCAGGGTGACGAGCCGTTCGCTCCGGCGGCCGGTATCCGCGAGGTCGCGCGCGCACTGGCCGAGGACGACGCGCCCATGGCCACGCTGGCCACGCTGATCACCCAAGCGCACGAGCTGTTCGATCCCAACGTGGTCAAGCTGGTGCGCGGGGCCGACGGGCACGCGCTGTATTTCAGCCGGGCGCCATTGCCCTGGGCCCGCGACGCGTTCGCCGCCGACCGCGAAACGCTGCCCCCGAACGTGCCGTTTCTGCGCCATATCGGGATCTATGCCTATCGCGCCGGTTTCCTTGGCCGCTACACGGGGCTGTCGCGCACGCCGCTGGAACAGGCCGAGTCGCTTGAGCAGCTTCGGGTACTGGAACATGGCTTTCCGATCGCGGTACGACTGACGCCCGAACCGTTCCCTCCCGGCATCGACACAGAGGCGGACGTGGAGCGTGCGGAGCGCTGGCTTGCCAGCCAGCCGTAAGCCGTAGGGTGGACTTCAGTCCACCGGCCGGTGACCCGGAGGGCGGGCTGAAGCCTCCCCGGGCACATGCCGCCGCCTGTTCGGCCACCGGTCACGGCGCCGCTTGCCGGAGCGGCTAGAATCGTCACATGCAGTCGCCCCAGACGCCGCCGTTCGACGGCAAGGCCTTCGTCCAGACCCTGACTACCTCGCCCGGCGTCTACCGCTATTTCGACGCCGATGGTGAGCTGCTGTACGTGGGCAAGGCAGGCAGCCTCAAGAAGCGTGTCGGTAGCTACTTCCTCAAGCCGCGAATGGAGCCGCGCATCAACGCGATGGTGTCCCAGATCGCGCGCTGCGAGGTCACCGTCACGCGCACCGAAGGCGAGGCGTTGCTGCTCGAATCGCAGCTGATCAAGTCGCTCAAGCCGCGCTACAACATCCTGCTGCGGGACGACAAAAGCTATCCGTACATCTATCTGTCCGGTGGCGAGGATTATCCACGCCTGGCCTTCCACCGCGGCGCCAAGAACCTCAAGGGCCGGTTTTTCGGACCGTACCCGAGCGCCTTTGCCGTGCGCGAAAGCCTCAACCTGATGCAGAAGCTGTTCAAGGTGCGCCAGTGCGAGGACAGTTACTTCCGCAACCGCTCGCGCCCGTGCCTGCAACATCAAATCGGCCGCTGCACGGCCCCTTGCGTGGGCTTGGTGTCGGTGGAGGACTACCGCAACGACGTGCGCCACGCCGAGATGTTCCTGGAAGGGCGCAGCAGCGCGGTCATCGATGAGTTGGCCGCTTCCATGGAAAAGGCCGCCGTCGAGCTCAACTTCGAGCGCGCCGCCGCGCTGCGTGACCAGGTTGCCGCGTTGCGGAAGCTGCAGGCGCAGCATCACGTGCAAGGGGCCAGCGCCGACATGGACGTGGTCGCCTGCCGTATCGAAGGCGGCATGGCGTGCGTGAGCGTGCTGTTCTTCCGCAATGGCATCAGCCTGGGCACCCGCGACTTCTTTCCGCGGCTGCCGCTGGATGCCGAGCCAGCCGACGTGCTGGCGCAGTTCATCGCCCAGTACTACCTGGAACGACCGGTCCCGCGCGAGATCATTCTGTGCGAGACGATTCCCGACCAGGCGCTGCTGGCGCAAGTGTTGTGCGAGCAGGCCGGCCACGCGGTGGAGATCAAGTCCAGCGTCCGCGGCGAGCGGGCGCGTTTCCTGCAGATGGCCGAGCGCAACGCGCAGGCGTCGTTGACCTCGCGGCTGGCCAGCCGGCAGACCCTCGGCGCGCGCTTCGACGACCTGCAGAAGCTGCTGGAGCTATCCGGCCCACCCCGGCGCATCGAATGCTTCGACATCAGCCACACCATGGGCGAGGCGACTGTTGCCTCCTGCGTGGTGTTTGGTCCGGAAGGGCCAGAGAAGTCGCACTATCGCCGCTTCAACATCGCTGGTATCACGCCGGGCGACGATTACGCCGCCATGCACCAGGCGCTCACCCGGCGCTTCCGCAAGGTGGCGGCGGGCGAGGGCGCCAAGCCCGACGTGCTGCTGATCGACGGTGGAAGCGGGCAGGTCGCACAGGCGCTGGACGTGCTGACCGAGCTTGGCGTGAGCGGCATCGAGGTGGTCGGCGTGGCCAAGGGCCCGGGGCGCCGTGCGGGCGAGGAAACCCTGGTGCTGGCCAACTCCGGCCGCGAGATCCATCCCGGCTCGGCCTCGCCCGCACTGCATCTGGTCGCAGCCGTGCGCGACGAGGCCCACCGCTTCGCCATCAGCGGGCATCGCAAGCGCCGCGAGAAGGCGCGCGAGCGCAGCATTCTGGAAGAGGTGCCGGGCATCGGCGCGCGGCGGCGCGCGGCGCTGCTCAAGGCATTCGGCGGCTTGGCCGGGGTCGAGGCCGCCGGCGTGGAAGAGCTGGCCTCGATCAAAGGCATCGATCGGGGCTTGGCCGAACGCATCTACAACACGTTACACGGCTGAAACGCAGACTCCCGTGCGACACTGATGATCGACAACCGACGGAAAGCATGATGCGCATCAATCTACCTACCTGGTTGACTCTGTTCCGAGTGGCGCTACTGCCGGTGATGGTAGTGGTGTTCTACCTGCCGTTCCGCGGGCACAACTTCACGGCCGCCATCGTCTTCATGCTGGCCGCCGTCACCGACTGGCTGGACGGATACCTGGCACGCCGGCTCAACCAGACTTCTGCGTTCGGCGCGTTCCTCGATCCGGTCGCCGACAAGCTGATGGTCGCGGTGACGCTGTTCCTGCTGGTCGAATCCCATCGCGGCGGCTGGCCGGGCATTCTGATGGCGGTGACCGCGGCGGTCATCGTGGGCCGCGAAATCAGCATCTCCGCCTTGCGCGAATGGATGGCCGAAATCGGCATGCGCGCCACGGTGAAGGTGGCGTTCGTCGGCAAGCTCAAGACCGTCATGCAGATGATCGCGCTGGTCGTGCTCATCGTGCAGCACGAGAAGGAAGCGGAGGCGCTGCGGCTGTACCACATTGGTGAAGGGCTGCTGGTGATCGCCGGTGGGCTGACCATCTGGTCGGGCATGCACTACCTGCGCGCGGCGTGGCCGATGCTGCGCGGCGAGCCGCCGAAGCAGCCCGGTGCCAACAAGCGTGCGGAGGCTTGACGAGTTCGTTTTCGCCGCTAAAATGCGCGGCTCCGATGCGGGAATAGCTCAGTTGGTAGAGCACGACCTTGCCAAGGTCGGGGTCGCGAGTTCGAGTCTCGTTTCCCGCTCCAGTTTCTCCGAAGCCCTGGCCTGAGCCGGGGCTTCGTCGTTTCCGGCAGCCGCTACGGAAACATGCAAAAAGCGCGGCCGGGGCCTTCACATCCGGCCCGGTTCTGCTATCCTTTCTGACTCTGACGCGGGAATAGCTCAGTTGGTAGAGCACGACCTTGCCAAGGTCGGGGTCGCGAGTTCGAGTCTCGTTTCCCGCTCCAGTTTCCGCAAAACCTCGGTTCACCGGGGTTTTGTTTTTTTAAGCGGACCGCAACCATGCGCTCCGTGCGCGATGGCCAGGTGGCAGAGTGGTCATGCAGCGGCCTGCAAAGCCGCGTACGCCGGTTCGATTCCGACCCTGGCCTCCATTGCGCGATCGTCGAGAGCCCGCCACCGGCGGGCTTTTTTCGTTTGGCGCCTCGAAGCAGCAGGAGCCCGCTTGCGGGCGATGCCTTTCTTGCGGTCGCGGCGAGCATCGCCTGCAAGCGGGCTCCTACAAAGGCAGGCGGGTGCTACGATCCCTGCCTTATGCCCGGATGGCGAAACTGGTAGACGCAAGGGACTTAAAATCCCTCGGCCGCAAGGCCATGCGGGTTCGACCCCCGCTCCGGGCACCAATGAAAACAAAAGCTTGCGTAGCATCTTAGCTTTTGCACGTACAACAAAAATCAGTGCGCGTCCCTACGTAGTCCCTGTGCGAGCGCATGTCGCGTTGAACCAGGCCTACGTGCATTCGCCGGCGGGCAGATAGCGTCGCCCGGGCACGCGATTCATCGCTTGCTGCCATAAGCCGTCACTGACGCCGTTGACAGCCGTTCTCAACCAGCTTGCCGCGGATTGGTATCCATTCGCGGCCTGCCTGTGCGCTTTGCCTGGTCGCCACCTGACGAAGCGCCGGGCGTCCGCGGGTACAGGGAGTTGCAAGGATTGAGGCCGTATGCAAGGATTGGCCTAAATTAGGCCACCTAAGTCATGATAAAAAAAGAACAACAACAATTAGATAAGAAAGATTCGGCCCAAATTGATAGATTAAGGTCAGAATTGGTCCAGATCGCGCGACTTGGCGCCAGGGGTGACGGTGAGCGGCTACGGATCCAGGTGCTCCGGCTGATCCGCGCCTTGCGCGCTGAAGGCGACGACTTGGCCGATGTTCTACAGGCAGCGGTTTTCGGTCGGGATGAGGCGACCACGGCCAGCGCCATTCGGTCGGTCCGCGGTCAGGGCGGGACCAGTCTGTCGGTGCCGGTACCAACTGACGGCGATAGCCGTCTTGATCTGCTAAGGGTCGAAGACCCGCCAGTAATGCCGCACCCGTTGGTGCAATCCCCCAACGTCATCCGGCGCCTCGACACGCTAGTTGCCGAACGTCGCTCTGCTTCCAAGCTCGCCCGTGCCAACTTGCAGCCATCGCGCGCGGTGCTGTTCACCGGTCCACCCGGCGTTGGCAAAACGCTAGCCGCGCGTCACCTGGCGCTGCAGCTACAACTGCCGCTGCTCGTCCTTGATCTGGCGAGTGTGATCAGCAGCTTCCTCGGCCGCACCGGGAACAACATTAAGCAGGCCTTTGATTTTGCCAAGCGCCGGGACTGTGTCTTCTTCCTCGACGAGCTGGATGCGATTGCCAAGCGTCGCGACGACGACAGTGATATAGGCGAGCTAAAGCGCCTGGTGACGGTGCTGCTGCAGGAGATTGATCTTTGGGGCCCGAACAATCTACTTGTTGCCGCGACCAACCACGCCAACCTTCTTGACCCTGCAGTCTGGCGGCGCTTTGACAGTACGGTCGAGTTCCCCTCGCCCACCGCAGATCAACTACGAGAGCTCGGTGAACTGGTTTCGGACAAGTCCGACCTAGTGCCACGAGAGTGGCGCGATGCGCTGGCGATGGTCGGGGCCAACAGTTCTCAAAGCGACTACATCCGTGATCTCAACAGCCTACGCAGGGCCACGCTACTAGGCGGCAAGACTAACGGTCGGCAGGTACTCACCGAGCTCTTGGCTGCCCGCGCTCCCGATCTCAAACTCGGCGACCGCAAGCGGCTCGCAGTATCGCTGGTGAAGGCTGGCATCTCGCAACGGGAAGCCAGCAAGCTGGCCAAAGTTGCCCGCGAAACATTACGTTCGACGCTCTAGGGAAATAAATCATGGCAAGCGAACCGAAGTTTCTGTTGGGTCGAGGCGAGACGCTTAACCGGGAAAGCCGCTACCGCAGCGGTCCAAATGATGCGAAGCCGCCGTACACCTGGGACGTTCAGCGCGCACACCTCCTACCTCAGATGGCGGCACAACAGGAGGTGTTTCGCCAGCTGCCGCTGGAGGCATGCCCGGGAGACCGCGTAGTTTCGGCCGTCACCCTGCACCCACAGTACTACTCCCGTTCCGCCTTTCCCTCGGAGCTCGCGGGCAGCATAGGCCTGCGGTTGGTAGGGAGTAGACCCATCATGGTGAAGCCGCGCGACGGGCGTGGCAGCAATAAAGAGGGTGGCATCCCTTCGACAGTCCTGTTTCTAGCCGGTCGCCGGGTCCAGTTCCAGCGCCTCCTCGAAATCAGTACTGGAGACATCGAGGACTCGCTGATCCAAGACCTGATAAAGATCGAGTCGATGGCGGCCATGCAAGCGGAAGACCGGCTAATGGGCTCGCTCGGCAGCTCGCCCGAACTCGTCGAAATCGTGCTGCACCACGACGCCGAAGTCGATATGAACTGGGAAGACGCTTTCCTTGAGTTCGCGTCGGCGAGCGGCGTAGAACTGGATCAGGCGCGGGAGTACCAGTCACGTGGTCTTTGGTTCATGCCTGCGTTGGCGAGCGCGGCCGCCGCTACGCGGCTTGCGAATTTTGCCTTTGTCCGCGCCATCCGGCCAATGCCGAAATTGCGCCCACTCAAGCGCCCGCAGATGTTGCGCGCGATGCAGAACGTGCCGCATATCGCCTTGCCTAGCGAAGAGGCGCTGGATTCGTCCTTTCGCGTCGCCATTTTCGATGGAGGCCTGCCGATGGACCACCCTTTCGGTTTATGGGCGAACCGGATTGAACCGGCGGCAAAGGATGGCATCGGCAGCTCGATTGATGAATACGTTGAGCACGGGCTCGCCGTAACTTCTGCGCTCCTGTTCGGCAGCGTGCAAAGCGGCCTGCAGCCGCGCCCGTATTCTGGTGTAGACCATTTCCGGGTTCTCGGCGACCAGACTGTCGATGCCAAGTTGTATCCCGTCATGCTCTACATCGATCAGATTCTTAGCCAGTCCAACTACGAGTTCGCGACGCTGAGTATTGGTCCTGTCGAGATCGTCGGCGACGACAAGGTCACGGCGTGGACCACCATGCTCGACGATCACTTTCAACAGGGTCAAATGCTCGGGACCATCGCGGTCGGTAACGCCGGGGAAGCACCGGTACCTATGAACCGTGTGCAGGTACCGAGCGACTGCGTCAATGCCTTGGCGATCGGTGCGTCCAGTTCCGGGGCGCCAGGCTGGGCGCGAGCGCCTTATAGCTGCGTCGGCCCGGGGCGTGCCCCAGGGCTGGTGAAGCCCGACCTGTTGCAGTTCGGTGGTATCGCGGCCAGCCAGTTCAAGTTTGTCTTCCCTGGGCCGAGCATCGCCGAGGCGATCGGCACGAGTTTCGCGACACCGGCAGTTATGCGAATTGCCAGCGGCGTGCGCGCCCATTTCGGAGCGGGCATCTCAACGGTCGGCATTCGCGCCTTGCTCATCCACAGCGCCGTAAACCCGGACGAACATCCGCGCGAAGAGGTGGGCTGGGGCCTGGTGCCTAGCGACCTTTCAGCGATTACGGTCTGTCCGGACGGGAGCGTGCGCGTGCTATACCAAGGCCACCTCGACCCGTCGAAGGTGATCCGGACCGAGGTCCCGCTGCCCCCAGGAGAGCTGGAAGGCATGGTCGAGATCGCGGCGACCTTCTGCTACCTCTGCCAGACCGACCCGCACACGCCCGGCGACTACACCCGCGCAGGGTTGGGAATTACGTTCCGCCCGCATCAGGGCCGGTTCCCGAAACCTTCGCCGCCGAATTTCAGGACCGACCCTGACTTTCCGGAGTCCAAATCGTTCTTCGAGGGAGTGGGTCGGAACACCGAGCAGGCTCTGCGTCATGACTCCTTCAAGTGGGACACTACCCGGCATGCGCGGCACCGCTTCCGTGCCAGCTCGCTGGACCGGCCAGTGTTCGATATCCATTACCAGGCACGCGAACCGGGGTCGAAGCTGAGCCCTTCCAGCGCTATCAAGCTACCTTACGCGCTGGTGGTGACAGTCACCGCAAGCAAGCATCCGGACTTATACGACCAAGTCGTCGCCCACTACCCGACGCTGGCCGCGATCCGTCCGCGGACGCATTTGCCACTCCCGATCCGGGTTTGAGTGGCGGGAATTTCCCCGGGCTTCCGTGCATCTGACCGATTGGTCGCTTGCTGAATTTCGCCATTCCAATAACGTCATGTGAAGGGCTTTGTGGCGAGAGCAGCCAGTCCAGCCCGCGGTAGTTTGAACCTAAGTGGCCGGTCGGTAAGCTTTCCCGCAAGCGCCTCTTGCCGAAGGAAGGGCGGTGGCTCAGTGATCGCAGAATCGTGCACTGTGCACGCGAGCCTTGGCCGCAAGCCCCGATCATGGCTTGCAGCTCGCTCGCGAGTGAAGCGAGTTCACGCTGCTTATCCTTCACTTGGGCCAAGTGTTCGCGGGCCATGGCATCAACCTCAGCGCACGAAAGCGCCGATTCGGAGGCCAGCCGCAGCAGACTTCGGACTTCGTCCAGATGGAAGCCGAGGGCGCGGCTGCCCACGATGAAATTCAGACGCTCCACATCGGTGACGGTGTACTGCCGGTAGCCGGACAAGGAGCGCGGTGGGGATGGCATCAGTCCAATCCGCTCGTAGTAGCGGATGGTTTCCAGATGGCAACCCGATTTCTTCGCCAACTCACCGATGCGCATGGCTTGACCCTGTATCTGCTACGGACATTAGCCTAGTGACCTATCTCGATTAGGGGCCAGCGATGCCTTGCTGTGAGTGCGAGTCGACCGGCCAAGCCCTGGTCCAGTCCAAGGTACAGCGTCGTGTGCTGTGGGCCGTGCTGGCCATCAACATCTTCATCTTCCTGGCTGAGTTTGGCGCGGGTGTTTGGGCCGACTCAACGGCCCTGCAAGGCGATTCGCTGGACAGCTTGGGGGATGCCCTGGTGTACGGGCTGAGCCTGATGGTGCTGGGACGATCGCTGCGCGCTCGTGCCGGAGCAGCCCTAGCCAAGGGCGGCACCCAGCTCGTCTTCGCCGGCGCCGTGCTGGCTGAGGTCGCACGCAAGTTGATCGTTGGTGCTGCACCGCTCCCATCGGTGATGGCGGTTGCCGCCAGCGTGGCTTTGATCGCCAACGTCACCTGCCTGGCACTGTTGACCCGCTTCCGCCGCGACGACATCAACATGCGTTCGGTATGGCTGTGCTCGCGCAATGACGTGATCGGCAATGCCGGCGTGCTGCTCACAACGGCACTCATCGCATGGACAGGCTGGCGGTGGCTGGATCTGATCTTCGGTGCGGGGCTGGCTTTGCTGTTCCTCCGAACTGGGATCGAGGTGCTGAGCACGGCGTGGCCACAATTCTCTTCCCAGCACCTTAACCCTAACGTGGGTGACTGACCTAAAGGGGATGCTTGCTTCAGCTACGTTCAAAACTGCAACTGGCTGAACCCGCTTGAGAGTGCCCGTGATCGGTCTGCAGCGTCGTGTGCAGGATATTGAAGCGATCATGCAGCATGGCTTCCACCCGGCCGCGCACTTCGTGGCAATCGATATCTTCGTGGACGACGAGATGCCCCGATAGCGCGGGCATGCCAGAGGTGACCTCCCACACGTGCAGGTCGTCGAGCCGCACCACGTCCGGTACCCCGCAGATGGCGGCGGCGATGGCTTCCGGGTCGAGCCCGCGTGGCGCCGCTTCCAGGAAGATACGGCCGGAATCGCGCACCAGGCCGACGCCAGCCTTGAGCATCAGTCCGGCGACGACCAGCGCCGCCAGCGCATCGACGCGGTTCCAGCCGCTCCACCAGATGATGGCGCCGGCAATAGCGGTAGCGATGAAGGCGTAGAGATCGGTGAGGATGTGCTGGAAGCTGCCTTCCACGTTGAGGCTCTGCCGATTGGCTTTGCTCATCGCCCACACGGCGAGCAGGTTCACGCCGATACCTACTACGGCGATCACGGTGACCAGGACGCCTTCCACCTGAGGCGGATGGATCAGCCGACGCACGGCCTCGACGACGAACCACACCGAGAGCAGGAGCAGCGTCAGGCCATTGGCCTGGGCGCTCAAAATTTCCACCCGCTTGAGCCCGTAGGTATAGCTGCCGCTGGCTGGACGCGCGGCCAGACGCATGGCGACCAGCGCCAGGCCGATGGAGCCGACGTCGGTGAGCATGTGGCCGGCATCGGAGATCAGCGCCAGCGACTTGGCGAGGATGCCCACGACCACCTCGATGGCCATGAAGCCCAGCAACAGCAACAGCGCAATGACCAGGTAGCGCTTGTCCGCATCCTTGGCAACGCCATGGCTGTGGTCGTGATGATGGCCGTGGTCGTGACTATGCGGGGACGTATCGCTCATGGGATTCTCCGGAGGCGGCGGCCACCTTACGCGGCCGCCACGGTGTTATGTCATCACGCACGACGAGGCGGCGCGGCGCGCCGCCTTTCCATCAGTCCGTGCGCCCGTCGATCGGCCAGGCGTGATCGACGGTGCTCTGGTACACCCAGCCGGCGACGGTCTGGCCCGTGCGTCCGTGCAGCCGGATGAGCCCGACCGCACGTTCGGCCTGCTCGTCCTCGCAGAACACTTCGAGCTTGACCTCGTCGGTGACGCGGTCGCCGATCTCGATCGAGTAGTTCTGCTCTCGATCGCTCAGTGCTCGCAGCAGCCCCTTGACGTCGATGATGGACAGGTGGCGAAAGCCCGCCTGTTCCAACGCATGGACGATGTCGGCGATGCGCCCGCGATGAATGAACGCTTTGACTTCTTTCACGGTTGGGTCTCCTGTTGGGCCAGGCGTCGCGCGGCGCGCTCTTCGATCCAGTCGTAGAGCACTGGCAGCAGCACGAGGGTGAGCAAAGTGGAGGTGATCAGGCCGCCGACCACCACGGTGGCGAGCGGGCGCTGGGTCTCGGCGCCGACGCCGCTGGAGAGCAGCATCGGTACCAGGCCGAGGATCGCCACACTGGCGGTCATCATCACCGGGCGCATGCGCAAGGCGGTGCCGCGGATCACCGCCTCGCGTACGGGCAAGCCCTTTTCACGCTGTTCGTTCAAGAAGCTCACCAGCACGATGCCGTTCAACATCGCCACACCGAACACCGCGATGAAGCCGATCGCCGAGGGCACCGACAGGTATTGCCCGGTGATCGCCAGGCCGACGATGCCGCCGATGGTCGCGAACGGCACGTTGGCAAGGATCAGTCCCGCGTACTTGACCGAATTGAAGGCGGTGTAGAGCAGCACGAAGATGAAGAAGATCGTCGCCGGCACGATCAGCGACAGCCGCTTCAGTGCGCGTTGCTGGTTCTCGAACGCGCCGCCCCATTCGACGTAGTAGCCGGTCGGCAGCTTCACCTGCTGGGCGATCTTCGCGTTGGCGTCCTTGACGAAGCCGTCGATGTCGCGGCCGCGCACGTCCATCTGGATCACCGCGTAGCGCTGCAACTGCTCGCGGCGGATGAACGAGTAGCCTTCCGCATCGCTGACCTTGGCGACCTGCGCCAGGCGCACGATGGCGCCGTTGGACGTGCGCAGCGGAATGCGCTCGATCGCCTGCAACGAGGCCTTGTCGTCCTTGTCCAGCCGCACGGTGATGTCGAAGCGCCGGACGCCGTCGAGCAGGGTGGAGACCGGTTCGCCGCCGATGCCGTTCTTGACCACGGTGAGCACGTCGTCGGCATTGAGCCCGTATCGCGCCAGCGCATCGCGGTCGACCTGGATGCGAATCTGCGGCTTGCCGATGTTCGCTTCCAGTACGAGGTCCGCCACGCCGGGTACACCGGCCAGCACGTCCTTGATCCGCCCGCTCAACCGGTCGAGCTCACCCAGATCGTCGCCGTAGAGCTTCAACGCCAGGGTGGCACGCACGCCGGAAATCAGTTCCTCGATGCGCATCTGGATCGGCTGCGTGTAGCTCACCACCGCGGTGGGCAGCGCCGCGGTCAGTTCCATTTGCATGGCCTCCTCGATGCTCTCCAGCGTCTGCCCGTCGCGCCACTGGTCCTTCGGCTTGAGCGGCGTGTACACCTCCATGTAGTTGACGTCCGCCGTCTCACCCTTCTCGGCACGGCCGATCATCGCCAGCGTGGTTTCCACCTCAGGAAACTTTTGCTTGATCAGCGTGGCGACCTGCTTGGAGATGTCGATCGATTCATCCAGCGAGGCCGAAGGAATGGACGTGATGCGCCACATGATCGCGCCCTCCTTGAGGTTGGGCATGAACTCCTTGCCCAGGAAGGGGAACAGCGCCAGGCTGCCGACCAGCGCCGCGGCGGCGATGGCGAGCACGATCTTGCGGCGGGCCAGCGACCAGGCCAGCACCGTGGCGTAGTGGCGCTTGAGGAAGGCCACCAGGCGGGTGTCCTTCTCCTCCTTGGGCTTGAGCACCAGCGCGGCGAGCACCGGGATCAGCGTCAGCGCGAGCAGCAGGGAGCCGCCCATGGCGAAGCTGATGTTGAAGGCCATCGGCTTGAACATCTTGCCTTCGAGCCCCTGCAGGCTGAACAGCGGCAGGAACACCACGATGATGATGAGGATGGCGAACGCCACCGGGTTGGCGACCTCGCGGGCGGCCGCCAGCACGGCAGCGGTGCGGTCCACCGGCAATCCGTGGGCCTTGCGCTCGGCCATGATGCGGAAGGCGTTCTCCACCATGACCACCGCACCGTCCACCATCATGCCGATGCCGATCGCCAGGCCGGCCAGCGACATCAAGTTGGCCGAAAGGCCGACTTGGTCCATGCAGATGAAGGCGATCAGCATGGCGAGCGGCAAGGCCACCACCACGACCAACGCGCTGCGGAACTCGCCCAGGAACAGGAAGAGGATGATCGCGACCAGGATCGAGCCTTCGATCAGCGCACGCACCGCGGTTTCCACCGCCGCGTTGACGAGCTCGGTGCGTTCGTACACCGGCTTGACCACCACGCCCGGCGGCAACGCCTGCTTGACCGTGTCGAGCTTGGCCTTGACCGCATCGACTACGCTCTTGGCGTTCTCGCCGATGCGTGCCAGCGCCTGGCCCATCACCACTTCCTTGCCGTCGCGGGTGACCGCGCCGGTGCGCGGTGCGCCGCCTTCGACGATGTCGGCGACGTCGCGCACATAGACCGGCGTGCCGTCCTCGCTCTTGAGCACGATGCTGCCGATGTCCTTGGCGTCCTGCACCAACCCTAAGCCACGCACGAGGTACTGCTCGCGGCCGACGTCGATGAAGTTGCCGCCCACTTGCGCGTTGTTCGCCTGCAAGACCTCGATCACGTCCTTGAAGCCAAGGCCATGGGCGATCAGCTTCATCGGATCGATGCGCACCTGGTACTGCTTCTCCTGGCCGCCCCAGGAGGTGACATCGTCCACGCCCGGTGCGGTGCGCAGGATCAGGCGAATGGTCCAGTCCTGCAGCGTGCGCAGGTCCATGTCGTTGGGTGCCTTGGTGGCATCCTTGAGCTTGGCGTCGTCGCGTTCGACGGTGTACCAGAACACCTGGCCCAGGCCCGACGTGTTCGGGCCCATCTCCGGCTTGCCGTAGCCGGCTGGCAGGCGATCGCCCACCTGTTGCAGCCGTTCGTTGACGAGCTGGCGGGCGAAGTAGATGTCCATGTCGTCATCGAAGTAGACCGACACGTAGGACAGACCGAATAGGCTGACCGAGCGGATCTGCTGCACCTTCGGCAGGCCGGCGAGCGCCGATTCGACCGGCGTGGTGAGTAATTGCTCCACATCCTCGGCGGCGAGGCCGGACGCCTCGGTGTAGACGTTGACCTGCACCGGCGTGACGTCGGGGAAGGCATCGATGGGAAGCTGGCGCACGGCCTGGAAGCCGAGGAAGCCGATCACTGCGAAGGCGATCAGCACCAGCACCTTGTAGCGCAGGGAGAGTTCGACGAGGCGTTCGAGCATCATTCCTCTCCCAGTTGCGAGCGCAGCAAGCGCGCCTTCAAGGCGAACGCGCCCTTGCGCACGTAGGTATCGCCGGGCTTGAGGCCCTGCGTGATGACGGTCCAGCCATCACGCGTGTCGCCGGTGACCACCGGTGCCGGCTCGAACTGACCTTTTCCCTTGGCAAGGAACACGGTGGGCTGGTTCTGCAGCAGCACGATCGCTTCGGCAGGCACCGCCAGTGCATTGAAACTGCCGCCGACGGCCAGGCGCGCTTCCACCAGTTCGCCCGGGTGCAGCAGGTCCTTACGGTTGTCGACCTCGATGCGCACGGGCACCGTGCGGGTGCGTTCGTTGGTCTGGTGCGAGCGCTGCACCACGGTGCCGGGAAGGGAGGTGTCGTGTGCGATCGCGCGGGCCTGGCCGCCGGCCTCGACCCGCTCGGCATCGGCGGGCGCAAGCTGTGCCTCGACCCACACCGAATCTTCCTTGACCAATGTGAACAGTGTGCGGCCGGGTTCGACACGCTCGCCGACCAGGAAGTCATCGGTGGTGACACGGCCAGCAGCCGGGGCCAGCAGCTCGAAGCTGCCGTCGGCCGCCGATGATCCCTTGCGCAGCAATCCGTTGATCTGTCCTTCGGACAGGCCGTAGGCGCGAAGCTTGGCGCGGGCCTGGTCGCGAGCCACCTTGGCTTCGTTGTAGCGACGGGCCGAAACGGCTTGCGGACCCAGCGCCGCGATGCGCTGCCAATCCTGCGCGGCCACGATCAGCGCGCCTTGGGTTTCCGCTACTTCGACGCTGGAGAGCACTACGAGCGGATCGCCGGCCTTCACCACGTCGCCGAGCTTGGCCTTGCGGGCCAGCACCTGCGATTCCACCCGCGGCGAGACCAGCACCGTGGAATAGGCATCCGCCTTCACTTCACCGGGCGCCTTCAGCTCGTCGGTCAACGTGCGCGGCGCGGCCTTGGCGAGCACGATGCCCGCCTCCTGCAGAGCCTTGGCATCCAGCGCCAGCGGATCGGCGGGCGCCGGCTCCTGGGCCATGGCGGGCGCGGCCAGCGCGGCCAACAAGGCCCAGCCAAGCAGGTGTCGTTTCATATTTGTCGTTTTCATCGGAAAGCATCCTGTGGGCGGCCATCGATCCAGTCGGCGAGGCGGCCGGCCGCGGTGAGGTAGTCGAACCAGGCCTGCCAGGCCTGGCTTTCCAGCTCCTGGCCGGACAGTGCGGTGTCCAGGCTCTGCTTGAGCTGCACGAGGTAGTCGGAGGTGCTGATCTCGCCGGCGCGCCAGAGCTTTTCCAGCAGCGTGGTGCGGTCCTCGAAGGCGGCGGCGCGACCGTGGCGGAACGCCCCGGCGGCAGAGCGCAAGGCGCCGTAGCGTGCTTGCGCCTCCTGCAGCGCGGCACGCGCCGTCTGCTCCTGTGCCCGCACGTTGGCGCTCGCGGCATCGGCTTCGGCGTTGGCCGCCAGCACCTCGGCCCGGCCCGTATTGAGCACGGGCAAGGGGATGGACACGGCCAGGCCAATCACTTGATCGGTACGCGGGCCGCTGCGGACTCGGCCACCGGTGAGGCTTAACGTGGGATCGGGGATGCGGGCGCGCCGCGCGACCTTAACGCCGGCCTCGGCGCTCGCGAGTTCGGCCCGCGCCCGGGTGAGTTGCGGCAGATCGTCGAGCGGACGTGGCGCGATGCTCGCGGCGTCCGGCGGCAGGGCCTTGGGCAGTGGCGGCAAGTCCCCGCTGCCGCTGGCTTGGTCGCCGATCGCCAGGAGCGCCGCACGCGCAGCGGCCTCGTTGCCCTCCAGCGTCGCCTGCTGGACCTGGGCCTCGCCGAGCGCGAGGCCGGCCAGGTCCCGCTCCGGGCTGCTGATGTCACCGACCTTGAGCCGCTGGGCGGCCAGCGTGTCGAAGCGCTGCATCAGCGCGAGCCGCTGACGGCCCAGTTCCGCTTGGCGCGCCGCCAGCGAAGCGGTCGACCAGGCAGTCAGCCAGCGTGTCGCGATGTCCCGCCGCAGGAGCGCGTAGCCCGCCTCGCTGGCACGCAGCTCCGCCTCGCCCTGGCTCGCACGGGCCCGGCGCTTGCCGGAGAGATCCAACGCCAGGCTGACGCCGGCGGTACGCCGATCCACGTCGGCGTTCTCGGCGGCCAGATCGAGCGAGGGGTTGTACAGCGACTGCGCGGCCGCCTGCGCTCGCGCCCGGGCGGCATCGAGCTCGGCACGCGCGGCTTGCACTTGGGGACTGGCGTCCCAGACGCGGCGCATCGCCACCTGTAACGCGCCGGGCGCGGTTATCGCTACCGCGGTAGTGGACGAAGGGGAAAGGGATTGATCGGGTTGCGGCGCGGCGTGCAACGCCAGCGCGGACAACAGACACGCGGCACCCACGGGCACCAGACGCAAAACAGCCATGCAGCCATCTCCTGAAAAAACGTTCACGGGCGAGGCAGCCGCAAGGCGGCTACCTCAGGACGGGAGCGATTTCAGGCGATGGGAGGGCGCAACAGCGAGCCGGTGACGGCTGGCACCCACCCGGACGAAAGGGCGGGTACAGGGAGCTGGGGCTCCTGCGCGAGGGCAGGTGTTGCCGCACTGGAGGGCAAGGTCATCGAGTGGGCGCAGGCGCAATGGCAACGACTGCCTTCGCCCAGCCAACAGGTGCCATCGTCGCTTGCCGAGGGTGCGTCGATGGCGAGGTCAGATGAGGTGTCGAGATGGGCTATTGCCGTGGAGTCTGTCGCACGAGAGGTGCCCGGACCATCGGCCAGGCACACGGTACCCGAGGCAAACTTGACCAGCAACACGAACACGGCCAACACCCACAGGCCGCGGTGGCGGCGCAGTCGGGTCAGCAGTGGCGTGGCGTGCGGAGGCATCCCTTGATGCTAAGTGGCGCTCACGCCGTTACACAATCGCATGCCGTCATTTGACGCGACCAGACAGCACCTTTACCCTCGCCGCTCCCTTGGGGAGTAGCCGCCTTCGTATCCAGAAGGGGTCGCGTCAACACACTTGGCCTCATGGCCATGGCGCAACCGGTCATAAGCGACTTGGCAAGACCATTGGTACCTGCGTTCGTCCCGGTCGGGCGAGAGCGCAGGCGCCATTGGCTTTTTCGCCCGGCCCAAGGTTCCTCGATGCAAAGCTTATTGCTAACGCTGGCCTTCCTCTTGGGCTCGGCTGTCGTGATCTATCTCGCCTGCGAATATTTCGTCAATGGCGTGGAATGGGTGGGGCGCAAGCTCGCCGTCGGCCAGCAGGCCACGGGCTCCATCCTTGCCGCCTTCGGCACTGCGTTGCCCGAGAGCGTGGTTACCTTCATCGCCGTGGTTTTCGGCGCCGACGCCAGCCAGAAGGCGATCGGTGTGGGCGCGGCGCTCGGTGGTCCCCTGGTACTGGCTACGATCGCCTACGCGGTGGTGGGCGCCACCTTGCTCGCGACCCGTAAGTCGTTGCCGCAGACCGAAGCAGTTGCGCGCCAGTTCAAGCGCCTGGCGCACGACCAAGGCTGGTTCCTTGCCATCTTCCTGGTGAAGATCACCTTGGGCTTGGTGGTGTTTTCCTACAAGCCTTGGTTGGGCGCGCTGTTCCTGGCGGCTTATGCCTTCTATTTCTGGAAGGAGATGGGCGGTGAGCAGGTGGAGGAAGAGGGGGAACTGGAGCCGTTGAAGTTCCAACCCAGACGCGACACGCCCCATGCGTGGGCGGCGGGGGCGCAGACGTTGATCGCCCTGGTGGTCATCTTCGTAACTTCTCACTTCTTCGTGGCCCAGCTCGACGCCCTGGCGCCGATGCTCGGCATGGACTCCCAACTGCTCGCGCTGCTGCTGAGCCCCATCGCCACCGAACTGCCCGAGACCCTCAACGCCATCATCTGGGTACGCCAAGGCAAGCATCGTCTGGCGCTGGCCAATATCAGCGGAGCGATGATGATCCAGGCTACGGTGCCCACCGCGTTAGGTCTGTTTTTCACCCCGTGGGTGTTCGATCGCGCCCTGGTGCTTGCCGCGGTCATCACCATGGTGGCCGTCGGAACGATGTTTGTGGCGTTCTGCCATGGCGTGATCTCGCGCAAGCTCCTGGCGTCGATGGCCCTGTGGTACGTAGTGTTTGCGGTGCTGCTGGTCGCCCTGCACTTGGCCTAAGTCTTGCTGCCTACTGGCAGCACACCTTGTGAGACGACCACCACCGCTTAAGGGGACGGAAACGGCACGCGTGCCGTTTCCGTCCGGTTAGGCGCGTGCTTCGTACCAGTGGCGCGAGCGATTGACGATGCGCACCACCGAAAGCATCACTGGCACTTCGATCAGCACGCCCACGACGGTTGCCAATGCCGCGCCCGAATGCACCCCGAAGAGGCCCACGGCGGTTGCGACAGCCAACTCGAAGAAGTTGCTGGCGCCGATCAGGGCCGAAGGGCCTGCCACGCAATGCGGCACGTCGAAGCGGCGGTTGAGCCAGTACGCCAGCCCCGAATTGAAATACACCTGGATCAGAATAGGCACGGCAAGCATCACGATGACAGCCGGCTGGGCGAGAATCTGCTGACCCTGGAAGCCAAACAGCAAGACCAGTGTGGCCAGCAGGGCCACCAGCGACACGGGCCCCAACCGCTGCAGCAGCGCCTGCAGCTGGGCCGCGCCACCCCGCGCCAGAATGACGCGTCGAAGAAACACGCTACAGGCGACCGGCACCACGATGTAGAGCAACACAGAAAGAATGAGCGTGTTCCACGGCACCGTGATCGAGGAAATTCCGAGCAGCAAGGCCACGATGGGCGCGAAGGCCACGACCATGATGGCGTCGTTCAGGGCCACCTGGCTCAAGGTGAAGTTTGGCTCGCCCTGACACAGATTGCTCCACACAAAGACCATGGCGGTACACGGTGCGGCAGCAAGCAGGATCAGCCCAGCGATGTAGGAATCCAACTGCTCCGCCGGCAGGTAGGCCGCGAACACGTGGCGTACGAAGATCCAGCCCAGCAGCGCCATCGAAAACGGCTTGACAGCCCAATTGACGAACAGGGTCACGCCAATGCCTTTCCATTGCCGCCTCACACCGGCCAATGCACCGAAGTCGATCTTCAGCAGCATGGGGATGATCATCAGCCAGATGAGCGCCGCGACCGGCAGGTTCACCTGGGCGACCTCCATATGGCCAAGGGCCTCGAAGGCGCGCGGCAGGATGTGACCGAGCAGCGTGCCCGTGACGATGCACAGCGCGACCCACGCTGTGAGGTAGCGCTCGAAGAAGCCGATACGAGCTGCTTTCGGGGTGGCCCGATGTGGGCTCGTCGCCTGGTTCATGCGGCGTCCTCCGCACGGTCCGCTTTCAGCGCACCGATGCCGTCGAGCGTCCGCTTGAGCTCTTCCCGGTCCATCGTTTCCACTGGCAGTTGCAGGAACGCCATGATCCGGTCGGTAATCAGCCTGTGCGCCTTGTGGAATGCCTTCTGGACCACCTCGGCACTTCCCGTGGCCGCTGCCGGATCGGGCAGGCCCCAATGGGTGCGCACGAAATCCCCAAAGAGCACAGGGCACGGCTCGCTTGCTGCGCTGTCGCACACGGTGATGACGATGTCGAGCGCAGGCGCCTGCTCACCGACGAACCGGTCCCAGGACTTGCTGGACAATCCCTCGACGGGAATGCGTGCGGTCGCCAGTTCCTCCAGGGCGTAGGGGTTCACCTGACCGGTCGGTTTGCTGCCCGCGCTGCAGGCTTCGAATCGGCCTTTACCCAGGTAGTTGAGCGTGGCCTCCGACAGGATGCTGCGCGCGGAATTGCCCGTGCAGATGAAGAGGACGCGGCAAGGGTGCATGGGGATCTCTCGTCGTGAAATGGATCAGAAGCATTTGGGCGGTCGGCATTGCTCGGGCTGCCCCTCGCAGCAGTGCTCCGTCAGGTAATCGATCAGCTCCCGCATGGCGGGAAAATTCGCGCGATAGCGGATGTAGCGTCCTTCAGCGAAGGATTCCGCCAAACCTGCTTGCACCAGACCCTTCAGATGGAATGACAGGTTGGACCCGCTCAGCCCGGTGTGCTCGCTGATCTCACCCACCACGGCACCCTCCGGGCCACGCGTGACCAGGTAGCGAAAGATGCCCAGCCGGTTGTCTTGCGCCAGGCCGGCCAGTGCGCGAACGGCGGTCTTGGTTTCCATATTTCAATAATGATAGAATTGTTGAACGAAAGCAAATCGGAACGCGTGTTTGCCATGACGCTCAAGGATCTTCTTCCTCACGTCCAGGCCGAAGCCCTGGATTACCCGACCCTGGACAAGCTTGATCTTCCGTCCGGCGCCGACCATCCACCGCGCATCCTGATCCTCTACGGCTCCTTGCGGCCGCAGTCCTTCAGCCGGAAGCTGGCGCTGGAGGCCGAACGCATCCTCAAGCAGTTTGGTGCCGAAACCCGGGTGTTCGACCCGCACGACCTGCCGATGCTGGATAGTGTGCCGGCCACCCACCCGAAAGTGCAGGAACTGCGCGCATTGTCCCAGTGGTCCGAGGGGCAGGTCTGGGTGAGCCCCGAACGGCACGGCACCATCACCGGGGTATTCAAGAACCAGATCGACTGGTTGCCGCTGGAAGATGGCAGCGTTCGTCCGACGCAGGGCCGGACCCTGGCCGTGATGCAGGTATGCGGCGGCTCGCAGTCGTTCAACGTCGTCAACACCCTGCGCGTGCTCGGCCGTTGGATGCGCATGGTGACCATCCCCAACCAGTCCTCTGTCGCCAAGGCATGGCAAGAGTTCGACGAGCACGGCCGCATGAAGCCCTCCTCGTTCTACGACCGGGTGGTCGACGTCATGGAGGAGCTGTTCAAGTTCACCCTGATGGTCCGTGATCGGTCGGACTACCTGGCAAGCCGTTACAGCGAGCGCAAGGGTGCAGCGGCAGCTGCAATGCTTGCGCAAGCCGCCGGAGGCGCTGAAGGCTCCGTCGTGCCCGCGGCAAGCGCCGAGGCTACCTCGACGCCGCGTCCAGCACCTGCGCGTACGGCCTGTTGCAGCGCGGCCGGGGCCTGCGCATGACGGAGGCTGTCGGTGTTCGATCTTGAAAACCCTGCCGGTGATGCCGCGCAAGCCGGCCATTGCGGGAAATAGATGACAGGCCAGGAACAGCGGCGGGCTGGCTTTGCGCCGGCCTCCGTGCCTGGTCGGCGCTGGGTTCAGAGGCCCCGCACATAAGCAATTTGCCTATTTCAGGTAGCTCCTGAGCACGGCCAGCACGGGCTCAAGCTCCGCTTGGCGTTTGGAGGCGGAGCCGGTGGCCACGTGCTCCTGCAGGTGGCCTTCGAGCACTTGCAGCATCAACCCCTGGATTGCGCCGCGCACGGCGGCCACCTGATGGAGGATCGCGCCGCATTCGGCCTGCGCTTCGAGGCTACGTTCCAGGGCGGCAACCTGGCCGCCGATCCGGCGCACGCGCGCGACGAGCTTCTTGTTGTCGGTGGACATGTGGGACATGGATCGGCTGCCTCTGGTCGTATACCCTAGGGGGCTATCCTACCTGAGCGACGCCTATGAGCCAGCCCGACGCATCCGCCTACGTGCATGCCCACCAGTTCAACGAGGGCAACCCGCTGGCGGAGAAGAACACACTGCGCGCAGTGGTCATCACGGCCGTGATGATGGTGGTCGAGATCACGGGCGGCTATCTTCTCAACTCGATGGCCTTGCTGGCCGACGGCTGGCACATGAGCTCGCATGCGCTGGCGCTTGGCCTGTCGGTGGGCGCCTATGCTCTTGCCCGGCGGCTGGCGAAGGATCGGCGGTTCGCGTTTGGCACGTGGAAGATCGAGGTGCTGGGCGGCTACAGCAGCGCACTGCTGCTGGGCGTCGTGGCGGCGTTGATGCTCTTCCAATCGGTAGAACGCCTGTTCTCGCCGGTGCCCATCCACTACATCGACGCCATGGTCATCGCCGCCATCGGCCTGGCCGTCAACCTGCTATGTGCCTGGCTGCTGAAGGACGGGCACCACAGCCATGATCACGGTCATGGGCACGAACACGGACACGATCACGCCGATCACCACCATGACATCAACCTGCGCTCGGCCTATGTGCATGTGCTCGCGGATGCCGCGACCTCAGTAATGGCCATTGTGGCGCTGGCTGGCGGCAAGTACTTCGGCTGGAACTGGCTCGATCCGGTCATGGGCATCGCCGGCGCCTGCCTGGTCGCCAACTGGGCCTATGGGTTGCTGAAGCAGTCGGGCAAGGTCTTGCTCGATGCCGAGATGGACAGCCCGGTGGTGGAGGAAATCCGCGACGTGGTGGCCGAGCGTTTTCCCCAGGCAGCGATCAGCGACCTGCATGTCTGGCGGGTGGGGAAGGGGCGCTATTCGTGCATCCTGGCGCTCGTGAGCCGATCGGAGCTCGCCCCTGCCGCAGTGCGTGAAGCGCTCGCCATCCACGAAGAGCTCGTACATGTCACGGTCGAGGTCGCAAAGCCGACCGCTGCTTAGGCTTCCCTGCCACCGTCATGAAAGGCGGATGGACGGTCTCCCTGGTGACGTAGGAGCACGGCGGTTCGGATCTCTTGCTGCGGGTAGCTCAGTGTCGGCTTCCCGCGGGCCACCGCGGGTGCATGTCGTCAATGACATACGGATGGGCATGGGGGCTCCCTGCCCGATTGCCGGCGGACATCAGGTGGGGGTGATCCGGAGGAAGCTCGTCATGTCGGTGTGCAATGGTTTCAGGATCGCTGCGTGGCCAGAGCAACCAGCTCACGGAAATGGCTAGGACGACGACCGCCGCCATCGGGGCTGCGCCCCAAGCTGGCGATGGCAAGGTTCCGAGCCAGCCGGCCAGTGGATACATGAGCAGCCAGCAGGCGTGGGACAGGGAGAACTGGGCGGCGAACAGGGCGGGGCGGTCCTGCGCATTGGCGGAGCGTTTCAAGAGGCGGCCTCCGGGCGTGAGGATGGCCGCGTAACCGGCGCCGATCAATGCCCATGCCACGGCGATCAACCATTGCCGCTGGTCCGGCGACACGACCGACGCAAGCGCCGCAAAGAGGGCAAGCCCCAGTCCTGCCAACATCGCTCCGCCGAGCATCACGGCGCGGTCGGGCCAGCGCTTGAGCAAGCGTGGCAGGGCCAGCGCGGCGATCATTGAAAACCCGCCGAATACCGCGGTGGTCAGCGCCACGTCCCGATTGTTGCCGCCCAGCCAATCGCGCACGTACACCACGGTGTTGACGATCACCAAGGAGCCTGCGGCCGCCTCGGCCAGGCTGAGGCCGAGCATGCCGCGCAGCCGTGGCGTCGCCAGATACCGGCGCAGGCCAGCCAGTACCCGCGGCCGGGCACTGGGCGGCGCCAGCCGCTGTGGAAGTGCGATGGTCCAAACCAGTACCGCGGAGCTGACGAAGCCCAGCAAAGTGAAGCCGAACAGGGCGCGGAAACTGACGATGCCCAGCAGTAGCGCCGCGAGCAGCGGGCTGAGCAGGTTCTCGAGGTCGTACGCGAGCCGTGACAGCGAGAGCGCGCGGGTGTATTGCGCCTCGTCGATCAACACGTCCGGAATGGTCGCCTGGAAAGTGGGCGTAAAGGCCGCCGAGCAGGTCTGCAGCACCGCGACCAGGACATAAATCTGCCAAGTGGCAGTGACCCACGGCAGGCACAGCGCCAGCGCGGCGCGGGCCAGGTCCATGCTGACCAGGAAGGGCTTGCGCGGCCAGCGCGCGGCATACGCCGTGGCCAGCGGAGAAACCAGCACGTACACCACCATCTTGATGCCCAGTGCAGTGCCCAGCACTACGGAGGCGCGCTCGCCCGCCAGGTCGTAGGCCAGCAGGCCCAGCGCCACGGTCATCAGGCCGGTGCCGACCAGCGACGTGGCCTGGGCAGCGAACAGATGCCGGTAGACCCGATCGGTAAGGACTTCGAACAACATGGCGGGCTCCGTATCACGGGCAAGCGCTACGCACGCGGTGGAAGGCCGGCCGGGCGGAAACCTCCCGGCGTTCGCATACCTACTCGTGGGCAAGTTTCCAGATGCCGTGCGCGTCGATCTGCAGCCGATAGTACGCATGCAATGCGGTCACGCGCGCGTCAAGCGCTGCCTGCGCAGCGTCCAGCGACTGGCGTCGCGCCAGCAGCATGGTCTGCACATCCGCCTCGCCGAGCGCATAGGCACGCTGGGTCAGCTGCGCCGTATCGCGTGCGTTGCGGGCGCTGTCTTCTGCCGCTTGCCAGCGCGTGAGATGCTGGTGGCATCGGTATAGGCCGCTTCGATGATCCGTCGTTCGCGATCCAATGCGACGGTCACCGCATCGACAGGCTGAGGCCGACGGCACGCGCGCGCCGCGTGTGCCAGGCCCTTCGTCAGTGTCGCCGAGATCGTCTGTGGCTCGCTGCTAATCGTCTGCCGGCTGACGCGGTTTGCAACAGCTTCCTTGATCGTCGGCGTAATCTTCACCGCGGCACCATCGGGAGCATGGGTTCCTCCGCTCCAGAAGTCGCCGCTATTTCTTCGCGCCATTTGCGCTTTCGGCGCAACAACGGCCATCGGTCAAGGTACTGAGGAGCCTCCATGAATCGCCAGCAGCACTGGGAAACGGTCTATGGCAACAAGGCATCGGACGCGGTCAGCTGGTACCGCCCGCATCTGGATCATTCGCTGCGGGTCATTGAGCGGGTCGCACCCGATCGCGGCACCGCCATCCTCGATGTCGGCGGCGGCGCGTCCACCCTGGTCGATGACCTGCTTTCGGCGGGCTATCGCGACCTCAGCGTGCTGGATATTTCCGCACAGGCGCTGGACGTCGCCCGCCGGCGCCTCGGGGAACGGGCCCATAGCGCGACCTGGCTGGCCGCGGATCTGCTCGACGCGCCTCTACCGGCGGCGCGCTATCAGCTATGGCACGACCGCGCCGTCTTCCACTTCCTGATCCAGCCGAAGCAACAAGCGCGCTACGTCGCCCAGCTCAATCACGCGATCCGACCGGGCGGCTATGCGGCTATGGCGACGTTTGGCCCCGAAGGTCCGATGAAATGCAGCGGGCTCGACGCGATGCGCTACGACGCCGACGGACTAGCGCGCGTACTCGGCAGCGATTGGGCGCTGCTGGATAGTGAGCTGGCGATGCACGCGACACCCTCGGGCACGAGCCAGCAGTTCCTCCATGCCTTGTTCCAGCGCCGGTCTGACGGAGCGCAGGCGCGGTAGTGAGGTAGCGACCGTAGTGCTTGGTCATTGCATCCGGCCGCTGCGGAGAGGTCAAGCCCCGATCGGCCGTGGCCGACCTGCTGCCTGAGTCAGGTACGGCACTATCCGCAGCAGGTCTTCTGCTGCTGGATGGGCGGGCAGGGCACGGTGCCGTAGGAACAGAACACGCAGCAATCGCCAGGTTTCGGTCGCAACAATTCGCCACACCCGGTGCAGTCGTAGAAGAACTGGCAGGCATCGGTTGGCATGGTCTCGGTCGCCTGATGGCCGCACTGGGGGCACGTCAACGTGCTCTGCAGCGTCATGTCAGCCGCCATGAGGCATCGCCTGGATCGTGGAAGGGTAACCCGCCTCGCCCGTGGCCTTGGCCAGTTGATCCGGACGCGCCTTGGTGTCCTCGTAGCTGACGGTGACGGTTTTCCTGGCCAGGTCCACCGCCACGTTGCCGACCCCGTCGATCTTCTGCAGCGCTTTCGTGATGGTGAGGGGACAGGTCGGGCAGGTCATCCCCGGTACGGCCAGGGTGACTTGCCGCGTGGACGCCAGGCTCACGCTCGAGACGGCGCAAGCGAGGACAAAAGCGATGGCAGGCAGGGTTTTCATGCGGGGCTCCTCAATAGAACCATGGGGCAACGTAGGGAAAGGCGAAGGCGATCAATACCAAAACCGCCACGCTCCAGAACACCAGCTTGTAGGCCCGGCGCACCGCAGGCACCGCACAGACCTCGCCCGGCCGGCAGGCCGCCATAGGGCGATGGATGCGGCGGTAGGCAAGCACCAGCGCGACAAGGGATACCGTCAGGAACAACGGCCGCAACGGTTCGAGCCGGGTCAACTGGCCGATCCAGGCGCCACTCAGCCCGATGCTCACCAGGACAAGCGGCCCCAGGCAGCAGGCCGACGCCAGAATGGCCGCCAAGCCACCGATCGCCAGGGTGCTCTTTTCGCTGGTGCGCTGGGCCATGACCGAACCGGTGTCGTTTGAAGGTTTCACGGCGTAACCTTACTTCCGTAGTCGACTACGGGGTCAACCATGACGAGCTTCACCATCGGCCTCCTTGCCAAGGCGACGGATGTCCACGTCGAGACAATCCGCTACTACCAGCGCCGTGGGCTGGTGGCCGAGCCGTCCAAACCGCCAGGCGGTATTCGCCGCTACGACGAAACGCACGCGCGCCGTTTGCGATTCATCAAGCATGCGCAGGTGCTGGGCTTCAGTCTGGATGAAGTCGCCGACCTGCTCGCATTGGATGACGGGCGGCATTGCCGTGATGCCGAACGCATCGGTGCCAAAAAGCTGGCGATGGTGCGCGAACGCATCGACCAGCTGCGCCGGGTAGAGCAGGCGCTCGCCGGGCTTGTCCAGCAGTGCCACCGCAACCGCGGCAAGGTGCAATGTCCCATGATGGCCTCGCTGGAGGCGGATGTGGCGGTTTGAGGTGGCTTGGCGCGAGCAGACGGACGCCCGCCACCGGGCAAACAACAAGCTGATGCGCAGGCGCTGCAACACATGCGCGAGCTTGGAGCGTACTCATGCCATCGGTACGTAGGAGTCCACCGCCGTGGGTCCAGGCCGCCAAACCCCATCCGTTTGTGGCTGAGCGTCTGGACTCTCCTTGTGCGCGGCTGATCGAGGGGTACGCCCGTGCAAGCTCGGCACGGTGATGCGTCCGCCGCTGTCGCAGGCGAGACATGTTGCCGTCAGGATTGCGTGCTCTTGAGCGCAGTGACCACGCTGTTCATGCCATCCGGGCGAAGCGTGAACTGCACCTTCTCGCCTACCTTGGCCTGCTTGAGCACCTCGGGTGTGGCGTGGAAAGGCATGGTCATGGCGGGCCAGCCGATCGCCGGGATCGCCTGGTGCTGCAAGGTGATGGTGCCCTGCTTGAGGTCGATGCCTTTGATGACGCCTACTGCTTGTGCCTCGGTCGGCTTGGCAGTGTGCTGCATGCCCGGCATGTTGGGGTCCATCTGCAGCGGACCGGCGAAGGCCGGCGCGACTGCGAGCGTGCCGATCAGGCAAAGGGCCGGTACTTTCGTCTTCATGGGTCAGTCTCCTTGCGGGTTGGGTGAAGCGGTGGAAGGGCGCTGCGCCTTGCGCAGGCGGCGCAGCACCAGCAGGTGGAAGGCGGCCGGCAGCACCACCATCGACAGCAGCGGCGCGGTGAGCATGCCGCCGATCATCGGCGCGGCGATGCGTTGCATGACCTCGGAGCCGGCGCCATGGCCGAGCAGGATCGGAAACAGGCCGGCGAGGATCACGGCCACCGTCATGGCCTTGGGCCGCACGCGCTGCACGGCGCCCTCGCGGATGGCCTCGTCCAAGGCCGCGGGCCCGGCCTGCGGATCGAGCGCGAGCCGGCGATCCCAGGCCTGGCGCAGGTAGAGCAGCATCACCACGCCGAATTCGGCGGCCACGCCGGCCAGCGCGATGAAGCCGATGATGGTCGCCACCGACACCGCGTGGCCAAGCAGCCAGATCAGCCACAGCCCGCCGACCAGCGCCAGCGGCACGCTGAGCATGATCAGCGCCGCCTCGCTCGCACGCCGGAACACGGCGTAAATCAATCCGAAGATGATCACCAGCGCAATCGGCACCACCAGCTTGAGCCGCTGCATGGCGCTGGCGAGGAACTCGAACTGGCCCGACCAGGCCACGGTGACGCCCGGCGGCAGCTCGATCTGCTGCGCGACTGCATGTTGCAGGCGGCCGACGACGGTGCCCAGATCGCTGCCATCGGTATCGACGTACACGTAGGTCGCCAGTTGGCCATCCTCGCTCTTGAGCATGGACGGCCCGGCCGCCAGCGTGATGTCGGCCACCTGGCTCAAGGTCAGCTGAGCGCCATCGGGGGCGACGAGGGGTAACTGCCGCAGGGCGCCGACCGAATCGCGTTCGGTACGCGGATAACGCACCACGATGGGGTAGCGCTCGCGGCCTTCGATGGTCTGCCCGATCGGGTCGCCGCCAACCACGGTGGCCACCAGCTGCTGGACGCGTGCCTGCGTGAGACCGTAGCGCGCCGCATCGATCGGCCGCACGTGCACGTCGACGTAGCGGCCGCTGGTGGGTCGCTCAGCGATGGCCGAGCTGACCCCGGGCAAGCCTTTGGCCAGCGTCTCGATGCGGTCGGCCACGTCCTGCAAGGTCTTGAGGTCGGTACCGAGCACCTTGATGCCGATCGGGCTCTTGATGCCGGTGGATAGCATGTCGATGCGGTTGCGGATCGGCGGCACAAACAGGTTGGTGAGGCCGGGCACCTTCACCGCCTTATTGAGCTCGTCCTTGATCTTGGCCATCGTCATGCCGGGCCGCCATTGGTCCTTCGGCTTGAACGTGATGGTGGTCTCGAACATCTCCAGCGGCGCCGGGTCGGTCGCCGTCTCCGCGCGGCCGGCCTTGCCGAAGACATGCGCGACCTCCGGTACCGTCTTGATCATGCGGTCGGTGAGCTGCAGCAACTGGCTGGCCTTGCCGGCGGAGAGGCCGGGCAGGGCGGTAGGCATGTACAGCAGGGTGCCTTCGTCCATCGGCGGCATGAACTCGCTGCCCAGGCGGCCCATCGGTATCACGGCGCTCAGCAGCAGCAGGCCGGCGAGCGCCAGGGTCGTCTTGGGCCAGCGCAGCACCGCATCGATGACCGGCCGGTAGCCACGCATCAGCCACCGGTTGAGGGGGTTCTCCATCTCGCTGCGGATGCGCCCGCGTACCAGATAGCCCATCAACACGGGCACCAGCGTCACGGCTAGGCCGGCGGCCGCTGCCATCGCATAGGTCTTGGTGAAGGCCAGCGGCGAGAACAGCTTGCCTTCCTGGCCCTGCAGCGCGAACACCGGCACGAACGAGAGCGCGATGATGAGCAGGCTCACGAACAAGGCCGGGCCGACTTCGGCGCTGGCTTGGGCGATCAGCGACCAGCGCTGCGCGCCCTGTGGCTCGTCGCCGTGATTCTCCCGCCAGTGTTCCAGGTGCTTGTGGGTGTTCTCGATCATCACGATGGCCGCATCGACCATCGCGCCGATGGCGATCGCGATGCCGGCCAGCGACATCAGGTTGGCGGTTACGCCTTGCAGGTCCATCACGATGAAAGCCGCCAGCACGCCCAGCGGCAGCGTGATCACCGCCACCAGGGAGGAGCGCAGGTGGCCCAGGAACAGCGCACAGACCAACGCGACGACGAGGAATTCTTCCAGCAGCTTGCCCCAGACGTTCTCGACCGCCGCATCGATGAGCCGGGAGCGGTCGTAGGTCGGCACGATCTCGACCCCGGCGGGCAGGCTGCGTTTGAGCTCGGTGAGCTTCGCTTTCACCGCGGCGATGGCGGCCTTGGCGTTCTTGCCCGTCCGCAACACGATCACGCCGCCGGCGACTTCGCCCTGGCCGTCCAGCTCCGTGATGCCGCGACGGAAGGTGGGGCCACGGCGCACGGTGGCGACGTCACGCAACAGCACGGGTACGCCGCTGCCAGTGGCGGTGACGGGTACGTTCTCGAAGTCGGCCTTGCTGCGCAGGTACCCCTGACTGCGCACCATGAGTTCAGCCTCGCCCTGCTCGATCACCGAACCCCCGTTGGCACCGTTGGTGGCCTTCACCGCATCGACGAGTTGCTGCACGGTGATGCCGCGCGCGGCCAGCGCCTGCGGGTCGGGCACGATCTGCCAGGCGCGCTCCATGCCGCCCAGGCTCGCCACCTCGGCCACGTCCGGCACGGTCTTCAACTGGAAGCGCAGGAACCAGTCCTGCAAGGCGCGCAGCTGGCCGAGGTCGTGCTTGCCGGTGCGGTCGACCAGCGCGTACTCGTAGATCCAACCCAGGCCCGTCGCGTCCGGGCCGAGCGCGGGGCTCACGTCCGCCGGCAGGCTGGCGCGCACCTGGCTCAGGTATTCGAGCACACGCGAGCGCGCCCAATACAGGTCGGTGTGGTCGTCGAACAGCACGTAGACGTAGGAGTCGCCGAAGAACGAATAGCCGCGCACGGTCTTCGCGCCGGGCACCGAGAGCATGGTGGTCGCCAGCGGGTAGGTGACCTGATCCTCGACCACCTGCGGCGACTGGCCCGGCCAGGAGGTGCGAATGATCACCTGGGTGTCGGACAGATCCGGCAGCGCATCGATGGGCGTGTGCAGCGCCGCGAACACGCCGGCCAGCGCCAACGCGAGTGCCGCCAGCAGCACCATCACGCGGTGCGCGATGGCCGCGCGGATCAGGGCGGCGATCATGGCTGGTCCCCGGGGCGCATGGGCATCCCCGGCATCGAGCGCGCGCTGGATGCCGGCGCCGGATGGGCCGGAGTATCCAGGCGCTCCAGCGCGCCGGACAGACTTGCCTCCGAGTCGATCAGGAACTGGCCGGAGGTGACGACCTGCTCGCCGCCCTTGAGGCCGTCGAGCACCTGCGTGTAGCCGCCGGCCGAACGGCCGGTGCGTACCGGCACGGCGCGGAAGCGGCCTTCGCCTTCAGCGAGGATCACTCGGGTGTGGGTGCCCGTGGCAATCACGGCCTCGTCGGGCACCACCGGCACCGCCTGGTCCCGCGAAGGCGCGAGCTGCACGGACGCGAACATGCCCGGGCTCAGGACGCCGTCGGGGTTGTCGATGACGATGCGCGCCTTTTGCGTGCGGGTGGCATTGTCGATGTCGGGCAGCAGCGTCTCGACCTTGCCGTGGAACGTGCGGCCGGGTACCGCGTCGACGGTGACCGTCACCGGTGTGCCGGCCGGCACCGCGCCGGCCGTCCCTTGCGGCAGCGCCGCTTCCACCCACACGGTCGCCAGGCTGTTGAGCGTCATCAGGGTCTGTCCGGCGGCCACGCGTTGGCCCTCGCGCACGTCCAGCGTGGTGACCACGCCGGCTTGCGGCGCATGCAGGGTGATGGCCGTGTTGCCGCCCGGGTGGGCGGCCCGGATGTCCGCATCGGTCAGGCCCAGCACCCGCAGCCGTTCGCGCGCCGCGGCGCGCAGTGCCTTTGCATCGGCCGATTGCGCCTGCTGCAAGGCGCGGTATTCGGCCAGCGCGCTGTTCCATTGCGGCGCCAGCAGTTCGGCCAGCGGCTCGCCGGCAGTGACGGTGGTGTAGGGCGCGCGCACGTCGAGCTTGGTGATCACGGCATCGACCCGGGCGCTGATCGTGGTTGCCTCGCGCAGGTTCCAGGTCACCGTGCCGGGCACCTGCACCGCGGCGCGGAGCAGGCGCCGCTCGACCGGCGCGGTGCGCACGCCCAGGTTCTGCACGGTGGCCGGGTTGATCTTCACCACGCCCGCCGGGTTGCCCGCCGCCTCGTCGGCGTACTTGGGCACCATCTGCATGCCCATCGGCGACAGGCCCGGATGGTCGAAGTGCTGCTGCGGCACCATCGTGTCGTACCAGTAGAGGACTTTGCGGCCGCCGGCGTCGGTCTTGCCCGTGTTCGTCGAAGCGGGGGATGCGGGCGCCTGGCGGCGGCCCACGACGTAGCCGGCGATGAGCAACATCAGGCCCAGCACCGCGATCAGCAGTGCGATCAAAAGCCGTTTCATGGGGCATCCTCCGTGCTGGGCAACAGGTAGGCAAGCGCCGCCCACAGCCGCGCATGGGCGGCCAGCGCGTCGGCGTAGGCCAGCCGGCGTTCGATCTCGTCGCGCCGTGCGTCCAACCACGGCTGCAGGTCGCCACCGCCGCGGTAGCCGGCCAGCGCTGTCTTCGCGCGGTCGTGATCCAGCGGCAGCAAGGTGTCGCGGTAGCGCTGGAGCTGATCGCCCCAGCCCTGCCAGGCCGCCACCGCGCGCGCCACGGCCTCGCGCTGGGCGCGGCGGGCGTCCTCATGGGCGGCCTGCACCGCATCGCGTTGCGCCTGTTTTGCGCTGATGCCGCGGTCTTGCCGGTTGCGGGTGAACAGGGGCAGGCTCACGCCCACTTCCAGCATCACCATGTCGGACAGGCCGGAAGCACGGCGGCCATAGCTGGCGCTCACACTCCAGTCCGGATGCTTGGCAGCGCGCGCTTGGGTCAGTGCCGCCTCGGCGAGTGCCTCGCGGGCTTGCCAGGCTTGCATGGGCGCTTGGCGATCGATCGCCTGTTCCAGTAGTGCCGGCGCGACCGGCAGGCGGCCGAAGTCCGGTGCCTCGCCAAGGGTTGTCACGGGTTCGCCAAGCCAGCGCTGCAGACCGGCCTGCGCGGCGGACAGCTCGGCCTTGACACCATCCAGGCGATTGTCCAACGACGCGGCCTCGGCGCGCGCGGCCAACGCGTCGGAGGCGCTGCCTTCGCCGCCGCGCAGGCGAGCCTGGGTCAGCTTGACGGCCAGGCCGCTCTCGTCGCGCAAGGCGATGAGCAAGTCGCGCTTGCGTTGCACTGCCCACAGTTCGATCCAGGCATCGGCGATCTGCTCGCGCACGTTCTGTGTGGTGGCCGCGCGATCAGCCGTGGCCGCCGTGATCTTCGCATCGGCGAAGTGGCGATCGGCCTCGCGCGCCGCGTGCGACGGAATCGTCTGCGTCACGCCGACCGTGCGCATGGTCATCGTGTCCGAATCCACGCTGAAGGCGCCCGGCCCGGTGACCGGGTAATTGGAGATGCCGAACGTCAACGAGGGATCAGGCAGCCGGCCGGCACGCATGGCGTCGTCGCGGGCCGCTTCGATATCGGCGTCACGCGCGGAAAGCAGGGGAGCTTGCGTGACGCCCTGGCGAACGGCCTGTTCGAGTGAAACAGGCGCTTCGGCGGCATAGGCGGCAGTGACCGTCACCCACGCAAGGGCAACGGCCAGGCCCGACGCCAAGCCGCGTCGGGCAGAAGGTAAGTAGAGCATGGAAGAACACTCCCGGTGATCGAGGGACCTCGTGCGCGGCGGCACGAGGGCGCACGCAGTGGCGCGCGCCGGCCTAGATCAGGAGTGAGCAGTACAACAACGTGGCGGGTGGCGGTGGAGCTCGAAGCCGGACGAACCGCTCCGGCACACGGCTCGGCATGGCGACGATGAGCGCCGGGTCGGGCCAGTACACGGGCAGGGCGGCCAGCGCGCTGGGCGGCACCGACCCCGTGCGTGCGTCCGGCTGGGTCGCACGATCCGGATGGCAGTGCGCCTGGCACAGCGCGCCCTGGTGCTCCGGCCCCTGGCCCATCGAGGCACAGGTCTCCGACATCGCCATGCCGGCGGCCGAGGCCATCGCCATGGGCGGAGCGGTCGGAGTCATCGCGCAGGCGTAGGCGGCCAATGCGAGCTGGTGCCACGTAAGCAGCACGACCGCCAGCCAGGTCAGCCGGCGGCGGGTGCGGGAACGGAGGCGGTGCGTGGGACGCATGCGGCGATGGTACACCGCGCCGCGGCATGGACCCGGGTCCACGGTTCGCTGCCGCGTTCACGACGTGCTCACCGGCATCCGACGGCAGCTGGAGGAGCATGCGATTGGGGAATCCGATTGCCCGGAGCCATCCATGCCCGATGCCCGCAAACCCGTGGTGCTTATCACGGGGTCCTCAGGCTTCATCGGAAGCACCCTGGTGCAGCGCCTTGCCCGGGACTACACCCTGGTGGGCCTGGATCGCCCCGGGTTCGATGAGGATGGTGCGCCTATCGAACGGATCGCCTGTGACCTGGGCGATGCCGCCTCGATCCAGCAGGCCATGGCGGAGGTAGCCGAGCGCGTGGGCCGGCAGATCGCCTCCGTGGTTCACCTGGCCGGCTACTATGACCTGAGCGGCGAACCGAGCCCGCTCTATGCGCGCATCACGGTCGAGGGCACGCGGCGGCTGATCGAGGCGCTGGATGGGTTCGAGGTGGCGCAGTTCGTCTACGCGAGCACCATGCTCGTTTACGAACCCAGGCAAGGCCCGAACGAGCCGATCAGCGAGGACTCACCGCTGGGCGCGACGTGGCCCTATCCGCAATCCAAGCTCGAAGCCGAGGCGGTACTTCGCGCGCGCCACGGTGCGGTCCCCCTCGTTCTGATGCGCATCGCCGGCGTGTATGACGACATGGGCCATTCGCCGTTCCCGGTCCAGCAGATCGCGCGCATCTACGAGGGTGGCGTCCTGTCCCACGTCTACCCCGGCATGCTTTGCGCGGGGCAGGCGTTCGTGCACGTGGCGGACCTGGCCGAGGCCTTCGCGCGGGCCATCGCTTGCCGCGAGCAACTGCCGCCGGAGTGGCCGGTACTGATTGGCGAGGCCGAAGCCCTGGGCTATGCCGAGATCCAGAACATCATCGGTGAGTCCCTGCGGGGACATGCCTGGAAGACCGTGCGCGTGCCGGAGACGGCCGCCGAGATCGGCGCCTGGCTCCAGACCAACGTGCTGGGGGATCGCGAGTTCATCCAGCCGTGGATGGTCGAGCAGGCCAACGATCACTACCTGCTCGATACGCATCGGGCCAGGGATGTCCTGGGCTGGCAGCCCGCGCACAGTTTGCGCGACACCCTGCCCACGATGGTGCGGGCACTGCAGGACGATCCGACCGGTTGGTACAAGGCCAACCGGCTCGATGCGGCGCGGGTGGCCTGGCGCAGCCCGGGGCACGAAGCCGGCCATGGCAGCTCGCGCCACGGTTCGAAACAGCCGCAGGGAACATCGCAACCCGATCATCACGCCATGGACCACGACGGGGCGCCGACCCGTTGGCCGCACTTGGCCAACATCGGGCTCGGCTTCTGGTTGATGACCACGTCGTGGGTCACCGGCTTCACGACTCCCGCCACAATTACCCGCCGGGTCTATGAAGTCACGCTGGAGCGGCAGCTGCCACCGGTCGAGTGGCGCGCCGCCGCGTTGACGTTGAGCGACTTGGCCAGCGGCGCGCTGCTGGTGATCGCCGGTGGCCTGTCCCTCTCCCGCCGCACGGCCTGGTTTGGCCAGTGGATGGCCGCATTCATCGGTGTCTGGTTGCTGTTCGCGCCGTTGGCGCTGTGGAGCCCGAGCGCCGCGCAGTTCCAGAACGACCTGTTGGTAGGCGCGCTGGCGATCGCCTTTTCCGTCCTGGTCGTCATGATGCCGGGCATGAGCATGGAAGGGATGATGGATACCAAGGTCGTGCCACCGGGCTGGACCTACTGCCCCTCCACCGGCGCGCAGCGCTTGCCGATCGCCGCCCTGGCCCTCATCGGCCTGCTGATCTCGCGCATGCTGGCGGCCTACCAGCTCGGCCACGTCGATTCGGTGTGGGAGCCGTTCTTCGCGGGCAACCCGCTCGACGCGCGCAACGGCACGGAGGAAATCATTACTTCCAGCGTCTCCAAAGCCTGGCCGATCCCCGACGCCGGCCTCGGTGCGGTCAGCTACATGCTGGAAATCCTGATGGCGGTCATGGGCACGCGGGCACGCTGGCGCACCATGCCGTGGATGGTCACCTTCTTCGGCATCCTGGTGATCCCGCTGGGCGTGGTGAGCATCTACTTCATCATCATCCAGCCGATCGTCATTGGTACCTGGAGCACGCCGGCCCTCGTCGCCGCACTGGCGATGGTGGTCATGATCCCGTTCGCGCTGGACGAAGTGATCGCCATGGGGCAGTACCTGCTCCGGGCGTACCGGCAAGGCAAGCCGTTGCTGGCGGTCTTCTTCCGCGGCGGCGCGGTGACGGCGGGGGAGGAGACGTCCGCCGACCATCTGATCGATCCGACCACCTTCTGGCAGGACACGCGGCGCGGCCTGAGCCTGCCGTGGACGCTGGTCGCGAGCATGGCGATCGGCGCGTTCCTCATGTTCACCCGGTTGGCGCTGGAGTCGTCCGGCGCCATGGCCAACAGCGATCACCTGATCGGCTCCTTGACCATCACGGTGGCGATCATTGCGACCGCCGAGGTGGCCCGCGCCCTACGCTTGGTGAACGTCGCGCTCGGTGCGTGGCTCTTCATCGCGCCGTGGGTGCTCACCGGCCATTCGGCCGTGGCGACCGTGGTCAGCCTGGCGCTGGGTGTGGCCTTGATCGCGCTCAGCCTGCCCCGCGGTCCGCGTAGTCAGGAGCACTATGCCGGCTGGGATCGGTACATCCTCTAGCCCCGTGCGCAGCGAAGCGCTGCGTGCGTTGCCTGCGAGCCGACACCACCGTCAAGCTCTTTAACGCCACCTCGACCGCAGCTGCGTTTGACTGGCGGCTCGCGCGATCCGTGCATCGCGCCTCATCGACAACCAAGGGATCGACCAAGGCCCATGGCTTTTCTGACGTATCGCGCGGCGCTCGGGCGGACCTTTCGCGGCGCCACCGGCGGACCTTCCCAACAGCAAGAGGCGCAGCTCATCCCAGAGAGATGGGCGCCTCTGTGGAACGTTGTGGCGGTCGCTTGCGCGCCGGCCCTGCTGGCGATCCTGGAGATGTTCCATCCTCACCCGGATGACCTCATGGCTTTGGACGTGCGCACCTGGCTCACCGTCCACTACATCCAGGTGCCGCTGTTTGCCTTGTCCGCACTCGCCATCGCCAGGCTGGTGCGCGCTCGCCCGGATCCAGCCGCGGCGCTATGCCGCCTGGCCTTGTTCGTGTTTGCCATGAGCTTCGTGGTGTTCGACACCGCGGCCGGCATCGTGGTCGGCAGCCTGGTGCAGATTGCACACACCTCGGGTACGCCGATGGCTTGGCGTGAGGCCATCGAAGCGATCTGGACCCATCCCATCCTGGGTGGCACGGACAGCCCGATACTGGCTATCGCAGGCCGCGTGTCCTTGTCGGTAGCCACGATCAGCGCCGCCGTCTCTCTCTGGCGAGCAGGCCGTCCGTGGGCTCCACTCCTGCTGCTGGCAGCTTCCGGTTGCGTGATGAACGTTGTCCACGCCCATTCCTGGCCCGGCGGTCCGTTGACGTTCGGTGGTATCGCCTGCGCAGCCGCCTGGCTGCAGTGGTCCATGCGATCGCCCCTTGCAGAGGCACCGGCCTGCGTCCATCCATTGCGCCTGGCGGTGGCTCGGGACGACAGGGTGGCAACTATCGGAACCTCCGTGTCGAGGAGACCGCAGGCGCCATCGGTCCGGTAGCAGCGGCTTCAAAAATGCAGGCGCGGCGAGCGCCGAAGGTCACACGTGGTCGAGTCCTGCTGTCAACCCGAGTCCCGCGGCGCGGCGACCTTTGCGGTGATCCACTTGCGTGCGATGGTCACCACCAGGTTGCGCGCCTCGTGGATCTCCATGGGTGCGTTTGGAGCGGCAAACTTGCGTGCGCCATGCCTGCGGTTGCCCCAGCCACCTTTGGGTTGTTGGCGGTGGCGCGAAAGGTCTTGATCGCCTGTGCATCCACCCATCCAAGCGCAACCAGGCTGTCACGACCACCAAGGTCATGTTCGATTGCTTCGATGATCCGGCCCAAGTTGCTCCAGTCATCGAGCGGCCCTTGCATGTACTTGAACACGTCTTCGACCACTGCCTCGCGCTGCACCAGCGCTCGCCAGGCCGAAGGTCCGGGGCCGCGACGAGTGGCCATTACGACGGCCTCGTCCTCGCCCAGCCTGATCGCAACGATCTCAGCGGAGAGCTTCAATCCGTCCTTGATCGAAGCAAAGTGCATTTTCGGCTTGGCCTGCTTGCTCCAGGCTGACAGGGCCAAACGCGAGTGGCTGGCATCCGGTGAGGAAGAGCCGCACATAGCCATTGAGATAGTCGACCTCCTGCTGTGCGATGGCCCTGACCGCAGCGTGGTCATCAAGCTTCGCGAAGAGTGCTGGATCGAGTCGATACCGGCCGTCTGCAAGGACCAGGGGCACCTGCCCAGGGAAGCTCTGGTCCAGCTTCTGCAGGCCGTGTTGATCACCACTTAGCTCAACTATCCACGTCATGTGCCATCTCCATCCGTCCGGCAGGAAGCGCTTCCAGCTTTGTCGCAAGCCCTGAGAATGGTGCCGGGCACACTGGAGAAAAAGGAACCCGCGCCATGGCTGCCCACCATTTCGAACCGGCCCACGACCGCACCCACGAGCACGTCCTGGATCGGGACGCGGGAACCTGGATCAGCTTGACCGACTACATGGGGGTTGGCGACTACGGATCGGTCATCGAAAAAAAGCGGGTGGCGCTCAAGCTCAAGCTGAACAGCGGGGAGCTGCGTTACGTATGCCCCAGATGCGAAGAGGCCATGACGTTGGCCTCCCATCCGATCACGCACAAGAGCGTCCAGCGCTTTTACTTCAAGCACCGTGACCGGAGCAGCCTTTGCACCGGGATACAAGGGCTGAGCGCGGCGGCGATCTGCGCGAGGAAGTTCGCCCACTGCAAGGAGGGTGAGGCCCACAAGCAGGTCAAAGCATGGCTGGTCGAGAGCATGCAGGCTGATCCGGCGTTCTCCGAAATCAACCAGGAGAAGCATTGGAAGGACGTCGCTGGAATACGCTGGCGCCAGCCCGATGTGCAGAGCCTGTGGCGCACTGAGCGCATTGCATTCGAAGCGCAGCTGTCGACAACCTTCCTCCACGTGATCACCGAGCGGATGCACTTCTACGAGCGCAATCAAGGGCGTCTGTTGTGGCTGTTCCGTGATCTTGAGCTCGAACACTTCAAGTTGTCCGAGGACGACATCTTCTACTCGAACAACCGGAACGGTTTCTGCGTCAACCGGGAGACCGTCGCCCTTTCGAGGGAGCACAGGCGCTTTGCCCTTGAGTGCGTGTGGTGCGAGCCCGTCGACCTGGGCGGCCACGCCGTCGACGAGGTCAGGCGGCAGACTGTGTTCTTCGACCAGTTGCACTTCGACGTAAGCGCCGACGGCGTCCCCAGGACCTACTTTTTCCACTACGACGCAGCCATCGACGGTCTGCAGCGAAAGTGGAAGGACGCGTGTGAGATGGCCCAGCGGCTTGCCAAGCAGAAGCAATTGGCGCAGGCGGAGGCACGGGATCGGGCGCTCAGGGATGAACTGGAAGCATTGTTCGCGGCATTCCCGAAAGACCGGGACAAGAACAAGCGCCGTTGGCGGATACTCCGGGACAAATTCAAGCTCAGGGGCTTCCAGTTGCCGGATGAGATCTACCGCACGAGCGGACCCTTCTATCTGCTGATGGCGGCCTACTCGGCGAAACGCGGAGAAGTGGTCGCCTGCAATCTGGGCAACTTCATCTCGTTGGCAAACAGCCTGTACGACCGGCACAAGGAAGCGTTGTGGGCCTTCAGCGTGATGATGAAGCACTACCGTCGCGCCCCGCAGATGCGCGCGTACGGTGACATGCAAAAGTGGCGGACGCGGCGGGACACCTACCAGCGGGCCTGGAAAAGCGGCGATCCGGCGTTTGCGCCGGATCGCCGCTTCGATGATCTGCTGGTGTTCCTGTTCCCCAAGGCAGGAGCAGATCTGCTGAGCGATCCGGCCGGTCTCGCGGTTGGGCAGCGTGACTTGTCCGGCACGGGCGCGTCTGCCCATCCATGAGGCTGCGCCCTCAGCTCGGCCCGTGGGTGGCGAAGTGCCTGATGCTTCCGTCAGCCGCGATCAACACGACGTCGTAACGCTGCGGCGTTCCCATCTCCATGCCGGGCGAGCCGATCGGCATGCCTGGCGCGGCCAGTCCTCGAGCGCGAGGACGGTTCGCAAGGAGCCGCTGGATATCCTCGACCGGCACGTGGCCCTCGATTACGTAACCATCCACCGAAGCCGTATGACAGGAGGCCGCCTGTTTGGGCACACCCAGGCGCGCCTTCACGGTAGGCATGGCGGTATCTTCATGGACGATCGGGGCAAAGCCATGCGCCCGTAGGTATGCGACCCACGCTTCGCAGCAACCACAGGACGGGTCACGGTAGACATCGATCGTTTGCGCGGCGAACGCGGGAAGCGTGATGAGGCACCAGCCAAGCACGAGGCCACCCAACATGCGCTGGTTCATCACTGGGGCGCCTCCTCGGATTGCCACTGCACTGACGTGATCTTCCAGGCCGATCCAAATTTCCTGAGCGTGAGCTTTTCCTTGCTACGCAGCGTGACCGGCTTGCTTTGGCGGCGGGTGACGATGCGCTGTTCACTGCCGACCATGGCGGTATCGCCCATGGACTTGGAGCCCATCCACACCGGGGTCACAGTGGCGCTTTTCAGGAACGCGAGATCCTCGCCCAGGTGATGGGCGGCGTAGTCTTCGCGCGTTTGCGTTTGCCCGTCTTCGCTGACCGTCGCCTCCGGCGCCAGCATGGCGAGCGCTATCGTGCGGTCGCCATGCTGCAGGGCGCCGTGGAAGGCCTGGGCTGCCGCTTCGGCATCCGGCGCGGCGCGTGGGGTAAGGCCGTCGAACGCCAGCGGCATCCCGTCGCTTGCCTGCGCGGCATGGTCATGGTCCCTGTCGTCGGCATCCGCGTGCGTGTTCTGCAGCGCGGTGCCGTCGGCCATGCTGCCGGCCCCGCCCTGGTGATGCGCCTCGGCTTCCGCTCCATGATGGTGGCCACTTTCTTCGCCACCCATGTCCATGTCCTCATCCGGCGGTGCCTTGGCGACCATGTCCCGGTACTGCTGCGGCGTCAGGTCCGGCAGCTTTTGGAGGAAAGCGACCATGCTCCAGATCGTCGGGTCGTCATGGCTGATGCCCCAGGCCGGCATGGCGCTCATCTTTACGCCGTGCTTGATGACCCAGAAGGCGTCCTTGGGATCGACCCGCACCTGCGAGAGGTTGGGCGGCTGCGGGTAAAGGCCGGGACGAATTTCGGAATCGCTCATGCCGGGTTTGAGGTGACAATCGGTGCACATCGCCGCGTACTGGCCAGCGCCCTTGAGGATCAGCTGCGGGTCCTCCAGGTTTGGCACGGTGACGCCTTCCGAGCGTGCATGGATCGAGCGCTCGCGCAGTGTCTGCATGATCGCGTAGACCGGCTTGGTGTGGTGGTCGTCGGCGGCGATGTTGTAGACGCCCGAGTAGACGAAAACCGCACCGCCGGCGATCAGGATGGCGAGCAGCACCACGATCGCGATGCTGTAGTGCTTGACGTGTTGTTTCATGGTCGACCCCAATCAGAACCAGATGCGTACGCCGGCCACCCATTGCCGGTTGAATCGACCCTGTCCCGCATTGCGGGCAAAGTCGGCTGTGCCACCCCACCGTCGTGTCCAGACCACGCCGACATACGGCGCGAACTGTCGATGGAACTCGTAGCGCAAGCGTAAGCCCAGGGAAGTGTCGGACAACCCGCTGCCCAGTCGCCGCGCGCGGTCGGAGCTGCCGTAGGCGTTCGCCTCGAACTCCGGCTGCAGGATCAACCGCTGGGTGAAAAGCAGTTCGTACTCGGCACGGAAGCGGGCGGCGGTGCGACCGGAAGGTCCGACATAGCCGGTAGCCTCCAACTCGAACCAATAAGGGGCCAGGCCCTGGATGCCGAAGGCTGCCCACTGCCGATGGGGGCCTTCGCCGCCATCGGCGCGCACGCCAAGCTGGGTGCTCCAGAAGGTGGCAACCGTGTGGTTCCAAAGTGCTTCGAGGCTGGCATCCTGCAGCGTGTCGCCACTGCGTTCCCCCTCAGAGCGCAGCCAGAGCTTGTCGTAGTCGTTGCCGTAGTAGCCTTCGATGTCCCATTGCTGGCCGTTGCCGTCCTTGGCATGGTAGGCCTCAAGCTGGTCGATCAGTAGCTTGCTGAAACTGGCGTTGTCATCCATCGCCGTATGCATGCCCGCATGAGGACCATACCCGACACCGGCGGAGTAGTCCGGGTCACGGGCATCGGGTGGCGGGCTGCCGCCCTGCATCGGGCCCATCGTCATGGCCTGCATGGAGCCGTGATCCATGTTTTGTATCGAACCATGATTCATGGCTTGCATCGACCCGTGGTCCATGCCTGACATCGAGCCGTGACCCATGCTCTGCATGGACCCGTGGTCCATCCCGTGCGTGCCGTGCATTGTCCCGTCTGGGGTTGGGCTCGCCATCGTGGCAGGAGATTCCGATGGTGGAACGGTCGCCGCAGGAGCAGGCATCGCCGTGCTAGGCATGCTGCCCATATCCATGCCGGTCATGGAACCCATGCTGGCAGGCGACCCGCTGCTCGCCGGTGCCGGGGCATCCTGGGCCGGTGCGATCAATGCCATCCAGGGGCCGAGCACAATGACCAGTGCCAAGTGCTTGAGGGAAAGGGAAGGGCGCCGGCTCATGACACCACCACCTCGCGGAACATGCCCGCTTCCATGTGGTAGAGCAGGTGGCAGTGGTAGGCCCAACGACCGGGGTTGTCCGCACTCACGCGGTAGGTGATGCGCTGGGCCGGCTGCACGTTGATGGTGTGTTTGCGCGCCAGGAACTGGCCGTTTGGGTCTTCCAGTTCGCTGAACATGCCGTGCAGATGGATCGGGTGATTCATCATCGTGTCGTTGACCAGCACGATGCGCAGCCGCTCGCCGAAGTTGAAGTGCACCGGCTTGGCCTCGGAGAACTTCTGTCCGTCGAAGGACCACATGAAACGCTCCATGTTGCCGGTCAGGTGCAACTCAATCTCGCGTTCGGGTTCGCGCGACTCGATGGGACCGTCGAGTGAGTGCAGATCGGCGTAGGTAAGCACGCGTCGGCCGTTGTCGCGCAGACCAATGCCCGGATCGTCGAGGTTGGTCCGCGGCATGTCGACATGCATGTCCACACCCGGACCGTATTCGGTACGCGCGTGGTGGACCATGGGCATGCCACCGGGCGTCAGGTTCTGCATGCCGGGCATCTGCATGCCGGGCATCGAGCCATGCTCCATGCCCTGCATGCCAGCCATGTCCATGCCGGACGTTCCACCCTGGTTGGCTCCATGGCCCATGCCGCCCATCGGCATCGCGCCCATCATGTCCTTCATGCTGAGCCAGACGCGTGGGTCCATCGTCGGAACTGCGGCCTCCATGCCTGGCCGCGGCGCCAGCGTGCCGCGGGCGTAACCGGTGCGGTCGATCGACTGGGCGAACACCGTGTAGGCGCGATTGTCCTGCGGCTCGACGATGACGTCGTAGGTTTCGGCGACCGAGATGCGGAACTCATCCACCGGCACTGGCGCCACATCCTGGCCGTCGGCCGAGATCACCGTCATCTTCAGGCCGGGAATGCGTACATCGAACAGGGTAGAGGCCGAACCGTTGATGAAGCGCAGGCGGACTTTTTCGCCCGGCTTGAACAGGCCCGTCCAGTTGCCCGCCGGCGCGGCGCCGTTCATCAGGTAGGTATAGGTAGAACCGCCCACGTCGGAGAGGTCGGTAGGGTTCATCCGCATCTCGTTCCACATCTTGCGCATCGCCAGTGCCTGGCTGAGGCCCTGCTCGCGCACGTCGCGGACGAAGTCCGGTGCCGTGGGCTGGTGGAAGTTGAAGTAGTCGCTCTGCTTCTTGAGCTTGGCGTAGATGCGCTCGGGATCCTCATCGGTCCAGTCGTTGAGCATCACCACGTAGTCGCGATCGGTGGGGTAGCGCTCACGGCCGGCCGGCTCGATCACCAGCGGACCAAACACGCCCGTCTGCTCCTGGAAGCGCGAGTGCGAGTGGTACCAGTAGGTGCCCGACTGACGCACCTCGAAGCGGTAGACGAACGTCTCGCCGGGCGCAATTCCATCGAAGGCGATGCCGGGCACGCCGTCCATCTGGAACGGCAGCAGGATGCCGTGCCAGTGGATCGAGGTGGGCACGCGCAGGCGGTTGCTCACGCGCAAGGTCACGCTGATGCCTTCCTTCCAGCGCAGGATCGGACCGGGCAGGCTGCCGTTGACGGTGGTGGCGGGGCGCACCACGCCCGTGTAGTTGACCGGGACTTCGGCGATATCGAGATGGAAATCGGTGCCGCTGAGTACGGGAAGCTGGCCGGGGTGGGCCGGCTGCCCCCAGGCGTTCCCTGGGCGCAGCAGACCCAGGCCTGCGGCTGCACTGCCCAAGGCCACGCCCTGCACGAAACGTCGTCGCGACAGATCCGCGGGAGATGGGGGAAACAGCTTCATGGAGACTCTCCAAAGATGCGTGGGCATCGCCATGCGACGCCGACCGCGACAGCGAGCGAAGTGCCCGCTATCGCCAGGAAATCAAACGAGGAGAGTCAGACGGACGGAGGCCGCAAAGGCGGTGCGGCAGGGAGCGTAGGAGCATGGATGCGCGTCGGATGCCCATAGCCTGCGCTTACCGCCGATGCGGTGAGCAGACTGGCTGGCATCGGCGCCAAGGCGCTGGCGCACATGCCGACACAACCGCAGACGTGGGCGGTGGCATGCCCGCAGCAGCCATCGTGCTGCTCGCAGCAATCGTGTGAAGGCACGTGGCTCAAACCGTGATGATGCAAGGGTTCACCGACCGCCGCGGTCGCTTCATGCACGGAATGCGCATACGCGCTCCCCATGCCCAGCGGCGCGGCGGCCAGCGAGGTGACGACCAACATCAGCCATGCCAGCAGGCCCATGGCGAACAGGCCACGGGAGCGGGCAAAGGGGCGAAGCGAGGCGGTCATGGCCTGGAGCGTACCCGCCGGACCTGCCTCCTCTCAACCCTGGAGGAAGGTCCATGAGGGCCTAGGGCTTGCTGTAACCCATGTGCAGGGTGATCTTGTCGCCGGCCTTGAGGTTCGCCACGGCCGACGCCGGGAAGTGCACCTTGAGCATCATGCCTTCGGCGTTGACGTCCACCACGCCCGTCTGCTTGTCCACCGAGCCGACGGTAGCCGGCATGGCATGCATGCCCATCATGTTCTTGTGCATGCCACTCATGTCGCGGCCGCTGTGCGTGGCGCCCATGGTATCGCTGGCGTGGGCACTGTCGGTTGGCGTGGTGTCTTGTGCGAGGGCCACGCCACTTCCCGCCAGCACGAAGAGTGCGGCACCGAGTACGGTTGCGAACGGTTTGCGTGCGATCTGCATGGCTGCCTCCGGTGTAGAGAATGGCGCGAGCCTGCGCTTCATGCTGTGTAGACGGTTTGAAATGTCGCGGCGGAGGCCGCTTGCGCCACGAGCGGGAGCCGCAAGAACGGCGTTGGATTGGTAAATCCCACCGGCGATTCCTCTCTTGGAACCTCTTCTGCCCACCCCATGCGCCCTCACGCTACTCGCACGGCCTGGCTGATTATGGTTGGAGATTCATTCGATCTGCGAGAAGCCACCGATGAAAGGGAGCTACGGAAGATTTGCAGCCATGGTCGCTGTGTCGACGGTGGCGATGTTCATCCTTATGTACTTCGACATTGTCGAACTCGACCATGCGTACTGGAGTCAGACCATGGCATGGATGGCAGTGGTGATGGGCGCCACCATGGCGCTGATCATGTTGGCTTTCATGCTCGGCATGTACACAAACCGCGCGGCTAACCTGGTGATCGCCATCATCGCGGTCGTGGTGTTCGCTGGCGCGCTGTACCTGGTCCGCAGCCAGGCCACCGTGGGTGACGTGTCGTATATGAAGGCGATGATTCCGCATCACTCGATCGCGATCATGACCAGCGAGCGCGCCCACATTTCCGATCCGCGCGTGCGCAAGCTGGCGGACGAGATCATTGCCTCGCAACGCCGCGAGATTGGCGAGATGAAGGCGCTGATCAAAGAACTGGACCACGCCAAGTAACTATAGGCTATTCCTATGCTGAAGCTCGCAGGAAGTGAAGTAGAGATCGGTCCTGGTGAGCGCGAATTGGGTCGCGACCGGTGACGCGTGCGCTCGAAAGTAGAGTTTGCGCTTGGATATGGTCAGTGCTCGATGCATGTTTTCGAAGCCAAAAAAATTTCAGACACATATCACACGAAAGAGACCGGGAAGTGCTGGTCTCGCGTGCGGCGCATCCGCTCTGATGCGCTCGTCTGGGAAGAATGATGATCCCGCAAAAAACTGACGCGCTCACCTGCGTTCTCGTCGTGACGGCTGCCTTGCTGCTGGGCTTTGTCCGCTGCAACGGTTGCCTGACAAAGACACCCTGATCCAACCACCAAAGGCAGATGCGCCAAAGGCCCGGGCTAACCGGGCCTTTGGCGTTTCTATGCCCTCAAAGGAGGCAAAAACATGCATCTGGTCGAGACAATGGCCTACGCCGGGGAGAAGCCCTGGCATGGCTTGGGTAACAAGCTGGCACCGCAGCAGCCGGTCGACGTCTGGAAGAAGCAGGCCGGCATGGACTGGCGCATCGAGGCGTCCGAGGTCCGTTACGTGACCGGTAGCAGCCACCTGGGCGCAATCCACGCATTCCCCGAACAGAAGGTGTTGTATCGGTCGGATACCCACGCCCCGCTTGCGGTGGTGAGCAAACGCTTTCAAGTGGTGCAACCGGAGGAAGTGCTGGAGTTCTACCGCGATCTCACCGAGGTAAGCGGCTTTGAACTGGAGACCGCTGGTGTCCTGCGTGAAGGCCGCAAGTTCTGGGCTCTGGCCCGCACCGGTCAAAGCGTGTCGCTGAAGGGCCGCGACCGGGTGGATGGCTTCCTACTGCTCGCCACGGCGTGCGATGGCACGCTCGCCACCACGGCGCAATTCACCAGCGTGCGGGTGGTCTGCAATAACACCCTGCAGATCGCGCTGGGCCACTCCAGTGGAGCCATCAAGGTGCCGCACCGCAGCCAGTTCGATCCCGAAGCGGTCAAGCGGCAGTTGGGCATTACCGTCTCCTCATGGGACGGCTTTGTTGCGCGTATGAAGGCCCTGGTCGAGCGACCCGTAGACCCGGACTCTGTGGAAGCGCTGCTGCGCCGGGTCCTGACCTACCCGGGGCCGGACAGCAATACTGGAGTGGTCAACGAGCAGGCAGTAGCCAATGTCCGAGCACTGTACGAAGGCGGCGGCCGGGGCGCATTGATGGCCTCCAGTCGCGGAACGGCCTGGGGCGTGCTTAACAGCGTGACCGAGTTCGTCGACTTCCACCGCCGGGCACGGACGGAGGACCACCGTCGCGATGCCGCCTGGTTCGGGCAGGGCGCCCAGATAAAGCAGCGGGCGTGGGACGAACTGATGAGGCTGGTGGCCTGATGCGCGCGCTCTCCACTTCACGGGCACGCGTGCCGATGAAAGAGGCGGACGTTGGTCGCCCGTGCCAGCCCAGCGAAGACTGGGCGATCGAACGGGCGCTGCGCATCCTGGAGAGCCGGGCCACTACCGTCGGCGAACTGCTGAGTGACCCGCAGACTTGTGGGCACTTCTTTCGGCTGAGGTTGGGCGAGGAAGTGCGGGAACACTTCGAGGTCGCGTTTCTCGACAACCAGCATCGACTGATCGCGGCCGAGCGGCTGTTCTCTGGTTCTATCCAGGCTACGGAGGTGCATCCGCGCGTGGTGGTCCAGCGTGCGTTGGCCTTGAACGCGGCGGCGGTACTGCTTGCCCACAACCACCCCAGCGGGCAAGCGGAACCGTCGACCGCAGACCGGGCTATCACAACGCGCTTGCGGGAGGCCTTGGCGCTGATCGACGTGCGAGTACTTGATCACTTTGTTGTCACCGCACAGCAGTCGGTCTCGATGGCAACACGGGGCTTGATATAGGTCGGCAGAAGGCGATCGCCCGACGCCGAGACCCAGCCGGCATCCAGCAAGGCAACGGCATACCGCCCGGCCATAAGGCCGGGCGTTTCTTTTTGGGAGATCACATGAAGAAGCAAGCAGCACTACGGCTGGTTGACACGCGCACCCTTGACCGACGCCAGTGGCTGGAAGTGCGTCGTGGCGGCATCGGCAGTTCCGATGCGGCGGCGGCGGTGGGCCTCAACCCATACAAGAGCCCGCTGGCGTTGTGGATGGACAAGACCGGGCGCAGCCCGACTGACGAGGCCAGTGGCCAGGACATGGACGATCCGCGCTACTGGGGCACCCTCCTGGAGCCTTATGTGGCTGCGGCATACCAGGCCAAGACCCAGCGCAAGGTTCGCAAGGTCAACGCGGTCCTGCAGCACCCCACGTTTCCTTTCATGCTTGCGAACCTGGACCGGGAAATCGTTGGCGATCCGGACGTGCAGATCCTTGAGTGCAAGACCGCAGGTGAATTCGGGTCACGGCTGTGGAAGGACGGGGTGCCCGACTACGTGCAGCTGCAGGTTCAGCATCAGCTGGCCGTCACGGGCAAGCAGGCGGCGGACGTGGCGGTATTGCTCTGCGGGCAGCAGCTGGCCGTTCACCGGATCGAGCGGGACAACGACCTGATCGCCCGCCTGATCATCTTGGAGACGCGGTTCTGGGAATACGTTGAATCGGACACGCCACCGCCGGCGGATGGCAGTGCCTCGGCCGCCCAGGCCCTGCGTCAGCTGTACCGGGGAAACGACACCAGTCTCGACTTCTCCGAGGATGCCGCACTGAACACCGCTTTCGACACCTTGGTGGAACTCAAGGTGGAGCTCGAAGCAAAGGACGGCCGAGCCGAGCAGCTCAAGCAGACGATCCAGGCTGCGATGGGGGACGCCAGCAAGGCGCATTTTGCTCGCGGCGAAGTGACGTTCAAGCGCGCCAAGGAAGGCACCACCGTCGACCTGAAACGGCTGGTCGCGGAGCACCCGGCGATCGCGGCCCAATACACCGTGACCCGCCCCGGATCTCGTCGATTCGTGCTTGCCCCCGCCACCGACAACTCAAAGAGGACAGAACCATGCTGAAAGGTCTGGCGATTACCCCGCCTGTGATCGGGCGGATATCCATCGGTCGCGTGGTGGAGCGCAACGGGAAGCGCCTGCCGGAAAAGGATGACCAGTTCACCTTGACCACCCAGGTGCAGCACCGCGACGGGTGGGTGCTGCACCCGCTTGATGACGAGCTGCGCAAGGCTGCCGGCGGCAAGCTGCGGTCCATGCCGGTGCGCATGCTCTTCAACGACCCTGCGCTCAACTTGCGGGCGGACTATTCGCTCTTCGATCGCAGCAAGGGGCGGCCGGTATGCGTGGGCAATGGCGAAACGTGTCGTCGGCGTGGCAAAGACGCGATCGAGCAACTGCCTTGCCCCGGCGCGGACAGCTGCCAATTCGCCCAGGGCGATTGCAAGGCTTACGCCCGGCTGCATGTGCTGATGGGGGATGGCGAAAGCGATGCGCTCGGCAGCTTTGTGCTTCGCACCACCTCGTTCAACACCATCCGCACGCTCGCGGCTCGCCTGGAGTATTTCCAGGCAGTGTCGGGCGGGCTGTTGGCCTGCATGCCGCTGGAACTCAAGTTGCGCGGCAAGTCCACGGCGATGAGCTACGGCACGCCGATCTACTACGTCGACTTGGTGATCCGCGCAGGGCTGACGCTCGACCAGGCAATGGGTGAGGCGAGGGCGTTGGCTGAACATCGCCGAGCTGCGGGCTTCGACCAGGACGCGCTGGACAGCGCTGCCTACAAGGGCTTCGCCAATGGGGCGTTCGAGGAGCTCGAAGAGGATGGCTCCGCCGTGGTGGAAGAGTTCTTTCCGGCGGAAGTCGGAGCGAGCCCATCGGCGCAACCGCCGACCGGAGACTTGCGCGGGCGCCTCGACGACAAAGTGAAACAGGTGGCAACCAATTAGGGAGTGGACACGATGCTGAAAGTGATTGGCGGCCTGGCGGTCTACGGCTTTGCTCTGTTCGGTCTGGGCGTGTACCTCACCCGCGCGCATGGGCGAGGTACTCGCGGGGATTGAGGGGGAGGGGGCTTCGGCCCCCTCCACGCCTGTGCGACGCTCGATTTTTTTCAATGGTCTTCCGGCACAACCGCTCGGTTGTTGCACGTTACGGAAACCCTCGCCGGATGCACCGCCCCGCCCCTAGAATCGACGGGGTAGGGGAGTCCTCGCTGTCGCATCCGAGCACCTCGGTGATTGCGAAGCAGCAGCTGCTGATGCCCCTCACATGGCCCGCATCAGGAAAGCACGTCTACGGCCTACTGCACTCACACGAGTACCGCGCCCGCTTCGCCGATAACGTGACGAAGGAACTGCCACGCATCCCATGCGTCAAGAGCGCCGACGACTTCTGGGCGTTCTCCCGCGCAGGCCACGCGCTTGCCGAGTTGCACCTGGGCTACGAGGCCGTCGCCCCCTACCCGGAGAAGATCGACACCGGCGGCAAGTGCCTGACCGACGCCGACTACCGCGTGGAGAAAATGCGCTACGGCAAGCAGGGCAAGGAAACGGACCTCACCACCCTGCACTACAACGACACCATCACTCTGACCGGCATCCCGCTGGAAGCCTACGACTACGTGGTCAACGGCAAGCCAGCGCTGACTGGGTGGTGGAGCGACAGTGCGTGAAGATCGACAAGGCCAGCGGCATCGTCAACGACGCCAACGACTGGGCCATCGAAACCATGGGCAATCCCAAGTACCCCCCTGGAGCTGTTCCAGCGCGTGATCACTGTCAGCCTGGAAACGCTCAAGATCGTTCAGGTCTTGCCCACCCTCGACATTCGGGATGGCGGCTGAGGCAGCCCGCACTGCCTAAGCCGCCACAGGACGCTTGCGCGTTGCTCGACTTGATGCGAGAAGTTACAGCGCCGACATCGCTGGTGTGATGGCTTTCGCAAAGCCCATCTCAGCAAAGAAGGGCGGGTGAAACCGAAGAATCGGGTCCCTGCCTCCGAGCACCTCGATCTGCTGGGTGCTCTTCATGTGGGCGACCACGGTCTTGAACTTGTGTGCGCTCAGCCAGGACAGCTCCTGGGCAAGGCTCCAGGGCATGGTGTCTGCGCCACTCCGACGCAGGTGATCGTACAAGTGTCCCTTCGCGATGCGGGTTTCTTCCAGTTGACGTTCTCTCACGCGCGAGATCCTGAGCGGCTTGGGTTTCGGTGGTGGAAAGACCAGCTGGAACTGTGTGATTGACCATCGAACGATTTCCCATGCCGCACTGATCGCTTCAGGCGGGATTGGAGATATCGACGGCAGGGGTTCCGCGGACGAGGAAGGGAGTGGCAACGCGTTGAAGCAGTGCAAGATCGCGGCTATTCGCCACGTCTTCTCTGTCGCACGACCGGCTGAGTCCTGGGCGTACGGGAAGTCAAATACCATGCGCTCGTCGATCTGCTGTTTCAGCTGCACCCAGCGCGCCTCCGCTTCGGTGGATAAACTTAGCTCCACGCGCTCTGTGTTGCCAGCTAGGAGGCGCTGGTGTCGCAGTTCGAGCAACCAGGTAGTCAACAGATGGATTTCGTTGAGACTTGGCGTTGGCAGCGATGGTAGCTGCGGGCCGCGACCGTCCATGGTATGGGCATACATGAACCTGGAAGCCAACCCGGACTTCCGGTCAGCGTAGTGCGCCGCGATCTGGTGTTCGGTGTAGATCTCCGGTTGCGTCAAGCAACAGATCCCAACTGACGGGTAGTAGGCCACCAGAGGATCGTGGTCCCGCCGGATAAGTGACTCCTTTACCGGACCGTCGAAAAAGCGGTTGAGCTTGCCACGTTTCCGCATGACATCGCTTTTCAGCTGGTCGATGCAATCATCATCCGCAATCGTCAAGCCGTTACCGGTGCCATCAAGTGCTTCGAGCAGGGATCCCCAGGTTGCATCTAGCTGCAACACATCACGGAACGCTGGGTGGTGGCGCCATTCGGCGGTCGACGCGCGTCGCGCGGAAAGTGTGGAATCGAACTCCCGAATCGGTTTGTAGAACTCGGACATGGCGGAGGACTTGCCGCACACAGGCGGGCCAATCCCCATGCAATAGAGTGCAGGCGACATCAGACCGCCATTGGGAGTACGAAGAGCGAACCCGTGCAAGGCGGTGGACATTGCAGACAACGCCACCAGCATGACGAGCTCGACTGGTGCGCCCGTTTTGTGGTGGACCTCTACGATGGCAGCAGTGACCCGGGGCGGCAAACACTGAAGCGAGTTGTAATAAGAACCAAATGCGCTAATAGCCACGTGCCTCTCCACGTATGTTGACTGTGATCAGAACAACGCGTGTCGCATCTTCCGGGAGATTAGTAGCCTTGCAGGCACCCTCGACACGGCGTTCCCTTGTAGCAGGCGGACTCCTTAGTAGCCGGCCAACAAGGAACATCGCACATCGATCTACCTCTTGCCCGACCGAAAAGCGGCAGTTGAGCGGGAAACTGTCAGCACTCGGCCAAGTAACTAGCGTAGATCAACGGCTTATGTGGTTCTAAAGTCAGGCGTGAAGGTGGCCGCATGAGGGGTGCTTCGCGTTTCGGGCAGGCGGTAGTTATTTTTTTTTGTGGTTAGTTGGCGCAACCTGTTGACTTGTCATCGATAGGCGCGCTGCTCCGAAAAAAATTAGTTTGTCGCATATGGTGGCACTCGCCTGGCAACGAGGCGCAGCGCGCGCTTTGGGCGAGCGCGTGACTTTGGCTGTGAGTTCATCGAATCCAAGCGCTTGAAATGCCGACGTAATTCGGCCTGGACGGTACCGTCCAGCCACAAAACCCTGCGAAACCGTAGACCGCTTTCTCCCTTGGTCGCGTTATGGTGGCAAGGCGCGTAACACGCGCTCTACGCTTGGCAAGACGGACGCTTGGCCGCGGCTGCTTGCCTTCGGCCCGTGGCCTGTCAACGGTTGCGCGCTTGCAGAAATCCATACGTTGTTCCGCGCTATCTCAACATGGCATGAGAGCGACAAACCGTGTGTTGCATGGCACGTTTAGTCTGGTCTTGGTGGTGTATTCGTGGGTGCATTCGATGGACTGAATATCGGTTCCTAGTCTTTTGTTTTGCATCCAGTTCTAATAACAGGCATTCGATTGAGTGAGCACAACAATAGCCTCGGAGTAACTATGGCATGCAGCTGAACATGATGAAGGCCGCTCCGTTGAGCGGCGAGCGTTTCCATAACCTGGTTTCGTCTGGCATTCTGGGTCCGCTTGAATGGATTGACGAACAGGGTGATCGCCATTACGCGTACGAGGTTGGTGAAAACAAGCAGGCAACGGACTACCTCAGCAACCTGCGGGCCGCCGTCAAACGAGTTGCAAAGAGTAAGGCGCCGGCATGGACGCCAGTGGGCACTGGTCGTTGGGCTCGCTACGCCATTTCGCGCGAAGCCAGGGCCCTGTGGCACGCAATCAGAGGGGTTGATATTGCGCACAAGGCACGAGGGAGGGAGAGTGAGATGTACCCTTATCTGCAGGTAGGGATGAGGTTGGCCGAGAAGTGGGAGCCCCGCCTTCGTTTCTTTACTAACACCGATTCTGAACTACTTCTCAGCGAGGACTACCCGAGGCGAATGCTAGCCCACCTGGTGCACGTCATCAGGCGCGTGTGCACAGCACCCCGATTTCTCCAGCGTGTCGAGCAGTTGGAGCGCTTGCAACGGGTGAATTTCCGGGAGTGCTGCCGGTACTTCCTGTCCATTCTCCGAGTGCACGCTCGCCTGCTGGTGCTACGCGTGGATCTCTATGTTGAAGGACCGGCAAAAAGGGCTGCGGCGGAAGGCAAGATCGAGCAGGCGGTAGAAAAGTTCATCCGAAACCTCCGTGAGGATCGCATCATCCCCGACGTTCTCGGTTACATCATCAAACGCGAGCATGCCTACGACAGGGGTGTCCACCTTCATTTGATGGTAATCGTTGATGGGGATAAGCATTACCAATCGTACAATCTCGCCGAGAGGCTGAAGATGTACTGGATCCATGATTGCGTTGGATCCCGGGAGTTTGCTTCAGGATTCAACTGCTACCTGCGCAAGGACGAATATCGCTTCAATGCAATAGGCCACGTTCACTACGCCGACGAAGCGATGCTGCGCGGAGTTCGTGATGCGATCGGGTATCTGACCAAGACGGATGGCCATTTTCTTCTCCCACGGGGCTTCGGTAAAAATCTGCGCAAGGGTCAGCCGCCAAAGCAACAAGAGGGCGCCCGGCGCCGCGGGGCGCCTCGAAAGTTCGCAGACACCTCGCTCGCGGAAAGCATCTTGCTTGGCAAGCCGGCGCAGGGCCGATAGCAGGTCTTGGTCTCGCTTGTTCTCATGAGCGCCGACGTGGCAAAAGCGGGCGAGTCCCGAGCGTAAGGTTGTTAGTTGCCAGGGACCCGAAAAAAAGCCGCTCGCATGTCGCGAGCGGCTTTTTGCGCTGCAGTTTCGGCAAGGGTGCCTACCGCTGGTTGCGGTCTCGCCGGAGCATCCGGCAGATCGCTTGACGTTCCCCGGCAAGGAACCCGAACGCCTTCAACTTCTCGTCCAGGTCTGAAGTGGTCAAGGGACTCGCGCGAGGCAGGACCGATCGATGCCCTTGCTCATGAATCCACCATTTCGAGGCGCACAGCAGCAACGTGAAGCCTGCGGTCAGATGCGCCTCGGCGGGATACGCTTGCCGAAACCAACCCAAGGTCTCGTTGCTGAATCGCCCACTGTTAGCGCCATGGCCGTGGGGGTTGATCAGCTTGAATGCCTGGCGTGCGACGTACCCCCGGTTGAAAGCAGATTTAGGCGTCAGTTTGCGCAGGCGATGGATGACCTCCTCCTCTCGTAGCGTGCGGTTCGAAAGCCGCGGGTAACACTCAAGGGCAGTACGGTACGCGGCAAAGGCCAAGGGCGCACTGTCCCGGAGACCATGGGGGTCTAAACAGACTCGTGGCTCTGCTTCCGGGTTCCTCTGTGCGTCAGGGCTGGCCCTGGACTCGCAGAGGGATGCTTCCGGGAACGTGCTTGGCTTCGACGCGAGCTTGGATGTGTCGTTTTGAGCATGGGGCCTGGCATAACGGGTAGACGTGTCCATGGCCGCTCACCCCCTCGCCTGGCGAATGCGCCAGCGCAGGATGTCAATCGTCCAGTAGCGCCGAGAAGCCTTACGAGAGCGTCGTCCGCCAATCGGCTCGGGATAAGAGGGATCGAACAGCTTGTCGTTCGGATCCTGCCGGCCGTAGAAATCCGTCCTGGTGTCTCCCGTGACCGCAATGACTTCGGACGTGCGCAGCACGGGATCGAGGGCGAACAGCCTGATCAATTGCGATATCTGTTCTTCCTCAGACTGCTGACCGAACGGCGTAAACGGCGCGGATGCGCCCATCCCAGGCGCATGCTTGTTGGGAGCATTCATGGGTCATGCCTCCGTCCAGCAGCGGCGGAGGTCGGGGCGGACCATCCTTGCCCGGTGCACGGTGCGACCGCTAACCATGGGCGGGGGCATGAACTCGAAAGGCAGATCGGGAAAATAGCGGTTGGCGAGTGCGCTAGTTGCCTCCTGCACGGTCTTAGGCACCGTGAGGATCGGCGAAAGGGCGTCCCCGCGCAGTTGGATCTCAACGAAATCGACCAGCGGATTCAGGGAGAAGCCGCCGAAGCGATGAGCCCGTGGATGAATTGCGTGTCCAGAGACCGCACCGTTCTGGTGGTGGACAAAGAGGACCCAGCCGTCGTACGTGTCGAAGGCCATGTTGGTGAGCTCGTGCTCACTGACCGCTTTTGCGAAATCCCAGAGGTGCAGAGGGCCTTCTGCGAACGTTTCACGGTCTGCAGGGGCGAACGGGCTGGGGTCGCGAAGGATCTCATCCTTGCAGTTAAAGACGGCGTCGTACGACTCGAAGCCAAACTTCGCCGCCATCGCATCTACGTACTGAAGCAGACGCTTGAGCTCGCCACGGCTTATTCCATACTCACTCGCGGCACTGTTCTCGCGTGCGACAGCGTCCTTCCTGAAAGCCTGGGAATCAGCGTGCGGCTCCAGCTTGTTCACCCGTTCTGCGTGGGTGATAAAGCGGCCGTAGCTAGTCGGCAGCGGCGCGAAGCCGAGGTAAGCGCTGGCCAACAGGCCATAAGGCGGCAGCTGCTCTGACCAAATGTGATGGTTCAGATGAAACGACTTGAGCCGGGCAAATTCGCGGAGCGCGGGCGGGAAAATATCCCTCCACGCGTAGACGATGGAGAGGTAAAAAACACCTTCGTCGTCGAGGGGGACAGCGTCAGGAACATTCTTGATCTTGGTCATAGAGGGAAGCATCCATAACAAAAGTGCCGGGCAAAAACCGGCGCGACGCAATCAAACCGACTTGCGTACTTCTGCTCATGAAGGCTTCTTGCCTCTCTAGACCTGGCTTGGCCTACCAGCGCCGCTGGCAGGTTCAGCGTACGCGTAGTGGGCTGCTTGGGTCAATCCACCGCTGTATACCGCTGTTCAACGTAGTCCGTCCGGTAGCGTCGGTTAACTCCGCGTGCTCAGTGGTTGGAGAGTTAGGCCTTCACGCGGGATGGTCGCCTTAGTCGGTGGTGCTCGCCCTCCAGCAACCTGTGCAGTGCTTCCAGTGCAGCGCGCTTCTCTTCCATGTACTTGTGCTTGTTGTAGTGGCGTGCTTGCACCCCACCAAGTCCGTGGCTCTGCAGTTGCGCCAGGTCACCCGGCTGCAGGCCCGCGGCAGCGAGTCGTGTCTCGACGGTGCGGCGTAGATCGCCGACCGTGAACGGACCTTTTTCTAGTTCACCGGCCGCAGTCATCTCGTCGCGGACGGCAACCAGATGATCGCGCATCGATTCGTAGCTAGCCGACGTTGCGCCCTTAGTGAGGGTAAATAGATGCGGTCCCAGTGCATGGCCCATCGCCTCCATCGCATCGAGCGCAGCCGGAGTCAGGGGTACGTCGTGATCGCGAGCTGTCTTCCTTCGACCTTTTATGTCCCTGAGGCGCACGCTCTGGGTGTCGACATCGTAGTCATCCATAGTAAGCCGACAGAGCTGCTTGACCCGCTGCCCACCGGTGAGCACGTGGAACCGTAGCAGTGCGCCGGGAGGGTCGGGCAGGGCGCATACCCGCTTCCAGTACGCACGAAGCTCTGCCACTGATAGCACGCGCTCGCGGGACTTGGTCGCCCCCTCGATCGTTGTCAGGTCGCGTGCAGGATTGTGCGAGATATGGAGATCTCGCAGCGCGGGTAGGCCACGGGCATCCTGCCGCGCGCGAATTCCTGCCGCATACGCCGCGTGTATGTAGCTTCGGAGCTTGGCCGCTTCACGCAACTTGTTGGCATTGGCAAGGCGCGCAATCACTGGCAAAAGATCAACGAGGCCGACGTTCTCGGCGGGTGTGTGCCAGAGTGCCGGCCACGGTACGGCGACGTGGCGTTCCAGCGCGGTTTCGACACTGGTAGCGCTAGTCTTCCCGTCTCGCTTCAACTGGGCCATGTAGGCCAGCAGGAGCGCACCTAATGTTGCTCGCTTTTTGGCTGCGTCGGCGGCTGCCGCCTTGGCCTGTGCCTCTTCCTCAAGCTGATGTTCGCGCTCCTCAGCCAGGAGGGCCGCCCGCAGATCGCGAGCGCCGGACAGGTAGCGGGTACGGAGCTGCTTGGCCCGCTCCCTTGCTTCTTCCAGCGTGATGCCATGCTTGCCGTCACGGTGGAATCTTCCCATCGGCAAGTCATCGTAATGACCCTCTATGTTCCGGTAGCGGAAGTAGAAGCGTGCGCCATGCGGCCCGCCCTTGGCGCGCAATGCTCCTTCATTCTTGTGTCCGCCCTCGCTTAGCCACTTGCCCGGCTTTAGCGTGTCCAACCCCCGTACAGTGATACCCATGGAAATGTAACCCCGACGTCAGATGGGGCTAGTCCGCCCCAGTCCCTACACAGTCCCTACGCGAACGGAGATTGTACGGGACGGCGGAGGACTACCATGTACGTTCAATTCAACCCCATCAACGGTTGCCTGATGTCATGCGGACGAGAAAGGACGATTGTGGACACCTTCCGTGGGACTTAAAATCCCTCACCCTCGCGGGTATGCGGGTTCGACCCCCGCTCCGGGCACCAACGACGATTCGCACCCATGTCCAATCCGCACATTTCAGATGCCACGGGCCGCTACGACGCTGCCTCTTCGGCTGCGCACGAGCCAAGGCGAGCGGACGCGAATTCAGGTCCGCCAGACGCATTGACGGTTCTGCTGGTCGAGGATGATGCACTCATCCGCATGGACGCCGCCGACATGCTACGGGAAATGGGTTACGAGGTCCTGGAGGCCGAGTACGGGCCGGACGCGGTGGTGCAGCTGCGCGAACGACCGATTGACGTGCTGGTGACCGACGTGGGATTGCCGGGCATGTCGGGTACCGAACTTGCCGAACGCGCACGCCAGTTGCAGCCGGACATAGGGTTGGTCTTCGCCACCGGCGATACGGAACTGGAAAGCCGTGAAGGGCGACCGCGCGCCGCGATCCTCTGCAAGCCCTACGACAGCGCGAGCCTGGCCGAGAGCGTGCGTCGCGCGCTGGCGCGTCCCTGAACCACCCAAAGAAAACCGGCACCGCGCTTGCGCGTCGGTGCCGGCTGGTCTGGCATCGCGTGGATGCCGTATTGGTGGAGGTGGCGGGAGTCGAACCCGCGTCCGAAGGCGCTTGACGCCCGGTACTACATGCTTAGCTCACCGTTGGATCTCGTCCCGCGACAGCACGATGTGCGAAGCGCATCGAAGGACCAGCCCGCTTGATTTGACCCTAAGCCGACGGGCGGCAGCTTCGGGCGATCCCGTGATAATGACCCTACATCCACGAGCACAGGCACAAGTGGGTTCGGGGCTAGGCCTTAAGCGGCCAGAGCGTAGTTGTCGTCGTTGGCAACTATGAGTTTGCGGCTGGATTTACGAGGAAAGCTGCCCCCTCGGCATGCACCAAGCCATCTCACTACCCCCGTCGAAGCCAGGACACCCCCGGGGAAGATCTGAGCTGGTCAGTCGAACAAGTATATGGGGCCGGCACGTCGCGCTTCAATGCGCGCGCCGGTGGCCGTTCAGGCCTCGCGGTTATGCGCGCGCATGGTGCGCTGTTTCTCGCGCTGCCAGTCGCGTTCCTTCTCCGCGTCGCGCTTGTCGTGCGCCTGCTTGCCGCGGGCCAGGCCGATCTCGACCTTCACTTTGTTTCCTTTCCAGTACATCGCGATCGGGACCAGGGTATAACCCTTGCGCTCGACCGCACCGATCAGCTGGTCGATCTCCTGCTTGTGCAGCAGCAGCTTGCGCGTGCGCCGGTCCTCGGCGATGACGTGGGTAGAAGCGCTGATGAGCGGCGGAATCGACGTGCCCACCAGGAAGATCTCGCCCTTGAGCACGACCGCGTAGCCGTCGCCGAAATTGATCCGACCGGCGCGCAGGGCCTTCAGCTCCCAGCCCTGCAGCGCGATGCCGGCCTCGTAGCGCTGGTCGATGTGGTACTCGTGGCGGGCGCGCTTGTTGAGCGCGATCGTCCCGCCAGCGTGTTTATCCTTGTCCTTCGCTTTTGCCATGTCCGCTAGACTTGCGCCTTTGCGGTGCGCCGGAAGCCGTCGCACCCGAATGATGGAAGAGGTAGCCGTGATCGAAATCCGACGAAGCGCCCTGGTCAATTACACGCCGGCGCAAATGTTCGATCTGGTCAACGACGTGGAAGCATACCCAAAGCGCTTCGCCTGGTGTGCCGATGCGCAGGTGCTCGAGCGCGAGGGCGACGTACTGGTGGCGCGGCTGGACCTACGGTATGCCGGCCTCAAGCAGAGCTTCACCACCCGCAACACCACCGAACCGCCACGACGCCTGCACATGCAACTGGTGGAAGGGCCGTTCCGCAGCCTGGATGGACTCTGGGAATTCGTCCCTCTCGGCGAGCAAGGTTGCAAGATCGCTTTCGCGCTGGACTTCGACTATGTGGGTCTGGGCGCTACGGCGATCAAGCTCGGCTTCCAGGCGCTGGCGAGCAAGATGGTCGACGACTTCGGCCGCGAAGCCCGACGTGCGTATGGCTGAGATCTCGGTGGAAGTGGTGCTCGCGCTGCCTGAGCGTACGCTGCTCAGGCAGCTGGTGCTGGCCTCGGGCTCGACCGTAGGCGATGCGATCGCAGCGGCGCAGCTGGGCGATGAAAGCGTACGGATCGATCTGCAGCGCGTGGGTGTGTTCGGCCGGCGCGTGCCACCAGAGCATCGGTTGCGCGACGGCGACCGGGTGGAAATCTACCGTGTGCTGATGGTCGATCCCAAGGAGGCGCGGCGTCGCCGCGCCCGCTGACCTCAGCGCGTGCCGTCATCCGGCGGCATGGTGCCGCTGTCTTCGGTGCCGCCGGTGCTCTTGTCGCCCTGGGTTTCGTCGACCGGGTAGGTGACGTGGTACTTCTTGCTGTCCTCGAGCATCTTTTGCGGATCCTGCGCGAAGAAGTCGCCGTCAGTGCGCACCAGCGTGTCGTTGTTGAAGGTCAGCGTGAACGTGCGGATCTTGATCTTGCCGCCGCGGTGTTGCTGGGTGGACACGTAGTCCCAGCGGTTCTGGTTGAACGGGGTATGCACGGAAGGCGAGCCCAGCAGCACGAGTACCTGGTGCTTGGTCATGCCCGGCTTGAGCTGATCGACATCCTTCTTGTCGAGGAAGTTGCCCTGCTGCACGTCGGGAACATAGACCAGTCCGCAGCCCACCAGCGAGAGCGCCAGCATGGCGGAACCGAGCGTGCGAATCAGCTTGTGCATGCGTGTTTGCGTCCGGATCGTGAAGGTGTCGATGATACACTAACGGCCTTGGTACGCCGTGCGTGGAGCTTGCTATGGAACAGGAAACCAGAGAGCTGCGCCGGGTCGGCCTGAAGGTCACCCACCCGCGCATGCGGATCCTGCAGATCTTCGAGGAGGAGGGCGTCCAGCACCTCACCGCCGAAGACGTCTACAAGAAGCTGCTGGCCGAGCAGGAAGACATCGGCCTGGCAACGGTCTATCGCGTGCTCACCCAGTTCGAGGCCGCGGGCATCGTGGTCAAGCACAACTTCGAAGGCGGCCAGGCCGTCTACGAGCTCGACCGCGGCAAGCACCACGACCACATGATCGACGTAGACAGCGGCAAGGTCATCGAGTTCGTCAGCGAGGAGATCGAGCGGCTGCAGAAGGAAATTGCCGCCAAGCACGGCTACGTGCTGGAGGATCACAGCCTGGTGCTGTACGTGCGGCCCAAGAACAAGGTCCGCTGAGCCCGGAAACCCGTGTAGGAGCCCGCTTGCGGGCGATGCTCCTTGGCGGGTGAAAAGCATCGCCCGCAAGCGGACCCCTACAAGAGCGCCGCGGTGAGCGCAAAAAAAAGCCGCGGGAGGACTCCTGTCCACCCACGGCTGATCCGTTACCACATAGCGCCTCGGCAGTGCGAATTGCTCGCTGGCCGGGTGGCGCCGTTGGTACCGGCGGAACGGCATCCTGCCGTTCTTCGTGGCCACCGTCCCCACGGTGACCACGGCACGCCATCTTGCGATGGCGGCTCCCCCACATCGATGGACCGATGCTAACGAGCTGTTCACGACTGCGGTATTGGAAAAATTCCTATGCCAGTCGACCGGGTTCATGGTTCGGCATGCTGCCCCGCAACAAAACCCGCAGGTGGACGCCCTGGCGGTCGGGCCGCAGCCGGAACAGGCCACCCAGCGAGGTGACGCGGTCGCGCATGCCTTGCAGGCCGCGGCCCCCGCGGGGCAGGCGGCTGGGCAGGCCCACGCCATCGTCGCGGATGTCGAGCAGGGCCAGCACCACCCCGTGACGCTCGCCGATACGCAGGCGCAAGCGGAATTCGCTGGCCTGGGCGTGCTTGACCGCGTTGGTGGCACTTTCCTGTACCAGTCGGTACACCGCGATGCGAGTGTCCTCGTCGAGCAACCGTGGATCGCCGCGCATGTCGGTGTGGAAGACGATGCCGGCGGTGGTCAGCAGGTCGCGGATCGGGCCTTCGTCCAGCGCGCGCATCAGGCCGAACTCGTCCAGTACGGCCGGGCGCAGGTCGTCCAGCAGGCGGTGCAGGGCGCGGCGCATGTAACCGAGGATGGTATTGATCGAGACGCTGATGTCATCCAGCCCGGCCTGGCGCAGCCGCACCTGCGCCAGCTTCATGTGGGTCTGGATGGCGGTGATGTTCTGCCCCAGCTCGTCGTGCAGTTCGGAGGCCATGTGCCGACGCTGGTTTTCCTCCGCCTGCAGGTTGCCTCTGGCTGCATCGCGCAACTGGCGCGCGAGCTGGTCCAGCCGGCGGTTGACCGCGCCCAGGTAGACGTTCTGCTCGGCCACCCGTTCACTGCTGCGGCGCAGGGCGTCGGTCGCCGCACCGAGCATCAGGGCGCCAGTGCCGGCAACGGCCAGGAACAGATAGCCGGCCGCGCTTTGTGCATGACCAGGCTGATGGTCGACTGCGGTCATGCCCAGGCACGAGATCAGCATCGCCAATGTCGCGCCACGCCAGCCATGGCGAAAGGCGAAGAACAATACCGGCGCCAGCGACAACACACGGGCGAATTCGGGCTGGGGCGCGGCATGCTCGGAAAGCATCAGCAGCAAGGCCATCGCCGGCAGCATCACCAGCAACCCGTCCATCACCAGGCTGGCCACCATCTTCCGGTTCGGCCGTGCGCGCAGCAGCATGATCGACAGCGGCGCCACCAGCAGCACGCCCAGGTAATTGCCCAGCAGCTCGCGGCCGAGTGCGCGCACCATCGCCGCGGGGGCCGCGCTTTGGTGAAGGAGGGCCAGCAGCACGGCATCGGTCGCCGCCACTGCGACGACCACGAGCACGGCCGAAAGCAGCAGACGAGTGGCCTCTTCCGGGTCGCGCAGGCTGGCGTGCAGGTTGACCCGGCGCAGCAGCCACAGGCCGATCGCCATGACCAGCGGTTCGGGCAGATCGCCGATGACGAAGGTCTCCCAGCCCATCGGTAGGCCGGAACGCAGGTCCAGGATGACCGTCGCGGCCAGTTCCAACCCCAACGGCCAGAACCACTGCCGCGTCGGCACGATAAGCAACGCAGCGAAGCGCAGGCCGAAAGGCAGCATCCAGTACGGCTGCTGCGTAGGCAGCAGCGCCAGCCACAGCAGCACGTAGATGACGCCCAGCAGCGGGCCGGAGTCAGGCAGGGAAAGGGGCTTCGATCGCATGCCGGCGATGGTACATGCGACTGTCGCCTGTCCAGCGCGCGGCGCGCGTTCGGGCAGGGGCGGCCGGAGTCTTATAGACTCGGAAGGATAGGGCCGGACGCGGGGGCGTCCGAAGCGGTCGAGCCGCATCGCGGCACACCGCCCGAAAACGGAGAGTCAGCGGGGCAGCATGTACAGCATCGTTCTGGTCGACGACCACGCCATCGTCCGCGAGGGGTTCAAACGGCTCATCGAGCTGGAGCCGGACCTGGAGGTGATTGCCGAATGCCGGTGCGCCGACGACGCGGTGGACGCGATCAACCAGCGCCGGCCCGACCTGGTCGCGCTGGATCTCTCGCTTCCCGACGGCAGCGGCCTGCCGCTCATCGAGCATCTGCACAGCTTGGCCCCGGATACGCATATCGTGGTGCTGAGCATGCATGACGGCGAGCCTTACGTTTCCGAAGCGCTGCGCCGTGGCGCCAGTGGCTACGTCACCAAGGGCGCCGCGCCGGAAGAACTGGTGGCGGGCCTGCGCCAGGTGATGCAGGGCGAGACGTTCCTGAGTTCGGACCTGCGCCAGCGCCGTGCCGAGCGGCCCAGCGAGGCGCTCGATCCGGTCAACCGGCTGACCGCGCGTGAGCGCGAGGTATTCCTGCTGCTCGCGGCCGGCAAGGCGCCCAAGCAGGTGGCCGCTGCACTCGGAGTGGGGCAGAAGACGATCTACATCCACCGCGCCAGCCTGATGGGCAAACTCGGCGCGGGCTCGGAACTGGATCTTTACCGCATGGCCAGCGAGCGCGGTCTTTTGTCCGAGCGGAAGAATTAGCGCGTTGTTGCAGGAGCCCGCTTGCGGGCGAGGCTCTTCGACCTGGTCGCGCGAGAGCATCGCCCGCAAGCGCTCTCCTGCAGGGGCTTGGCGCTCTCAGGCGCTTTGCGCGCGTTCCAGCATCTGCCTGGCGTGGGCGCGTGTTTCGCGCGAAATCTCCACGCCACCCAGCATCCGCGCCAGTTCGTCGCGGCGCCCGGCGGCATCCAGCTTCTCGATCTGGGTGCGGGTAGTGTCGCCGTCGCTGTGCTTGCTCACACGCAGGTGCGCGTGCCCCTGGGCGGCGACCTGCGGCAGGTGGGTGACGCACAGCACCTGTCGCTCGCCGCCGAGCGCCCGCAGCTTCTGCCCGACCACTTCGGCCACCGCCCCGCCGATGCCGGTATCGACCTCGTCGAACACCATGCAGCCGATCGTGTCCTTGCCCAGCGTGGCCACCTCGATGGCCAGGCTGATGCGCGCCAGCTCGCCGCCGGAAGCGACCTTGCGCAATGCGCGCGGCGGTTGGCCGGGATTGGCGCTGACCAGCAGCTCGCAGCGATCGCGACCCTGCGCGTCGGGTTCGTCGCCGTCGACCGGCTCGAGTTCGACGACCAGCCGGCCGCCCGCCATGCCCAGTTCGCCCATCAATGCGCTGACTTCCTCGCCCAGGCGCGCGGCCGCCGTGCGGCGGGCGAGGCCCAGGGCATCGGCGGCCTTGGCGTAATCGCGCTCCAGTCGCGCGCGCTCGGCGGCGAGCCGCTCGAGCGCGTCGCCGGCGCCTTCCAGTTCGGCCAGCTCCGTCTGCAGCGCGCCAAGCCGTTCGTGCAGCTCGGCGACCGGCAGACGGTGGCGGCGCGCCAGTTCATGCAGCCGGGTGAGGTGCGTGTCCACCTCGGCGTAGCGTTCGGGGTCGAGGTCGACGTCCTGGGCGTAGCGCGAGAGTCCGTCGGACGCTTCGCCGAGCTGGATCTCGGCATTGTCGAGTAGTTCCAGCAGCGGCGCGAGGCGCGGATCGAGTGCAGCCAGCTTGCCCAGCTCGCCGTGCGCGCGTCCGAGCGCGCGGCGCAGCGCGAATTCGCTGTCGCCATCGAGCAGTTCGACCACGCCCGAGGCGCCCTCGGCCAGCCGGCCGGCGTTGGCCAGGCGTTTGTGGCTCGCCTCGAGTTCGGCCAGCTCCGCCGGCGGCAATGCCCAGCGTTCGAGATCGTCCGCTTCGTGACGCAGCAGTTCCAGCCGCTGCTCGCGGTCGTCGCCACCGCTGAGCTTGCGGATTCGCGCGCCCAGCTCCCGCCACTGCGTGGCCAGCGCGCGCACCTGCACGACCTGTTCCTCGTTCCCGGCGTAGGCGTCCAGCAGGTCCAACTGGTGGCTGCGCGAGAGCAGTGCCTGGTGTTCGTGCTGGCCATGGATCTCCACCAGCAGCGTGGCCAGTTCGCCGAGCTGGCTGGCGTTGGCCGGGCGGCCGTTGATCCAGGCGCGCGAGCTGCCCTCGGCGCGGACCACGCGGCGCAGCTGGCAGGCCCCTTCGTCGTCCAGTTCCTCCCGCGCCAGCCAGGCGCGGGCTTCGGGCAGGGCGGAGAGGTCGAATTCCGCAATAAGTTCGGCGCGATCGAAGCCTTCGCGCACCATCCCGCTGTCGGCGCGCGCGCCGGCCAGCAGCATCAGCGCGTCGACCAGCAGCGACTTGCCGGCGCCGGTTTCGCCGCTGACCACGGTCAGGCCCGGGCCGAAGGTGACTTCGGCCTCTTCGACGACGGCGAAATGGCGGACATACAGGGAAGTAAGCATGGCGTGGAATTGTACGGGCAGAATGGGCGCGCGGCGCGGCTACCGCCGCGGCCGGCGTTCTTGCAAACTCGGCGGCGACACCTTATTTCTGTTCCGTCTCACCGTTTGCCACAGCGCATGACCCGACCCCACGACCTCGACGCCCGCGCCCGCCGCCTGCTGCGCACCCTGATCGCGCAGTACCTGGCCGATGGCGAGCCGGTGGGGTCGCGCACGCTGTCCCGCTCTTCGGGCCTGGACGTGAGCCCGGCGACGATCCGCAACATCATGGCGGACCTGGAGGAAGCGGGTCTGGTCGCTTCACCCCATACTTCGGCCGGACGCGTGCCCACGCCAAGGGGGCTTCGCCTGTTCGTCGACAGTCTGATCGAGTTGCAACCGCTGCCGCGCGAGGACATGGCGCGGCTCAAGCGCGAGCTGCCGCCCGGTCCCACGACCACGCGCGACCTGCTGGGCAACGTATCCACGCTGCTTTCGGCGATGACCCACTTTGCCGGCGTGGTGACGGTGCCGCGCCAGGGCGATTTTCCGCTGCGCCACATCGACTTCGTGCCGCTGCCGGACGCACGCGTGCTGGTGATCCTGGTGTTCTCCGACAACCAGGTGCAGAACCGCATCGTGCAGCTGGCCAAACCGCTGGACAGCCGCGAGCTGGAGCAGGCAGCCAACTACCTCAACACGCACTTCGCCGGACTTCGCGTGGACGACATCCGCAGCCATCTACTGCGTGAGTTGCGCGAGGCGGGCAGCGAACTCAACCGCCTGGTCGCCAGTGCGACAGAGCTCGCGGCGGCCTCTTTCGCGCCGCAGGGCGGTGGGGATGACGTCCTGGTCAGTGGGCAGACCAACCTCATGGGCTACGCCGAGCTGGCCGACTTGGACCGGCTGCGCGAGCTGTTCGAGGCCTTCCAGAAGAAGAATGAACTGCTCCAACTGATGGAGGTGTGCGCCCGGGCGCCGGGCGTGCGCCTGTTCATCGGCGAGGAATCGGGTTTCGCGGCGCTCGACGGGTGCAGCGTGGTGACCGCCAGCTACGGCGTGCAGGGCCGCATGCTGGGCGCGGTCGGCGTGATCGGACCCACCCGCATGGCCTACGACCGGGTGATCCCGGTGGTGCAGGCGACCGCCGGATTGCTCAGCGACGCCTTGAATCGCGCCGCGACGTCCCTATAACCGCCCCCGGAGGGCGGGTTTCCCGCGTTTTTTTGGCGGCCGGCACGGAGGTGCCGGTCCGGACTTGTCTTTGGGAGTAACGCATGCAGAACAACGAGCAGACGCCGGACCAGGTGCAGGAACCCGGCTCCCCGGAAGCGCAAGGGGCCGACGCCCTGCAGGCACGGATCGCCGAGCTTGAGGCGAGCAACGCGGAGTTGCGCGAATCGGTGCTGCGCGAACACGCAGAGCTGGAGAACCAGCGCCGACGCCTGCATCGCGACCTGGAACAGGCGCGCCGCTTCGCCAACGAGAAGCTGCTGAACGAGTTGCTGCCGGTCTACGACAGCCTGGAGCGCGGCCTGGCGATCGAAAGCGGCGACGCGGCTGCCGTGCGCGAAGGCCTGGCGCTGACCCTGAAGGCGCTGCTGAAGGTGGCCGAGAGCCACGGCCTGGTGCAGGTCGATCCGGTCGACCAGCCGCTCGACCCGGAACGCCACCACGCCGTGAGCATGGTCGAGGCGCCCGGCAAGTCGCCCGGCACCGTGGTGAACGTGCTGCAGAAGGGTTACGTGCTCAACGACCGGCTGCTTCGTCCGGCGCTGGTCGCCGTCGCCAGAGACTGACGCATCACTCGCTGAACACACATGCGGCCCCGCGGCATTGAATCGCCGGGCGCGGGCCACCATCTGGAAAACCATCGCGGCCGCGGGGGCCGCCTAGAAAGCATTGGAGCTAGACACTATGGGCAAGATCATCGGCATCGACCTGGGTACCACCAATTCCTGCGTCGCCGTGATGGATGGCAGCAGCGCGAAGGTGATCGAGAACGCCGAGGGCGATCGCACCACGCCGTCCATCGTCGCCTTCAGCAAGGACAACGAGGTGCTGGTCGGCGCACCGGCCAAGCGCCAGAGCGTGACCAACCCCAAGAACACCTTCTATGCGGTCAAGCGCCTGATCGGCCGCAAGTTCACCGACGCCGAGGTCCAGAAGGACCTGCACATCGTGCCTTACGGCATCGTTGCCCACGAGAACGGTGACGCCTGGGTGCAGACCTCCGACGGCAAGAAGATGGCGCCGCAGGAGATCTCCGCGAAGGTGCTGATGAAGATGAAGAAGACCGCCGAGGACTATCTCGGCGAGCCGGTGACCGAGGCGGTGATCACGGTGCCGGCCTACTTCAACGACAGCCAGCGCCAGGCGACCAAGGACGCCGGCCGCATCGCGGGTCTTGAGGTCAAGCGCATCATCAACGAGCCGACCGCGGCCGCGCTGGCCTATGGGCTGGACAAGAAGGGCGGCGACCGCAAGATCGCGGTGTACGACCTCGGCGGCGGTACGTTCGACGTGTCGATCATCGAGATCGCCGAAGTCGACGGCGAGAAGCAGTTCGAGGTGCTGGCCACCAATGGCGACACCTTCCTCGGCGGCGAGGACTTCGACAAGCGCGTCATCGACTACCTGGTCGACGAGTTCCAGAAGGACCAGGGCATCGACCTGCGCAAGGACCCGCTGGCGCTGCAGCGCCTGAAGGACGCGGCCGAGCGCGCCAAGATCGAGCTCTCCTCCGCGCACCAGACCGAGGTGAACCTGCCGTACGTGACGGCCGATGCCTCCGGTCCGAAGCACCTGAACATCAAGCTGACCCGCGCCAAGCTGGAGGCGCTGGTGGAAGACCTGGTCAAGCGCACCATCGAGCCGTGCCGCATCGCGCTCAACGACGCCGGCCTGCGCGTATCCGACATCAACGAGGTGATCCTGGTCGGTGGCCAGACCCGCATGCCCAAGGTGCAGGAGTCGGTCAAGGACTTCTTCGGCAAGGAGCCGCGCAAGGACGTCAACCCGGACGAGGCCGTCGCCGTGGGCGCGGCGATCCAGGGCGGCGTGCTGGGTGGCTCGGTCAAGGACGTGCTGCTGCTGGACGTCACTCCGCTGTCGCTCGGCATCGAGACGATGGGTGGCGTGATGACCAAGCTGATCGAGAAGAACACCACCGTGCCGACCAAGGCCGCGCAGACCTTCTCGACCGCCGATGACAACCAGACTGCAGTGACCGTGCACGTGCTGCAGGGTGAGCGCGAGCGCGCCAGCGCGAACAAGTCGCTGGGCCGCTTCGACTTGTCCGGCATCGACCCGGCGCCGCGCGGCATGCCGCAGATCGAGGTCACCTTCGACATCGACGCCAATGGCATCCTGCACGTGTCGGCCAAGGACAAGAAGACCGGCAAGGAACAGAAGATCGAGATCAAGGCCGGCTCGGGCCTGTCCGAGGAGGAGATCCAGCGGATGGTCGCCGACGCCGAGGCGAACAAGGAAGAGGACAAGAAGTTCCACGAGCTCGTCGCCACCCGCAACAAGGCCGACCAACTGGTGCACGCCACCCGCAGTGCGCTGAAGGAGCACGGCGGCAAGGTCGGCGGGCAGATCGGCTCGATCGAGGAAGCGCTGTCCGAGCTTGAGAAGGTCAAGGACGGCGACGACAAGGCGCAGATCGAGGCCAAGATGGAGAAGCTCGAGCAGGCCGCGCAGGCGCTCTACGCCGCGGCCCAGGGCGGCGGCGCGGAGGCCGGCCCGCAGGCCGCACCGGGCGGCGGCTCGGCCCAGCCCGACGACGTGGTCGATGCCGAGTTCACCGAGGTCAAGGACGAGAAGAAGTAATCGAGGGAACGCGACCGAGCCGATGAGACAGCCCGCGCCGGCTATCATGTCGCGCGGGCTGTCTGTTGATCGGGCGGCCAGATCTGGATCAGGGGTGTGGTTGAAGTCATGAGTGCAGCAACGGGAAAGCGTGATTACTACGAGGTGCTCGGCGTCGAGCGCACCGTTACCGAGGTCGAGCTGAAGAAATCCTTCCGCCGCCTGGCGATGAAGTACCACCCGGACCGCTGCCCGGACGATCCCACCGCGCAGGAGAAGTTCAAGGAGGCCAAGGAGGCCTACGAGGTCCTCTCCGACACGCAGAAGCGTGCCATGTACGACCAGCACGGCCACGCCGCCTTCGAGGGCGGCATGGGTGGCCGCGGTGGCTTCGGCGACATGGGCGACATCTTCGGGGACATTTTCGGCGACATCTTCGGCATGGGCGGTGGTGGTCGCGGCCGGCCGCGCCGCGGCGCGGACCTGCGCTACGTGATGGAGCTGGATCTGGAAGAAGCGGTCTTCGGCGTCGAGAAGACGATCGAGATCCCGACCCAGGTCAATTGCCACCATTGCAACGGCAGTGGCTCGGCCGACGGCAAGACCACCCAATGCAAGACCTGCCACGGCCACGGCCGCGTGCGCATGCAGAACGGTATCTTCTCGATCCAGCAGGCGTGCCCGCATTGCGGCGGCAGCGGCCAGACGATCGAGAAGCCCTGCAAGGCCTGCCGCGGCGAAGGCCTGCTGGAGGAGCGGCGCACGCTGTCGGTGCACATTCCGGCCGGCGTGGACAACGGCGACCGTATCCGGCTCTCGGGCCAGGGCGAAGCCGGTCCGGCCGGTGCCGAGGCGGGCGACCTATACGTGGACGTGCGTGTACGGGAACACGCGATCTTCCAGCGCGACGGCAACGATCTGCACTGCGAAGTGCCGATCCGCTTTTCGCAAGCGGCGTTGGGCGCCGAGCTCAAGGTCCCCACGCTGGAAGGGGAAGTACCGGTGTCGATCCCGCCGGAAACCCAGACCGGCCAGACGTTCCGCCTGCGCGGGCGCGGCGTGAAATCGGTCCGCTCCGGTCGCGTAGGCGACCTGATCTGCCGTGTCATGGTGGAAACCCCCGTACGCCTGACCCGCGAGCAGCGCGAGCTGCTGGAGCAGCTCGAGGCCACCTTCAGCGGAGGCGACGCCGACGCCCATACACCGCGCGCCAAGAGCTGGGTCGACGGGGTCAAGGACTTCCTCTCCCGCGTCACCTCGTAAAGCCATGCACGAGTGCCTGCCCCTCACCCCAACCCTCGCCCCTCTGGGAGAGGGTTGGGGTGAGGGGCAGAGCTAGAGGGGAGTTTGTCCTTCGAAGACAGCAGTGGCTCTTGGTGGGCAAGGGCTGCGGCCTTGGCTCGGGCCAGTCCTGTCGCAGGCCCGGCACCTTTCCCCGTGGGGAGAGAGGCAAAGCATGGCGAATGCGCATCCTTTCCCTCCCGGTTACGCTACGCGTTCCAGTACGCAGGGAACCACGCGATGACCCGACCGCTACGCCTCGCCGTCAACGGCGCCACCGGCCGCATGGGACGCGTATTGCTCGATCTATTGCATGACGACGCCCGCTTCGAGGTCACCGGCGCACTCACCGGGCCGGGCATGCTGCAACTGGGCGACCGCGCCTGGCACGACCGCGCCTCGCCCTGCTTCCAGGCGGAGTGGCCACAGGATCGGCTGGACGCGGTAATCGACTTCAGTGGCCCAGCTGGGCTGGCCTCCGCGCTGGATTACTGCACCGCCCACGGCGTGGCGCTGGTCAGCGGCACCACCGGGATCGACGCCGCGCTCAAGGCGCGCGTGGAGCAAGCGGCCGCGCGCATCCCGCTGATCCATGCGAGCAATTTCAGCCTCGGCGTGGCCGTACTCACCCGGTTGCTCCGTCAGGCCGCCGCGGCCTTGCCTCAATGGGATCTGGAGATCGTCGAGGCGCACCACCTTCGCAAGACGGACGCGCCCTCGGGCACCGCGCTGTCGCTCGGCGAGGCCGCCGCGGCGGCACGCGGCACAACGCTTGCGCAGGATGGCGTCACCGGCCCGCGCGAGGGGATGCGCCGCGTTGGGAGTATCGGCTTCGCCGTGGTGCGCGGCGGCGACATCGTGGGGGAACACACCGCCATGCTCATCGGCGCCGGCGAGCGTGTGGAGCTGACCCACCGCGCGACCGATCGCAGCATCTTCGCGCGCGGTGCGATCGAGGCGGCTCACTGGCTGCACGGGCAGCCGCCCGGCGCCTACGACCTCGAGGCACTGCTGGCTGCCCGATTGGACGGCTGATCCGCAGGGCGGGCTTCAGCCCACCATGCCATGCGGGCCTGGCGTGGTGCGCAGCCCTGCATCGGCGCTGCTTGTCCCGCTTGCGCCTCGCCGCTACCATCTCGCCCGTTGTCATTGGGGAGTAGCCATCCTCACCCCCGAAGGTCCTGCGCCTTCGTTCCCCGAGGAATCCGCGTCAACAGACTTGGAGCCAACGCTCCATGGCGTGGATGGCCGCACCGCCGGAGCCCGGCGAGGCGCGTGCCCGGCGAGACCTTTGGCCACGATGCGCTCGAACCCCTGCCGGGCGGGCCGCATCGTCGCGCCATCGGTTTTCCGCTCGCCCGGCCGGATCATGTGTTGATGCTCACCGCCTTGTGGTTCCTGCTCTCCGCCGGCGCGATCTATGCCGCCTGCGAGTATTTCGTCAACGGTATCGAATGGTTGGGCCGCAAGTTTCGACTCGACGCCACGGCGACCGGTACGGTGCTCGCCGCCTTCGGCACCGCATTGCCCGAGAGTGCCGTCACCTTTATTGCGGTGGTATTCGGGCATACGCCCGAGCAACGGGGTATCGGCGTCGGTGCCGCCCTGGGCGGGCCGCTCGTGCTGGGGACTATCGCTTATGCGGTCGTCGGCATCGCGCTGTGGAGTAACCGACACCGACTGCGACGACCCGATGCGGTGGTGAAGGTCGACCACGCGCGGCTCGCGCGCGACCAGCGCTGGTTCCTTTCCATCTTCGTGGTCAAGTGCGCACTGGGCCTGGTCGCGTTCGCGCTGAAGCCGTGGCTGGGTGTGTTGTTCATCGGCGCCTACGGCCTGTACGTCTGGCGCGAGCTCAAGGCCGGCGACATGGCGGCTGACGAGGAGGAGCTCGAACCGCTGAAGTTCCAACCCCGCGCGGCCGACCCGGCGATGTGGCGCGTGGTCGCCCAGAGTGGGCTCGCGCTGGTGGTGATCGCGATCGCATCGCGCATCTTCGTGACGCAGATCGAGGTGATCGGGCTGGCCTTTGGCCTGTCCGCACACGTCGTGGCGCTGGTTCTCAGCCCGGTGGCGACCGAATTGCCGGAAACGGTCAATGCGCTGATCTGGGTCCGCCAGGGCAAGGAGCGGCTGGCGCTGGCGAACATCTCCGGCGCCATGATGATCCAGGCGACCATTCCCAGTTCGCTGGCACTGTTCTTCACGCCGTGGCTGTTCGACCTGCCGCTGATCGTGGCGGGCACCTTGACCACGGTGGCGGTCGGTTATCTGTGGTGGCTCTTCCAGCGCGGGCATGTGAAGGCGCGCTGGCTGGTACCGGTGGGCCTGCTCTACGGCGTGTTCGCCGCGTTCGTGGTCTGGCACCTGGCCTGAAGGATCAGCCCCGGTGCGCGGCGCTGCGGTCGCGCCCGGCGCCGAAACGGCGGTCCAGCGCACCGACCAGCTTCTTGAAGGCCCGCGAGAACTTGCCGCGCCGGGTCTTGCGCAGTTTTTCTTCTTCGCTGGTCAGCCAGGCGACCTGGATGACCCGGCGCTCGCCCTCGAAGGGCAAGTGGCCGTGGAAGGAGTTCTCGCAACGCTTGAACACCGCGAACTCGCCGTACAGCGGCGTCAGCTCGGGGGCCACCAGGTCGTCGATATCGTCGATGCGGCGCAGGAAGCGCAGGCAACCATTGCTGGTATCCGTCCACTGCCGATTGAGGTAGAGCAGGGCGGTGGCGACCTTGGACTTGCTGTCCGTGTGGATCGTGCCGTGGCGCTTGTTGAGGTAGCGGCACAGCGTTACCAGCGTGGGGTACTCACCCAGATTCGGAATGCCCAGCCGCTCGCCGATCGCACTGGCGAAGGCCGGCGCGGTGAGGTCGGCCACCAGGGCGTTGATCGACGGGCCGCAATCGACCGGATCGTAGGGAAAAAAGCCGGCGCTGCTGTAGCGGGGAAAGTCGCGATCCAGGTCATTGCGCGCATCTTCCGGCAGCTGGCCGTGGGCGATCAGGAACGGAAACGGTTCCTTTCGCACGTCCGTGTCGGGGCGGTCGAGGCGGGCAGGATCAAGCAGGACGGTGGCTTTCATGGACGCCTTCGTGGGCCGGGTACCGACCAGTTTAGCGCGCACCGAGCACACGCAGAGGCCCTTGTGGATGTCTTGTTCACGCTTCACGCGGTGGACAGAATCGGCCCTCGCACCTATCATTGCGACCCGCCCGAGACTTCTTCCGACCCAAGGTCCACAAGCCTGCTAGCAGCGGCTTGCGGACTTTGCTGCACCTAAAGGCGGCTCCCCCATGCCCATTCCCGCTCTGCTTGCCCTCGAAGATGGCAGCGTGTTCCACGGCCACGCCGTGGGCGCGACTGGCGAAACCGTCGGCGAGGTGGTTTTCAATACAGCGATGACGGGCTACCAGGAGATCCTCACCGATCCCTCCTATGCCCGCCAGATAGTCACCCTGACCTATCCCCACGTGGGCAACACCGGCGTGAACCCGGCCGACGCCGAGTCCACGCGCGTGCAGGCCGCCGGCCTGATCGTGCGCGATGTTCCGCGCCGGCCGAGCAACTGGCGCAGCACCGAGAGCCTGCCCGAGTACCTGGCGCGCCAGAACATCGTGGCGATCGCCGGCATCGACACCCGCCGCCTGACCCGCATCCTGCGCGACAAGGGTGCGCTGAACGGCTGCATTCTGGCGGGCGAGGGCATCGACGCCGAGACGGCCCTGGCCAAGGCGCGCGCCTTCCCGGGCCTCAACGGCATGGACCTGGCCAAGGTGGTCAGCGTGCGCGAGCCGTACCGCTGGACCGAAGGCGTGTACAACCTCGACCGCGCCGCGTTCACCGAGCCGACCACGCGCTACAAGGTCGTCGCCTACGACTACGGCACCAAGCTCAATATCCTGCGCCTGCTCGCCAGCCACGGCTGCGACATCACCGTGGTGCCGGCGCAGACGCCCGCCGCTGACGTGCTGGCGATGAAGCCCGACGGCGTGTTCCTCTCCAACGGCCCGGGCGACCCGGCCGCGTGCGACTACGCCATCGCGGCGACCAAGGCATTTCTGGAAGCGAAGATTCCGCTGTTCGGCATCTGCCTGGGTCACCAGCTGATGGGCCTGGCGCTGGGCGCGAAGACCATCAAGATGAAGTTCGGCCACCACGGCGCCAACCACCCGGTGAAGGACCACGACGACGGGCGCGTGCTGATCACCAGCCAGAACCACGGCTTCGCGGTGGATCCGGCCACGCTGCCGGCCAACGTGCGCGTCACCCACACCTCGTTGTTCGACGGTTCGCTGCAGGGCTTCGCGCTCACCGACCGCCCGGCGTTCTGCTTCCAGGGCCACCCGGAAGCAGCGCCTGGTCCGCATGACGTCGGCTATCTCTTCGCGCGCTTCGCGCAGCTCATGCAGGAGGCCCGCTAATGCCCAAGCGCACTGACATCAAGAGCGTGCTGATCATCGGCGCCGGCCCGATCGTGATCGGCCAGGCCTGCGAGTTCGACTACTCCGGCGCGCAGGCGTGCAAAGCACTGCGGGAGGAGGGCTACCGGGTGATCCTGGTCAACTCCAACCCGGCCACGATCATGACCGACCCGGAGATGGCCGACGCGGTCTACATCGAGCCGATCAACTGGCAGACGGTCGAGCGCATCATCGCCAAGGAAAAGCCCGACGCGGTGCTGCCGACGATGGGCGGCCAGACCGCGCTCAATTGCGCGCTGGACCTGGCCGACAACGGGGTGCTCGAGAAGCATGGCGTCGAGCTGATCGGCGCCTCGCGCGATGCCATCCGCATGGCCGAAGACCGCGAGCTGTTCAAGCAGGCGATGGCCGAGATCGGCCTGGACTGCCCGAAGGCGGAAGTGGCGCGCAGCTACGAGCAGGCCGTCGACATCCAGACGCGGGTCGGCTTCCCGACCATCATCCGTCCGAGCTTCACCCTGGGCGGCTCCGGTGGCGGCATCGCCTACAACGTCGAGGAGTTCGAGGAGATCGTCAAGCGCGGTCTCGAGCTTTCGCCGGTGCATGAAGTGCTGGTCGAGGAATCGGTGCTCGGCTGGAAGGAATTCGAGATGGAAGTGGTCCGCGATCATGCGGACAACTGCATCATCGTCTGCTCGATCGAGAACCTCGACCCGATGGGCGTGCATACCGGCGACTCGATCACCGTGGCGCCGGCGCAGACGCTCACCGACAAGGAATACCAGCGCCTGCGTGATGCCAGTCTTGCAGTGTTGCGCAAGATCGGTGTGGACACCGGCGGTTCCAACGTGCAGTTCGGCATCAATGCCGAGAATGGCCGCGTGGTGGTGATCGAGATGAACCCGCGCGTGTCGCGTTCGTCCGCGCTGGCCTCCAAGGCGACCGGTTTCCCGATCGCCAAGGTCGCTGCCAAGCTCGCCGTGGGCTACACGCTGGACGAGCTGAAGAACGACATCACCGGCGGCCTCACGCCGGCCTCGTTCGAGCCGACCATCGACTACGTGGTCACCAAGATTCCGCGCTTTGCGTTCGAGAAGTTTCCTTCGGCCGATGCGCGCCTGACCACGCAGATGAAGTCGGTGGGCGAGGTGATGGCCATGGGCCGCACCTTCCACGAGTCGCTGCAGAAGGCGCTGCGCGGGCTGGAGATCGGCAAGACGGGCCTCAACCCGACGGGCCTGGACCTGGCCAGCGCCGAGGGCCAGGCGAGGGTCCGGCGCGAACTGCGCGAACCGCGTCCAGAGCGCGTGTTCTACGTAGCCGACGCCTTCCGCGCGGGCCTGTCGCTGGAAGAGATCTTCGACTGCAGCCGCATCGACCCATGGTTCCTGGCCGCCTTCGAGGACATCGTCCTCACCGAGAAGGAGGTCAAGGCGCAGGGCATGACCGCGCTGAACGCGCCGCGCATGCGCGAGTTGAAGCGCATGGGTTTTGCCGACGCGCGCATTGCACAGTTGCTCAACACGGACGAAGCGGCCGTGCGCCACCTGCGCCACACGCTGGGCGTGCGCCCCGTGTACAAGCGCGTGGATTCCTGCGCCGCGGAATTTGCCACCAGCACGGCGTACATGTACTCGACCTACGAGGAAGAGTGCGAGGCCAACCCGTCCGACCGCGAGAAGATCGTGGTGCTGGGTGGCGGCCCCAACCGCATCGGCCAGGGCATCGAGTTCGACTACTGCTGCGTGCATGCGGCGCTCGCCCTGCGCGAGGACGGGTTCGAGACCATCATGGTCAACTGCAACCCGGAAACCGTCTCGACCGACTACGACACCTCCGACCGTCTGTACTTCGAGCCGCTGACGCTGGAAGACGTGCTGGAGATCGTCGAGCTGGAGAAGCCCAAGGGCGTGATCGTGCAGTACGGCGGCCAGACGCCGCTCAAGCTCGCACGCGCGCTGGAAGCCGCGGGCGTGCCGGTGATTGGCACCTCGCCTGATTCCATCGACCTGGCTGAAGACCGCGAGCGATTCCAGCAGATGATCCACAAGCTGGGCCTGCGCCAGCCGCCGAACCGCACCGCGCGCAACGCCGACGAGGCGCTCGCGCTGGCGCGCGAGATCGGCTATCCGATGGTGGTGCGCCCGAGCTACGTGCTGGGCGGCCGCGCCATGGAAGTGGTCTACGACGACGCCGATCTTTCGCGCTACATCCGCGAGGCGGTGCAGGTGTCCAACGATTCGCCAGTGCTGCTGGACCGCTTCCTCGACCACGCCGTCGAGGTCGACGTCGACATCATTGCCGACGCCGAGGGCAACGTGCTGGTCGGCGGCATCATGGAGCACATCGAAGAGGCCGGCGTGCATTCGGGCGATTCGTCCTGCTCGCTGCCGCCGTACTCGCTATCGGCCGAAATCCAGGATGAGCTTCGCCGCCAGGCCGCCGCGATGGCCAAGGAGCTCAAGGTCGTCGGCCTGATGAATACGCAGTTCGCGATCCAGGGCGACACGGTGTACATCCTGGAAGTGAATCCGCGCGCTTCGCGCACGGTGCCCTTCGTCTCCAAGGCCACGGGCGTGCCGCTGGCCAAGATCGCGGCCCGCTGCATGGCAGGCCGCACGCTGGCAAGCCAGGATGCGACACGGGAAGTCATCCCCGATTACTTCTCGGTGAAGGAAGCCATCTTCCCGTTCCTGAAGTTCCAGAACGTCGACCCGATTCTGGGGCCGGAAATGCGTTCGACCGGCGAGGTCATGGGCGTGGGCCGCAAGTTCGGGGCAGCTTTCGCGCGCGGCCATGAAGCGGCAGGCATCAAGGCGCCGGCCAGGGGCAAGGTCTTCCTGTCGGTGCGTGACGCGGACAAGGAACGCCTGCTGCCGGTCGCAAAGGAAGTCCTTGCCCGCGGTTTCAGCCTGGTCGCCACCAGCGGCACGGCGGCCTTCCTCAACGAACACGAGGTTCCATGCGAGCGCATCAACAAGGTGCTCGAGGGCCGGCCGCACATCGTCGACCTGATCAAGAACGGCGAGATCGTCTATATCGTCAACACGACCGAGGGCAAGCAGGCGATCGCCGACTCGTTCTCGATCCGGCGCGAAGCCTTGCAGCACCGCGTCACCTACTCGACCACCGTGGCAGGCGCGCGTGCGCTCGTCCACTCGCTGGATTTCCACGGCGAGGCGGACGTGCACAGCCTGCAGGAACTGCACAAGGAGCTGTCCGCATGAGTCGCGCCCCCATGACCAAGGCCGGTTCAGAACGCCTTCGCGGTGAACTGGAGCGCCTCAAGTCGGTTGAGCGTCCGCGCATCATCGCGGCGATCGCCGAGGCCCGCGCCCACGGCGACCTGAAGGAAAACGCCGAGTATCACGCCGCGCGCGAGCAGCAGAGCTTCATCGAGGGGCGCATCGCCGAGCTCGAGGCTTCGCTGTCGACCGCCGAAGTGATCGACGTGTCGCGGCTTGGCGCCGGCAGCAAGGTGGTGTTCGGCGCCACCGTGGATCTGGAGGACGAAGATTCAGGCGACGCGGTGACCTACCAGATCGTGGGTGACCTGGAAGCGGACATCAAGCAACGCCTTATCGCCGTTTCCTCGCCGATCGCTCGGGCGCTGATCGGCAAAAGCGAAGGCGACAGCTTCGAGTTCAGGGCGCCCAACGGCGTCAAGCACTACGAGATCACCGGCGTCCGCTACGAGTAAGCGGCCAGGATGGGCAGGGTGGGCTCCAGCCCACCCTGCCGTAACTGCGATGGTCGGCTGATGCCCATTCTGCGTGTCCTGGCCAGAAACGCAGGCAACAAAAAAGGCCGCTTCGAGCGGCCTTTTTTGTGTCAACCCGGAAGGCTTAGCGCTGGCGCGCCTTGAAACGCGGGTTGCTCTTGCAGATCACGAAGACCTTGCCGCGACGGCGCACGACCTTGCAGTCACGGTGCCGCTGCTTGGCGGACTTCAAAGAGGAAAGCACCTTCACGGCCAGCTCCTGGGACAATTCGGGAAAATTCAAGCCGCTAAGTGTAGCCACAGTTGGCCGGCTTCACAAGTCTGCGTCTTCCACACCCTTGACGATCTGCAGGAACTTGGCCAGTACCGGGGACGGGTTGTCCTTGCGGCTGGCGACCGCCAACAGGAGGTAGGCGTCTGGATCTTCCAGCGAGACGTAACTGACGCCGCCCAGCTGAACGGCACGCATGCTGGCCGGCACCAGCGCCAGCCCGATGCCGGCGGCGACCAGCGCCAGCAAGCCATTGATCTGCTGGGCCTGTTGGCCGATCAGCGGGTGAAAGCCCGCCTTGCCCGCCAGCTGCACCAGGCGGTCGTACAGGGTCGCGGCCAGTTCCCGGGGTTGGCTGACGAACACTTCGTTGGACAGAGCACCGAACTGCACGCTGTCCTTCCCCGAGAGCGGATGGCCGCAAGGCACGGCCAGCACCAGCGGTTCATAGTCGATCACGTCGATCCGCAGCGTACGGGCGTCCGATTCGTGGCGCGGCTCGTCACGCACGAAACCGACGTCGATCTGGTCGGCGCGCAAGGCGGTGAATTGCGGTTCGCTGTACATCTCCTGCAACTGCATCCGAACCTTCGGCACGTGCTGGCGGAAGCGCAGCAGGGTCTGCGGCAGCGCTCGGTGGAAGGTGACCGAGATCGTGTAAGCCAGCCGCAGTGCTCCGCTGAAGCCTGCCGCCGCGTCGCTTACGTGGGCGCGGGCCTGTTCGGCCTGGCTCAGGATCTGCCGCGCCTGCTCCAGCAGGATGCGCCCAGGCTCGGTCAGTGCGACGTTGCGCTTGTCCCGGTCGAACAGGCGGGTGCCCAGATCGTGCTCCAGTGCCTGGATCTGCTGCGACAGCGGGGGCTGGGAGATGTGCAGGCGCTGAGCGGCGCGGGTGAAGCTCAGTTCCTCGGCGACGGCCACGAAATAGCGAAGCTGGCGGAAGTCGAACATAGTCGATTCGCAAATAAATCGGTATGCAAATATATATTGGAAGGGTGTTTGTGACGAGGGTATCGTTTGCCTCGTCCCGCCACCTTCCCCCTCCCCCCAGGTGGCGGTGACCCTCGCTCCGCAGCGACGCTATCCCCGCGGTCCCGGTCCTCCTCCCCCAGAGCCGGCACCGACGCGTCGTTCGCGGAGCGCTTTCTTTTTCCGCTTTCGCTAAAGCGCCGCGGCCAGTCGCGTGCCCTGAGCGATCGCCCGCTTGGCATCGAGCTCCGCCGCGACGTCGGCGCCGCCGATAACGTGGGGCTTGAAACCGGCGGCAAGCAGGGCATCGGCCAGGCCCCGGGCCGGCTCCTGACCCGCACAGACCACCACGTTGTCGACCGGCAGCACCTGCGGCTTGCCGTCCAGCAGAATGTGCAGGCCCGCGTCGTCGAAGCGCTCGTAGTGCACGCCGCCAAGCATCTGCACCTGATGGGCCTTGAGCGTGGACCGATGCACCCAGCCGGTGGTCTTGTTGAGGCGGGCGCCGGGACGGCCTTCGCTCCGTTGCAGCAGCCAGACCTGCCGTGCGGGCGATTCCGGCGCCGGAGCAATCAGGCCGCCGCGGGCGGCCAGCGTACGATCCACGCCCCAGGCCTGCGCCCAGCGAACGGGATCCAGCGCAGGGGAGGGTGGCTGCTCGACCAGGAACTCGGCCACGTCAAAACCGATGCCCCCGGCGCCAATGATGGCTACCCGCGGACCCACCGGGTGATCGTGGGCGAGCACGTCCAGGTAGCCGAGCACGCGCGGGTCGTCGCTGCCGGGAAAACGGACCTGCCGCGGCGTGACGCCGGTGGCGACCACGATCTCGTCGAAGCTGCGCAGTTCCTCCACGCCCGCCCGGCGGCCTAGCCGCTGCTCCACGCCCAGTTCGGACATGCGATGGCGGTAGTAGCGCAGCGTTTCGTGGAACTCCTCCTTGCCGGGAATGCGCTTGGCGTAGTTGAACTGGCCGCCGATGTCGGCTGCCTGTTCGAAAAGCGTCACCGCATGCCCTCGCTCGGCCAGTGTGGTGGCGCAGGCCAGCCCGGCCGGGCCAGCGCCGACCACGGCGATGCGCTTTGGCTGCGCAGCCGGCCCGACCACCAGTTCGGTTTCGTGGCAGGCGCGCGGGTTGACCAGGCAACTGGCGCGCTTGTTCTGGAATACGTGATCGAGGCAGGCCTGATTGCAGGCGATGCACGTGTTGATGGCCGCGCCACGGCCGGAACGTGCCTTGGCCGCCCAGTCCGGATCAGCCAGGAACGGGCGCGCCATCGAGACCATGTCCGCCTCGCCGGTGACAAGCACCCGCTCGGCCACATCGGGCATGTTGATGCGATTGGTGGCCACCAGTGGCAGACCGACCTCGCGCTTGAGCCGCTGGGTGACCCAGGCGAAGCCGGCGCGTGGCACCGAGGTGACGATCGTCGGCACGCGCGCCTCGTGCCAGCCGATGCCGGTGTTGATGATGCTGGCACCCGCCGCTTCGATGGCCTTGGCCAGCAGGACGATCTCGTCCCAGGACTGGCCGCCCTCGACCAGTTCCAGCATGGACAAGCGGTAGATGATGATGAAGTCGCGCCCTAGCGCCTCGCGCGTGCGCCGCACGATCTCGACCGGAAAGCGCATGCGTCCGGTGGCATCGCCGCCCCAGGCATCGTCGCGATGGTTGGTACGCGCGGCCAGGAACTGGTTGATCAGGTAGCCCTCCGAGCCCATCACCTCCACGCCGTCGTAGCCGGCTTCCCGGGCGAGCTGCGCACAGCGCACGAAATCGGTGATCGTACGCTCGACGCCGCGGGCGGAGAGGGCGCGTGGCGTGAAGGGCGTGATCGGCGACTTGATCTTCGAGGGCGCCACCGACAGGGGGTGATAGCCATAGCGGCCCGCATGCAGGATCTGCAGGCAGACGTGCCCACCCTCGGCATGCACGGCGTGGGTGAGCTTGCGGTGGCGCTGCACATGCCAGGGCATCGAGAGCCGGCCACCGAACGGTTTCAGCCAGCCCTGGATGCTGGGCGCGATGCCGCCCGTCACCATCAGGCCCACGCCGCCCCGGGCGCGTTCGGCGAAATAGGCAGCCAACTTGTCGTAGTCCGCCGCCCGGTCTTCCAGTCCCGTGTGCATCGAACCCATGAGGATGCGGTTGGGCAGGGTGACGTGGCCCAGGTCCAGCGGGGCGAACAGGTGCGGATAATGCATGCCGGCGTCCATTCAAACGATCGTATGAATGTGCCGGGTGGGCGCGACGAAAGCAAGCCGCGAACATGGCTTGGAGGGGCGTGGCCCTGCTCCCCATTCGGGGAGGGCTCAAGCGAGGAGCTGGCGCACCAAGGCGATATACCGCCGCATCGCCTCGTCTTGCTGCATGCCGGCCAGCTGCGCCCAGGCCTCGTGTTTGGCGGTGCCGACGAAATCGAAGAAACCGGGCGGGTGGGCCTGGATGTCACCCAGCGAGCCCTGCTTGTAGAGGGCATAGAGCCTGAGCAACGTATCGTTGTCGGGCCGGGTGCCAAGCCGTTTGACATCCTCGGCGGCTTGTTCGAACTCGCGGCGAAGATCGGTCATGACTCGGGATGCAGCGGCGGTGCGCGGCTAGATAGCATGCGCCCCCGGGGTGGTCAACGCGTTACCATGGCGTTTTGCCGATTCCAAGGGAGCCCCATGAGCCGCACGCAGCCGGTCCCGGTCCTCACTATCGACGGGCCGTCCGGATCGGGGAAGGGCACCATCAGTCGGCGGGTCGCCGAGCAACTGGGCTGGCGTCTGCTCGATTCGGGCGCGCTGTACCGGGCGGTCGGTTATGCAGCAGGCGCCGAGGGCCTGGACCTGTCCGACGCGGACGCGGTGACCCGTTGCGCCCAGACCACGAAGATCCGCTTCCAGGCAGCCGCCGATGGCGGCGAGACGCGAGTGATCGTCAATGGCCACGACGCCACCGACGAGCTGCGCACAGAGACCGCGGGTGCGGCGGCTTCGGCGATCGCCTCGATCCCCTCGGTGCGGCAGGCCCTGGTCGACCTGCAACTGGGCTTCCGCAAGAGCCCGGGCCTGGTCGCCGACGGGCGGGACATGGGTACGGTGATCTTCCCGGACGCACCCTTCAAGGTGTTCCTCACGGCCAGTGCCGCCGAGCGGGCGAAAAGGCGCTATAAGCAGTTGAAGGAAAAGGGGCTGAACGTTACACTTGCAGCCCTTCATCGCGAGATCGAGGCGCGCGACGAACGCGATGCGTCGCGTAAGGTCGCCCCGCTTCGCCCGGCCGAAGATGCGGTTCTGGTGGATACCACCGGCATGCCCATCGAGGTCGTCGTCGCGAGAGTATTCGCCGTCGTGCAGCCCCGATAAGGCTGCACGCGGCTTTAGGCGCCTCCGCCGCGGCGGGGGTTTTGGTCAACGGTGCCGACAGGGCGGTCCGTCACAGGGCGCGTTTTCTGCGACACCCACAACCGGTGGGCCGGTTAGCCCGTGCGCATTTCATCCGACGGCGCGCACAGGGGGCTACGGCCTTTTCTCATTTCTGGAATCAACATGACTGAAAGTTTTGCCGAGCTGTTTGAACAGAGCCAGCAGGCCATCGCCAAGCTGAAGCCGGGTGCCATCGTCACCGGTATCGTTGTGGAAATCCGCAACGACGTCGTCGTGATCAACGCCGGCCTCAAGAGCGAAGGCATCGTCCCGATCGAGCAGTTCAAGGACGAAGAGGGCACGCTGGAAGTGCAGGTTGGCGACGAGGTGAAGGTTGCCCTCGACGCCCTGGAAGACGGCTTCGGCGAGACCAAGCTCTCCCGCGAGAAGGCCAAGCGTTCGATGGTGTGGGACGACCTCGAGCAGGCTTTCGACAAGGAAGAGACCATCACCGGCAAGATTTCCGGCAAGGTCAAGGGCGGCTTCACCGTCGACATCAAGGACGTCCGCGCGTTCCTGCCGGGCTCCTTGGTCGACGTGCGTCCGGTCCGTGACCCGGTGTACCTCGAGGGCAAGGATCTCGAGTTCAAGATCATCAAGCTGGACCGCAAGCGCAACAACGTGGTCGTCAGCCGCCGCGCCGTCGTCGAGACCGAGTTCTCCGAGGAGCGCGAGAAGCTGCTGGAGCGCCTGACCGAAGGCGCGGTGGTCAAGGGCACGGTCAAGAACCTCACCGACTACGGCGCGTTCGTGGACCTGGGCGGCATCGACGGCCTGCTGCACATCACCGACATGGCGTGGAAGCGCGTGCGCCATCCGTCCGAGGTGGTCAACGTCGGCGACGAGCTGGACGTGCGCGTGCTCAAGTACGACCGCGAGCGCAACCGCGTGTCGCTGGGCCTGAAGCAGTTGGGCGACGATCCGTGGGTCGCGATCTCGCGCCGCTACCCGGTCGGCAGCCGCATCTTCGGCAAGGTCTCCAACGTCACCGATTACGGCTGCTTCGTCGAGATCGAGCCGGGCGTCGAGGGCCTGGTGCACGTGTCCGAGATGGACTGGACCAACAAGAACGTCAATCCGGCCAAGGTCGTGCAGGTCGGCGACGAGACCGAAGTGATGGTGCTGGACGTGGACGAAGAGCGTCGCCGCATCTCGCTGGGCATCAAGCAGACGCGTTCCAATCCGTGGGAAGCGTTCGCCGCCATGCACAAGAAGAACGACAAGGTGTCCGGCCAGATCAAGTCGATCACCGACTTCGGCATCTTCATCGGCCTGGAAGGCGGCATCGACGGCCTGGTGCACCTGTCCGACATCTCCTGGCAGGCGTCCGGCGAAGACCTCGTGCGCAACTTCAAGAAAGGCGACGAGATCGAGGCGGTGGTGCTGGCGGTCGATCCGGAGCGCGAGCGCATCTCGCTGGGCATCAAGCAGATGGAGCAGGATCCGTTCGGCCAGTTCATGGCGAACAATCCGCGCGGCACGATCGTCAATGGCACGGTCAAGGAAGTCGACGCCAAGGGCGCCGTGATCGACCTGGGCGAGGGCGTGGAGGGTTACCTGCGCGCCAACGACATCGCCAAGGAGCGCATCGACGACGCCACCCAGCACCTGAAGGTGGGCGACAAGGTCGAAGCCAAGTTCACTGGCATGGACCGCAAGGGTCGCCAGCTGGCGCTCTCGATCCGCGCCAAGGACGAGGAAGACCTGCAGGACGCGATGGCCGAGTACGGCTCCGCGGCCGGCGGCACCACCAAGCTGGGCGCGCTGCTCAAGGAGCAGCTCAATAAGTCCGAGTAATTCCTTTAGGATTACAATGACTTGAGTACGAAGCGGGGCGGCCCCAGGCCGCCCCGTCGTTTGAACGTCACGGACATTGGGGACCCATGACCAAATCCGAACTGATCGAGGCGCTCGCCAGGCGCCAGACCCACCTCGCGTTCAGCGACGTGGAGCTTGCGGTCAAGAGCGTGATCGAGCAGATGAGCCATGCCCTGGCACAGGGTGAGCGCATCGAGGTCCGCGGCTTCGGCAGCTTTGCGCTGCATTACCGGCCGCCGCGCATGGGGCGCAACCCCAAGACCGGCGATGCGGTGGCCCTGCCGGGCAAGCACGTGCCGCATTTCAAGCCGGGCAAGGAACTGCGCGAGCGCGTGAATCTCTCGTTGCAGGCCGAAGAAACCGAAGCGGCCTGAGCGCTCCAAACGAAGTTCGAGCTTCCGAATTTTCCCAAGGCAGGCGGCATTAGCCGTCTGCCTTTTTGTTGCCCTTGCGCAGGCGCGGTCTCAACACCGTGCCGATCCAAGGGCAGGCTTGGGGGCGTGTCTTGACGAAAGCCCAAACACATGGCCCCCCTGCTGGGAGGACTTAACGGCATTCCTGTGGTCCGTGCCAGTTCAAGCCGATTCGGGTAAAGTCGCGCGATGCGATTGATTGCCTTGCTCATCCTTGCGTTGTTCATCGTCGCCGGCGTGGTCGTCGGCGCGCTCAATGCCGACCCGGTGAGCTACGATCTGGCTTTCTTCCAGGTAACGATGCCCAAGGGGGCAGGGGTGCTGGTCGCCCTGGTGATCGGCTGGCTGCTTGGTGGCCTCACCGCCTGGCTTGGCATGAGCCTGCGCCACCGCCGTGTGCTGCGCCGCGCGCGGCCGTCCAACGGGAAGACGCCGGCCCGCGCATGAGCATTCTCTATGTGCTGGTTCTGCTGGTGCCAGCCGCTTTCGCCAGCGGCTGGTTCGCGGCCCGGCGGGCGGCGGTGCACCGTTCGGGCATGCGCGTCAGCGAACTGTCGTCCGATTACTTCCGCGGCCTGAACTACCTGCTCAACGAAGAGCAGGACAAGGCGATCGAAGTCTTCCTGAAACTCGCCGAGTACAACCGCGACACGGTGGAAACCCATCTTGCCCTGGGCAACCTGTTCCGTCGTCGCGGCGAGGTCGATCGCGCCATCCGCCTGCACCAGCATCTGGTTTCACGACCGGGCCTCAGTGAGGCGATGAAGACGGTCGCGTTGCTGGAGTTGGGAGAGGACTACATGCGCGCCGGCCTGCTCGACCGTGCCGAGGCATTGTTCTCCGACCTGGTCGCCATGAACGCACACGCGCCGTCGGCATTGCGGCACCTGGTGGCGATCTACCAGCACGAGCGCGACTGGCACAAAGCCATCGACCACGCGCGCCGGCTCGAGGCAATGACCGGCGACGACGAGTCGCCGATGATCGCTCAGTTCTATTGCGAACTGGCCGAGCAGGCACGCCAGCACGGCGCGCAGTCCGAAGCGCGCGACTACCTGCGGCAGGCCTTCGAATGCCAGGCCGACTGCGTGCGTGCCTTCATGCTCACCGGCCGATTGCATGCCGAGGCGGGCGAGCATGCCGAAGCGGTCGAGGCGTATGAGGCAGCGGTCGGCGCGGACATTGCCTTCGTGCCGGAGATCCTGCCGCCGCTGCTCAACAGTTACGCGCGTACCGGCCAGATGGAGCGCGCCGAGCATTTCCTGCGCGACATCCTGGCGCGCTACAACGGCATCTCGCCGGTGCTGGCGTTGACCAAGCTCTATAACCAGCGCGATGGCGAGCGGGCTGGCATCGAGTTCCTGACGTCCCAGCTGCGCCAGCGCCCCTCGGTCCGCGGCCTGATGGCGCTGATCGACGCCACGATGGACAAGATCGAGGGCGAAGCGCGCGAGAATTTCCTGATACTGCGCGACCTCACCCGCAAGCTGCTCGAAGGCCAAGCCATGTACCGCTGCAGCCGCTGCGGCTTTGGCGCGAAGGCACACCACTGGCAATGCCCCAGCTGCAAGGGCTGGAGCACGATCCGTCCGATCCACGGCGTTGCCAACGAGTGAGGGAACCGCAGTTCACCACCGTGCTGGGATGGAGCCTGGTCGCGCTGGTGGTCGCGGCGTTGGCGGCACGCGGCGCCATCGCCTATGCGCATCGCCGCGGCATGCTGGACCAACCCGGCCAGCGCCGCTCGCATGCGCTGCCGACCCCGCGAGGCGGCGGCATCGGCATCGTGCTCGGTTGTCTCGTGGCCCTGCCCGGAACGTTCCTGAGCTTGCCAGGCCCCTGGTCCGGCTGGACGATCGCCAGCCTGGCCATGGCGTTGTTGCTGGTCGCGGCGATTGGCTGGTGGGACGACCATCGGCCGCTGCGGCAATGGCCACGGCTGGGTGTCCAACTACTGGCGACCACGCTGTTCAGCACAGCGCTGCTCGCCGGTGCTGGCCTTGCCTGGGCATGGCTGCCGCTGTTGGTATTGGCGGGCGGCTGGAGTATCAACCTGCACAATTTCATGGATGGTATCGACGCGTTGCTGGCACAGCAGGGCATGTTCGTGGCCATCGGCCTCGGCTGCCTCGCAGCCAGTGTCGCCCAGCCTGCATTGGCGGGCGCGGGGTTCGTGGTTGCCGCGGGCTGCTTCGGGTTCTGGCTCTACAACCGACCACCGGCGCGCATTTTCATGGGCGACGTGGGAAGCGGCAGCGTGGGCCTGTTGCTGTTCGCCCTTGGGGCCATGTTGTGGCGGATTGAACCGGACCTGCTGTGGCCAGCACTCATCCTCGGGTCCGCTTTTGTTGCCGATGCCAGCTTGACGTTGCTGAACCGCTTCCTACGCGGCAGGCGCTGGTATGCTCCGCATCGCGAGCATCTGTACCAGTGGCTGGTACGATCCGGCCGCACGCATGCGCGCGCTGCCGCGTGGTACCTGGTTTGGAACCTGCTCGTCGCCGCACCTGCGGCGGTTGTCGCGAGGCAACTCCCGGCCATGGCATTGCCCGCCTGTGCCGCCGTCTATACGGTGGCGGGCGCAACATGGATCGTTATCAAGCGCCGCTGCATGCGGCGCGCATCGTTGAAGGATCGTCATGTCGCCACGTAAATGGATCGCCCTCATCCATCCGCGGGTCGCCGTGGTCGTGCATGACCTGGCGATGGCCGGTTTCGCCTGGTGGATCGCCAAAGCGCTGCGTTACGCCACGGTGCCCGGCCAGGATGGTAGCTTCGACGTGTTCGAATTTCCCATCGTGCTGGCGATGCAGGGCCTGATGTTCACCTGGACGGGCCTGTACAAGGGCGTCTGGCGCTTTGCCAGCCTCCCCGACCTGTGGAACATCCTCAAGGCGGCGGTATTCGGGACGCTGTCCATCGGGTTGACGTTGTTCCTCTACGAGCGCATGGATGGCGTGCCGCGCTCGGTGCTGTTGCTCTATCCGGCCGTCCTTACCCTGTTGCTCGGCCTGCCGCGTCTTGCATACCGGTTCTGGAAGGACAGTCGGCTCGATTTGTTCAGCGCGCGCGCGTCCAAGCGCGTGCTCATCGTGGGCGCGAACCGGGCGGCCGAGGCGCTTTCGCGCGACTTGCGCCACGATGGCCGCTTCAGCGTGATTGGCTTTGTCGACGACAAGACCCGCTTGCGTGGCGCTTCGATCAACGGTCATCCCGTGCTGGGTTGCGTCGACCAACTGCCGGAGTTGGCGCGCGAGGCGGCGGTCGAGATGCTGCTTATCGCGATGCCGGGCGCGACCACGGGCGAGATGCGCCGGGTAGTGGAGCTGTGCGACCAGACCGGCCTGCCTTATCGCACGGTCCCGCGGCTCGAAGACGTAGTGGCCGGTCGCGCGCAGTTCAACGAAATCAAGGAAGTCGCGATCGAGGATCTGCTCGGCCGTGACGCGGTCGAGCTGGACTGGACGGCGATCCGCGAGACGCTCACGGGGCGGCGCGTGTTGATCACCGGCGGCGGCGGATCGATCGGTTCGGAGCTCTGTCGCCAGGTCGCCCGCCTTGGCGCGCAATCGCTGATCATTGTCGAGCAGAGCGAATACAACCTCTATCGCATCGGCAAGGAACTGCGTACCGATTACCCCGAGCTCTTGCTCGAATGCGTGCTGTGCGACTGCGGCGATCGTGTGGCGATGCAGAAGACCTTCGCCGAAACCAAGCCCCAGGTGGTTTTCCATGCGGCCGCCTACAAGCACGTGCCGATGCTGCAGAAGCAGTTGCGCGCCGGCTTCCGCAACAATGTGCTGGGCACCCGCACGGTGGCGGACCTGGCCGACGAGTTCCATGTCGAATGCTTCGTGCTGATCTCGACCGACAAGGCAGTGAACCCCACCAGCGTGATGGGCGCCTGCAAGCGCGTGGCCGAAATCTACTGCCAGAACCTCAATGCCCATTCGGCTACGCACTACATCACCGTGCGCTTCGGCAACGTGCTTGATTCGGCAGGCTCCGTGGTGCCGTTGTTCCGCCAGCAGATCCGCGACGGCGGGCCAGTGACCATCACCCACCCGGAGATCACCCGCTACTTCATGACCATTCCGGAAGCCTGCCAGCTGATCCTGCAGGCGGCCTGCCTGGGGCAGGGGGGCGAGATTTTCGCGCTGGACATGGGTGAGCCGGTGAAGATCCGCGATCTGGCCGAACAGATGATCCGGCTCGCCGGCAAGAAGCCGGGCACCGAGGTGCCGCTGGTCTACACCGGACTGCGCGCTGGCGAGAAGCTGTTCGAAGAGCTCTTCCACCAGCTCGAGAACTACAGCGCGACGGCACATGCCAAGATCTTCCTCGCGCAGCACCGCGAGGTCTCGTGGGAGTTGCTGCAGGCCTGGCTCAACAAGGCCGTCGAGGCTACCGCCGCCTTCAACGAAGAGGAGCTGCGGCGTTGCGTTTCGAGCTTGTTGCCATCGTTCCGCTGGAGCGACGTGGCTCAGCCAGACAATGTGGTGTCCATCCGTCGCGAGGCGGGACGTATCGAACAGGGCCGTATCGAAACAGGAGAAAGTTGAGTGACCAAGCCGTTGCGCAAGGTGGTGTTCCCCGTGGCCGGCCTCGGCACCCGTTTCCTGCCCGCGACCAAGGTCGTCGCCAAGGAAATGTTGCCGGTGCTGGACAAGCCGCTGATCCAGTACGCGGTCGATGAGGCCGTGGACGCCGGCGCCGACACCCTGGTGTTCGTCACCAACCGTTACAAGCACGCCATCGCCGACTACTTCGACAAGGCCTACGAACTGGAGGCCAAGCTGGAGGAAAAGGGCAAGGATGAACTGCTCGCACTGGTGCAGGGCACACTGCCGTGCAACGTGCGCGCGATCTTCGTCACCCAACCCGAGGCGCATGGCCTGGGCCACGCGGTGCTCTGTGCCAAGCCGGTCGTGGGCAACGAGCCGTTCGGCATCATCCTCCCGGACGATCTGATCTGGAACCGCGGCAAGGGCGCGCTGGGCCAGATGGCCGCGCTGGCCGAATCGGAGAACGCCGGCGTGATCGCGGTCGAGGAAGTACCGCACGACCAGACCGACAAATACGGCATCGTCGACGCCGAGCCGATTGATCAGCGCAGCGCGCGTATCCGCTACATGGTCGAAAAGCCCAAGCCTGCCGATGCGCCGTCGAACCTCGCCGTCGTCGGCCGCTACGTTTTGCCCGGCCGCATCTTCGAACTGCTGGAACAGACCCAGCCGGGCGCCGGCGGCGAGATCCAGCTCACCGACGCCATCGAAGCGCTGCTGACCGAGCAGGGTAAGGTGCTCGCGTACCGCTTCGAGGGCACTCGTTTCGACTGCGGTAACAAGGCCGGCCTGGTCCGCGCCACCATGCACATGGCCATGCAGGATCCCAAGCTCGCACCGGTGGTGCGCGAATTTGCCGGGCAGCTCTGACGCTCGTCGACACCCGGAGCAGAAGCCCGCGCTGGCGGGCGATGCTCTTGGTTTAGCCAGGAGCCTTGCCCGAAAGCGGGCTCCTGTACCTCACGGGCCATTGCATCCACTCAGGCAGCGTCGGCACCACGCCCGCCGGCCCGGTCGAACACCGCCGGCGCCCGCGATATGCTCAGCCGTCGTCCGACTGGTCCGAGCCCATGACGCGGTCGCCCGCTCTTTCCTATTACCGAGCCACGGCTACGCCGTACGAACCGTATGCGCCACTCCTCGGCCGCCAGGAGGCGCGCGTGGTCGTGATCGGCGGTGGCTTCGCCGGCCTCAACACGGCGTTGGGTCTGGCCGAGCGCGGGCTGCAGGACGTAGTGCTGCTGGAACGCGAACAGGTCGGCTTTGGCGCTTCGGGGCGTAACGGTGGTTTCGTGTTCGCCGGGTATTCGCTGGGCGAGCAGGCCTTGTTCGAGCAGCTAGGTGCCGCGCGCGCACGGGCGCTATTCCGGCGCACCATCGATGGCGTACACCGCATCCGCCAGCGCATCGGACATTACGCGATCGCCTGCGATGCCGTAGATGCCGGCGTGATCTGGGCCAACTGGTTCCGCGATCCCGGCGTACTGCGAAGCCGCCAGCATCTGCTGGCGGAACGCTGTGGCGTGGACTGGGAATGGTTGCCCGAACCACAACTGCATGAACTCGTCCGCAGCCCGCGCTACCACGACGGTCTGTTCGAGCGCGATGCGCTGCATCTGCACCCACTCAATTACGCGATCGGCCTGGCCGGCGCTGCGGCCGGGCAGGGCGTGCGCATCCACGAGCATAGCGGCGTGCGCCGGCTGCAGCGCGAGGGCGATCGCTGGCGCGTGCGGACCGCGTCTGGCGAAGTATGGGCCGAGCAGGTGGTGCTGGCCTGCGGTGGCTACCTGGCCGGGCTCGAGCGCCGGATCGACCGCGCAATCCTGCCCATCGCGACCTACGTGATGGTGACCGAACCGCTGGGTCACCGCCTGGCGGCGTGCCTGGCCACGCGTGCGGCCATCTACGACACCCGCTTTGCGTTCGACTACTACCGCCCCTTGCCGGATACGCGGCTGCTCTGGGGTGGCCGCATCTCGGTGCTCGACCGCTCGCCGCGCGCCGTGCAACGGCTGCTGCGGCGCGACCTGCTGCGCGTGTTCCCGCAGTTGGGCGAGGTACGCGTTGATTACGCCTGGTCAGGCTTGATGAGCTACGCGCGCCACCAGATGCCGCAGATCGGCGGGCGCGAGGACGGCCTGTGGTGGGCGCAGGCGTTCGGTGGCCACGGGTTGAGCTCGACCTGCGCAGCCGGGGAGCTGCTGGCGGCGGCCATTGCCGAGGGCGATCCGGCGTGGCGCGAATTTTGCGATTACGGGCTGGCCTCGACGTACCGCCCGCTGGGCTTCCTGGCGGCGCAGGCAAGCTACTGGCGCGCCGAGCTGCAGGATTGGTTGAAAACGAGACTGGAAGGATGAGTGTGGAAGAAATCAACTGGGCGGACTTCGAGAAGGTCCTGATCGTCGCCGGCACCATCGTGCGCGTGGAGGCCTTCCCGGAAGCGCGCAAGCCGGCGTGGAAGGTGTGGGCCGACTTCGGGCCCTATGGCGAGCGCAAGACCAGCGCGCAGATCGCCGCGCTCTACGCGCCCGAGCAATTGGTCGGCAAGCAGATCGTGGGTGTGCTCAACTTTCCCGAGAAACAGATCGGTCCGTTTCGCTCGCAGTTCCTGTTGACCGGTTTCCACACGGAGGCGGGCGTGGTCGTCACCACGGTCGAGCGGCCGGTGCCCAACGGTTCGCGGCTGGCGTGAGCACGCCGCGCCCGGCACGCGCATCGGACGCCACAGAGATCGCGCGGCTGGCGGGCGAGTTGGGTTATCCGGCCGATGCCCGGAGCATGGCTGCGCGGCTGTGTGCGTTGCTTGGCGACCCGCGCCAATGCGTGTGGGTGATCGATGGGGAAGGGCGCCTGGCCGGCTGGATCGCCGCAGAGCGGCGGATAAGCCTGGAGATCGGTGAACGCGTGGAGATCACCGGCCTGGTGGTCGATGGCACGGTCCGTCGCGGCGGCGTGGGACGCGCCCTGGTCGGCGCGGCCGAAGCGTGGGCCAAAGAGCAGGGCATCGGGAGGGTGGTCGTGCGTTCGAACATACAGCGCCAAGCCTCGCATCCGTTCTACGAAGGCCTCGGCTACACGCGGCAGAAGAGCCAGCACGTCTACGGCAGGCAACTGGGCCTGTAGGGTGGGCTTCAGCCCGCCATCGCCTGTTCCAGGGGGGGGCTGAAGCCCACCCTACGCGGTCAATGCGATTACCTGCACGCGGTCGGACCCGTCCGCGAACTCGGCCTCGACGCCCGTAGCCAGGCTGGCCTGTACGTCGTCGTGCACTACCGCCAGTGCTTCGGCCGCGCCATCGACCGCCACCGCATCCAGCAGCTGGATCGCCGAGTGCCCGTCCACGGCGAGCACGCTACCGGGCGCCGGCATGCGTGACAGGCGAACGCGGTGAAGGTGGCGCTTGCTGCCGCCGCGGTAATGCAGGCGCGCGACGATTTCCTGGCCCGGGTAGCACCCCTTGTCCAGCGCCGTGGCGCCCAGCGCGCCCAAGCCGAGCCAGGCCGGCAGCAGCTCGTCTGCGGTGTGCGACACGAGCCATGGCCAGCCGGCACGCACTTGCGGCAGACGCCAGTCGTCGTCGCCACGCGCCGCCAGTTTCAGGCCGTGCGAACCACAACCGAGCACCAGCGTGTCGTCCTGCTCCGCGACCGTGTGCAGCGGCATCGGCCCGACGGTCACGAACTCTTGTGTGGGCAGAGCGAGAGCACGCAACTTGGCGCGGAACACGTACCGCTGCAGTTGACCGGCCATCACCTCCGCCTGGCCACCGCGCAGCAGCAGGCGCAGGCGCTGCCCGTCCAGTCGAATCAAATGAAACAGCGCACGCACGCGCCCCTGCGCATCGAGCCAGGCACTGAATTGCCAGTGGCCGTCATCGAGCGAGGCGAGATTGCTGCTGAACTGGGCTTGCGCGAACGCGATCGCGTCCGGGCCTTCGAGCGCGACGAGCTCGGCGGAGTAAGTGCTGGGCATGGCGCATGAAATAAGGGAAGCATCGCGTGAAGGCAAGGTCCGGACAGGTTTTCGCGCACCCGTCAAGGTTGTGCTGTCTGGCCAGCGCGTATTACGCTTCTGCGGCTTTACTTATGTCCGAGACCTCCTCCAAGAACGAACCCGCCCCTGCTTCCGCGCCCGCGGAGCAGCCCACCGTGCCCGCGCGGCCGGCCCAGGGCGAGGCGCGACCGGAGCGGCCGGCGCCGGATCCCACCCGCTACGGCGACTGGGAAAAGAACGGACGCTGCATCGACTTCTGATCGGCCCGTGACGGCGCAAGCCGGCACAGGCCACAGCAGCGAGCGACTCGGGCGAGACGCGAATCCACTACACGGACAGCCGCCATGGCAGACACGCGACGACCGCTCTCACCGCATCTTTCCGTCTACAAGTGGCAAGTGCAGATGGTGACCTCCATCCTGCACCGCGCCACCGGCATCGCCCTGTCCGTGGGCCTGCTGCTGGTTGCCTGGGGCCTGCTCGCGCTGGCCGGCGGCGAGGAGCGCTTCGGGCACTTCACCGCCTTTGTCGGCAGCCCGGTCGGCATCATCCTCCTGGTCGGCTGGAGCTGGGCGCTGTTCTACCACCTGTGCAACGGCATCCGTCACCTGGTGCAGGACGGTGGCTACGGCTACGAGATCGTGCAGTTCGTGGGTTCCAGCTGGGCCTCGATCATCGTCAGTCTGCTGCTGACCGCAGCCGTCTGGGCCTACGTGCTGACCCTGGGAGCTGCCGCATGAGCGCCTATCCGAAGGAATACCGCAACCCGCTGAAGAAGGCCCGCGGCCTGGGCTCGGCCCAGCATGGCGTGAGCCACTGGTGGGTGCAGCGCGTGACTGCCGTCGCGCTGGTCGGGCTGGGCATCTGGCTGGTCACGCTGGTGCTGCGCATACTGCACGCCGACTACGCCACTGCGCGCGAACTGGTCGCGCGGCCGTGGAACGCCGTGCTGCTGATCGCTTTTGTCGTGACCTCGTTCTGGCACGCCGTGCTCGGCCTGCAGGTGGTGATCGAGGACTACGTGCACACCCGCTGGAAGGAGGCCACGCTCCTGATGGCGATCAAGTTCATTGCCGTGCTGGCCACCTTGGCCGGCGTGCTCGCGGTGCTGCGCATCGCCCTGGGAGCGTGAGTTCGATGGAAGCCTACAAGGTTCAGCAACACAAGTACGACGTGATCGTGGTCGGCGCCGGCGGCGCGGGCCTGCGCGCCACCTTCGGCCTGGCCGAGAAGGGCCTCAAGGCCGCGTGCATCACCAAGGTCTTCCCGACCCGCTCGCACACCGTGGCGGCGCAAGGCGGCATTTCCGCTGCACTGGGCAACATGGGCGAGGACGACTGGCGCTTCCACTACTACGACACCATCAAGGGCTCCGACTGGCTCGGCGACCAGGATGCGATCGAGTACATGTGCAAGGAGGCCCCGGCCGCCATCATCGAGCTGGAGCACTACGGCGTGCCGTTCTCGCGCACCGAGGAAGGCAAGATCTACCAACGCCCGTTTGGCGGCATGACCACGCACTACGGCAAAGGCACCGCGCAGCGCACGTGCGCCGCGGCCGACCGCACCGGCCACGCGATCCTGCACACGCTCTACCAGCAGGCGCTGGCGCATGACGCCACCTTCTTCATCGAGTACTTCGCGATCGACCTGATCTTCGACGAAGACGGCGTCTGCCGCGGCGTGCTCGCGCTGGACATGAACGAGGGCACGCTGCACTTCTTCCGCGGCCATGCCGTGGTGCTGGCGACCGGCGGTTACGGCCGTGCCTACTTCAGCGCAACGTCCGCGCATACCTGTACGGGTGACGGCGGTGGCATGGTGCTGCGCGCGGGCCTCGCGCTGCAAGACATGGAATTCGTGCAGTTCCACCCGACCGGCATCTACGGCGCCGGCTGCCTGATCACCGAAGGCGTGCGCGGCGAGGGCGGTTACCTCACCAACTCCGAGGGCGAGCGCTTCATGGAGCGCTACGCGCCCAGCGCGAAGGACCTGGCCTCGCGCGACGTGGTCAGCCGCGCGATGACCATCGAGATCCGCGAAGGTCGCGGCGTTGGTCCGGAGAAGGACCACATCCACCTGAACCTGATGCACCTGGGCGCCGACGTGATCCACGAGCGGCTGCCGGGCATCGCCGAATCAGCGCGCATCTTTGCCGGCGTGGACGTGACCAAGGAGCCGATCCCGGTCATCCCGACCGTGCACTACAACATGGGCGGCATCCCGACCAACTATCACGGCGAAGTCGTGCAGAAGAAGGGCGACGACGTTGACGCCGTGGTGCCGGGCCTGTTCGCCATCGGCGAGGCGGCCTGCGTATCGGTGCACGGCGCCAACCGCCTGGGCTCCAACTCGCTGCTCGATCTGGTCGTGTTCGGCCGCGCCGTGGCCGGCCGCTGCGCCGAGCTGGTCAAGCCCGGCACGCTGCACAAGGACCTGCCGACCAGCATCCTGGACAAGGCGCTGGGCCGCTTCGACGCGCTTCGCTATGCCAAGGGCAGCAAGCCCACCGCGCAGATCCGCGCCGAGATGCAGAAGACCATGCAGAAGGACGCGGCGGTGTTCCGCACCGGCGACACCCTGGCCGAGGGCAAGCGCCGCATCTCCGAGGTGTTCGACTCGTTCAAGGACGTCAGCGTCACCGACCGCTCGCTGGTGTGGAACTCCGACCTGATCGAGACGCTGGAACTGTCCAACCTGCTCGCGCAGGCGGTGGTAACCATGCACTCGGCCGAGCAGCGCATGGAAAGCCGCGGTGCGCACGCGCGCGAGGACTTCCCCGAGCGCGACGACGAGCACTGGATGAAGCACACCCTGGTCAGCCTGAGCGACGTGGGTCAGACCAGTTTCGACTTCCGTCCGGTGCACATGTACACGCTGACCGACGAGGTCGACGTGGTGCCGCCGAAGAAGCGCGTTTACTGAATTCGAGAGTGCGGCCATGGATGGCCGCTTTTTGATTTTCGCGCTCATGGATGAGCGCACAGACCAAGTGAGGTCACCGTGGCAGAGTTCACGCTACCGAAGAATTCCAAGATCCAGTCCGGCAAGCATTTTCCGGCCAAGGGCGCCAAGAAGCCGCGCACCTTCAAAGTCTACCGCTGGAGCCCGGACGATGGCCAGAACCCGCGGGTCGACACCTACGAGGTCGACATGGCCACGTGCGGCCCGATGGTTCTGGACGCGCTGCTGAAGATCAAGAACGAGATCGATTCCACGCTCACGCTGCGCCGCTCCTGCCGCGAAGGCATCTGCGGTTCCTGCGCGATGAACATCGACGGCACCAACACGCTGGCGTGCACCAAGGCCATCGACGACTGCAAGGGCGGCGAGGTGGCGATCTACCCGCTGCCGCACATGCCGGTGGTCAAGGACCTGGTGCCGGACCTGACGCACTTCTACGCGCAGTACGCCTCGATCAAGCCGTGGATCCGCACGCAGAGCCCGGCGCCGGCGCGCGAGCGCCTGCAGTCGCCGGAAGACCGCAAGCAACTGGACGGCTACTACGAGTGCATCCTGTGCGCCTGCTGTTCGACCAGCTGCCCGAGCTACTGGTGGAACGGCGATCGCTACCTCGGTCCGGCCATCCTGCTGCAGGCCTATCGCTGGATCGCCGACAGCCGTGACGAGGACACCGGTGGCCGCCTCGACGACCTGGAAGACCCGTTCAAGCTCTATCGCTGCCACACCATCATGAACTGCGCGCGCACCTGCCCGAAGGGTCTGAACCCGGCCAAGGCGATCGCCGAGATCAAGAAGCTGATGGTCGAGCGCCGCTCGTAAGGGCGCGCGTTAGCGCCCTCTCCCCTCCGGGGAGAGGGCTGGGGTGAGGGGACACTCTTGCGACACACCTGTATCAGAGCCTTCGCCACGAACCCAGAAGATATGGGTTGTGCTTCGGCGGCAAAGCGGGCAAGGCGCGTTCGCGCGTTGGCCCATCTTCCTCGCGAGCCCCGCCCCTCACCCCAACCCTCTCCCCGGAGGGGAGAGGGGGCTAGAGGCGGCGCTTTCGCATGAGCCTCGCCCGCCTGCGCTGGCGTGCCCGCCGCGGCACGCGCGAACTCGACGCCCTGCTGGGCGGTTGGCTGGACGAGCGTTACGAAGGGGCAAACCCTGCGACACGCCAGGCCTTCGACGAACTGCTCGATACCCAAGACCCGGACCTGTGGGACTGGATCATGGGCCACGCGCAGGCGCCGCGCGCCGACTGGCAGGCGATCATCGATGACATCCGCGCCCGCCATCGGCTTTGATTACCGACCCTCGCGCTTGCCGGGCCGGCTCCTGGCCGTTGTCACCACGCTTGCCGTGGTCGCCATTGGGTTGAGTGGCGCGCCGCTTGGCATCAAGCTGGTGCTCGCAGCCGGCTCTCTGGTGTTGGCCGTTATCACCGCGCGCCGCTTGATGCACCCGCGCATCGCCGGCGTGAGGTACGGTTCAGACGGCTGGACGCTCTATCGGGCCGACCGCAGCCAGCTTCCTGCGACGCTGCTTTCCCATCGCGTGATCGGCACCAGCGTCCTGCTACGGCTGAAGACCGACAGCGCGACCGAAACTCTGGTACTGACATCAGACAACAGCGATCCGGACATCCGCCGCCGCCTGCGCATGCGCCTGGCCGCGCACGTCGCCGACACGCTGTAGGAGTGCACCTGCGCGCGACCGGGAAGATGGTGGTGCACAGCTGCGCTCCTGTAGTCGCGCACGCGGCACTTTTCCTCATGGGCACGGTCCGAGCGAATACCCGATAATGCTCCGACAGGGCGGCCCGCCCATCGACTGGAAGAAGCGACCGCCCATGTTCCGACCGCTCGAACTGTTCATCGGCCTGCGCTACACGCGCGCCAAGCGCCGCAACCAGTTCATTTCCTTCATTTCCACCGTGTCGATCGTATGCATCGCCATCAGCGTCACGGCGCTGATCACGGTGATGTCCGTGATGAATGGCTTCGACTCCGAATTGCGCACGCGCATCCTGGGCGCCATCTCGCACGCCACCGTGTCTGGCCTTCCCGGCGAGGCCGTGCGCGACTGGCCACGCGCGGTGCAGATCGCCGAGGCCAACCCGCATGTAAAGGGCGCCGCGCCCTATGTGGAAATGGAAGCTTTCCTGCAGGCCCGCCGCCCCAGTGGTGCGCTGGTGCGTGGCGTCGATCCGTCGCAGGAACCCAAGGTCTCCGACATCAACACGCACATGGTCGAGGGCAGCCTGGACGAGCTCAAGCCCGACAGCTGGAACATCGTGCTGGGCAAGGAACTGGCGCTGACGCTGGGCGTGACGGTCGGCGACCGCGTGACCATGGCGGTACCCGAGTTTCGCGCGACCCCGATGGGAAGTGTCCCGCGCCTGCGCGGTTTCCATGTCGTGGGCATCTTCGAACTGGGCATGCAGGAATTCGATTCGGGCCTGGCGCTGGTCAACATGCACGACGCCGAGAAACTCGGCAGCCTCAATGGCCCCAGCGGCATCCGCCTGAAGCTCGACGACATGTTCAACGCGCGTCCAGTTGCACGGGAGCTGGCCAACGCGCTGGGCCAGTTCTACATGGTGCAGACCTGGATGGACAGCCACGCGAACTTCTTCTCCGCGATCTCGATGGAGAAGCACGTCATGTTCATCATCCTGTCGCTGATCATCCTGGTCGCGGTGATCAACCTGATCTCGATGCTGATGATGCTGGTGACCGACAAACAGGCGGACATCGCCATCCTGCGTACGCTCGGATCGACCCCGCGCAGCATCATGGGCATGTTCATGGTGCAGGGCGTGCTGGTGGGCGTGGTCGGCATCGGCTTCGGCGTAGGCCTGGGCTCGCTGCTGTCCTGGAAGCTGCCGGCAATCGTCAAATGGATCGAGCACCTTACCGGCGTGACCTTCCTCTCGCCGGACGTCTATTACATCAGCGAAGTGCCGAGCAAGCTGGTCGCCAGCGATGTGGGCTGGGTCACGCTGGTCACCTTCATTTTCTCGCTGCTGGCCACGCTCTATCCGGCGTGGCGCGCCTCGCGCACGCAGCCGGCACAGGCGCTGCGCTATGAGTAAGCCTTCCACCATGGACAAGAACGTCGTGCTGCGTGCCAGCGGGATCGCCAAGACCTACGAGGAAGGCGACCTGAAGACCGAGGTGCTCACCGACGTCAACTTCACCTTGAAGCGCGGCGAGACGCTGGCCATTGTCGGCGCGTCGGGCTCGGGCAAGAGCACACTGCTGCACATCATCGGCGGCCTGGACACGCTGACCCGGGGCGAGGTGGAGGTGGACGGCCGCGTCCTCTCCAAACTTTCGGACGCCGAGCGCGGACGCGTGCGCAATCGGTCGCTGGGCTTCATCTACCAGTTCCACCACCTGCTGCCCGAGTTCACCGCGCTGGAAAACGTCTGCATGCCGCTGCTGATCCGCGGCGTGTCCATCGCCGAGGCGCAGCGCCAGGCGCGTGTGCTGCTGGAACGGGTGGGACTGGGCAAGCGCGAGGCGCACAAGCCCGCCGAACTCTCCGGCGGCGAGCGCCAGCGCTGTGCGGTCGCCCGGGCCCTGGTGACGCGTCCGGCCTGTGTGCTCGGCGACGAGCCGACCGGTAACCTCGATGAAGGCAATGCAGCGCACGTCTACGAACTGATGCTCGAGCTCAACCGCGAGGTTGGCACCAGCTTCATCCTGGTGACCCACGACCACCGGCTGGCGGCCAAGATGGATCGCACGCTCGAGCTGCATAACGGCGTGTTGCAGGAAAAGGCCCGCGCGCCGCTGGCCTGAGGGCTGCGTAAGGCGGGCATCCGCCCACCGCTGCCGGACGTGCGCCTTACTTGCGCCTTGTTCACGGTGCCGTCCCCCTACACGCATTTCAGCCATCCCGCCGGCGGGTAGCCGGTAAGCTGGTTCCTCCGACGGGAGGATGGGATGCACGAGGCAAGGATGCCCGGTGCGGCGGTAGCCGGTGTCGCCTTGCTGCTTGGCGTGGCGGCTGTGCAATGGCTGCCTGCCTTACCGCCGTCGGCGTGGAGCGCGCTTCCCGGCTTGTTCGTCCTGTGGGCCAGCCTGCACTGGCCGCGGCTGCGCTTGCCGGCGCTGGTCCTGCTGGGTGCGGCCTGGGCGATCTGGCGCGGCACCCTCGCGCTCGACCTGCGTCTGCCGCGCGACCTGGAGCGGCGCGATTTCGACGTGGTCGGCACGTTGTCCGGATTGCCACAGGTGCGCAGCGACGCCACCCGCTTCGTGTTCGATGTGGAACAGGCGGCCCTCGACGGAAAGCCGGTCCCACTGCATGGTCACGTGCGCCTGAGCTGGTACGACGATGCCCCCGTGCTCCCGGCCTGCTCACGCTGGCAACTGCATGTGCGATTGCGGCGGCCACGTGGCCTGCTCAATCCGGGCGGTTTCGATGGCGAGCGCAGTGCGCTGGAGAAGCGCATCGCCGCGACCGGCTACGTGCGCGAGGACGGCATCCATCGCTTGCTGCAATCGGGCGGTTGTGTCGACGGACTGCGAGACCGGATTTCCCGCGGCATCGCCGCCCGCGTATCGGACCCGCACGATGCGGCGCTGTTGCAGGCATTCTCCATCGGCGATACGCGCGGATTGGACCAGGACGACTGGGAAGTCGCTCGCGCCAACGGTGTCCCGCACCTGATCGCCATCTCCGGTTTCCACGTAGGGGTTGCCGCACTGTTCGGCGCGGGACTGGTGCGCCTGCTGTATCTCCTGTGGCCTGGTCTGGCACTTCGGCTGCCGCGCATGCCCGCACAGGCGGCTGCGGCGTTGCTGGTTGCCGGGTTGTACGGAGCGCTGGCCGGGCTCGGTCTTCCCACGGTGCGCACCTTGCTGATGATCGCCGTGGTAGCGCTGGCCCGCTGTAGCCGTCGCGCGATCGGCGGCGCGCAGACGCTGGGCCTTGCCTTGATCGCGATGTTGCTGGCCGACCCGCTGGCTGTGCTGTCGGCGGGCTTCTGGTTGTCGTTCGTGGGCGTGGCCTTCCTGATGCTTTGCCTTGAGGCCCGCCCGAGGGGGGTGCGTGGATTTCTGCACGAACTCTCCGCCGGGCAGCTAGTGATGACGGTGGCGCTGTTGCCGTTGACGCTGTGGTTCTTCGGCGAGGCCTCGCTGGTCGGCGCGCTCTCCAACCTCATCGCCGTGCCCTTCGTCAGCTTCGTGATCGTGCCCTGCGCGCTATTGGGCATGCTGCTGCTTCTGCTCGCGCCCGCCGCCGCGACGCCCGTGTTGAAGCTGGCCGCCGTGCTCGCCCACGCCCAGTGGTGGCTGCTGGAACGGTTGGCCACATGGCCCGGTGCGCAGTGGTATCTGCCGGAGGTGGGGCCGTGGGCGCTGCTGCTGGCCACGCTCGGTGCGCTGTGGCTGTTCGCCCCGCGCGGCCTGCCGCTGCGTGCCTTGGGGGTGCTGCTGTTCCTGCCGCTGGTCTGGCCGGCGGTGCGATTGCCGGCCATTGGCGGGTTCCAGGCCTGGGTGCTGGACGTGGGGCAGGGGCTTTCGATCGTGGTACGCACACGCCGGCACGCGCTGGTTTACGACGCCGGCGCGCGCTATCCATCCGGCTTCGATCTGGGCGAGGCGGTCGTGGTACCGGCGCTCCACGCGCTGGGCATCGACCGGCTGGATCAGCTGATGATCAGCCACGCCGACAACGACCATGCCGGTGGTGCGCTTGCCGTAGCGGAGGCCTTTCCCGACGCCTCACGCTATGCGGGTGAGCCAGGGCGGATGCCGCTTCCCATGCAGCCGTGCCGGGCGGGGCAGGCATGGCGCTGGGATGGCGTGGATTTCCGCGTACTCTCGCCCGGCCCGCAAACGGCCGGGCGGCGCAACGACCGTTCTTGCGTGTTGGCCGTGGATGGTGCGGGCGGGCGCCTGCTGCTCACCGGGGACATCAGTAGTCACATGGAAGCCACCGTGGCGGCTGCGGTCGGGAGGAGCCGCCCGACCGTGCTGGTAGTGCCGCACCATGGCAGCCGTTACTCGTCCGACCCCGCCTTTATCGCCGCGATCGCGCCGCAGCTGGCACTGGTTTCCGCCGGCTGGCATAACCGGTTCGGCCATCCGCACCCGCTCGTGCTCGCGCGCTACGCCCAGGCGGGCGTGCCCTTGCTCAACACCGCGATTCGCGGTGCCATCGAAATCGACGCTCCGCCCACGGTCGAGCCCGCTGCAACGGCCACCTGGCGCCAGCGACGCCCCCGCTACTGGCGCGAATGAACCGGTGGTTTTGCAACTGCCAAGCGCGCCGCGGAACCATGTGAAGGGACTGCTATGATTCGGCGTCTCCTTGAGAAGTTGCCCTGGCGGGAGTTAGGCAGTGCTTGAAATTCTGATGGCTGGCGGATGGGCGTTGGCCCCCATCCTGATCTGTTCGGCAGTGGCTCTGGCAATCGTGCTGGAGCGCTGGTGGTCCCTGCGCCGCAAGGCTGTGCTGCCCGAAGGGCTGGGCGAAGAAGTGCGCAAGTGGGCGCGCAGCGGCCAGCTCGATCCCGCGCACCTGGAAGCGCTCGCTGCCGGCTCGCCGCTGGGCGAGTTGCTGGCTGGCGCCCTGGCCGTGCGCAACCGCCCCCGCGAGCAGATCAAGGAGCGCATCGAAGACACCGGCCGCCACGTCGTCCATCGCATGGAGCGCTACCTCAACACGCTCGGCACCATCGCGCTGATCGGCCCGCTGTTGGGCCTGCTCGGTACCGTGATCGGCTTGATCCGCATGTTCATGCAGGTGATGGCCGGCGGCATGGCCGATCCGACCAAGATGGCCGGTGGCATCGGCGAAGCGCTGATCTGCACCGCCATGGGCCTGGTGGTGGCGATCCCCGCCTACGTGCTGCACCGCTATTTCCGCTCCAGGGTGGCGGGCTACTGCGTCGACATGGAGAAGCAGGCTACCGCATTGCTGGACGACCTGACCGGTACGCCCGCCCCGGCGGTCCGTCCGCGCCGCACGGCGACGACCGCCGCGACCAGCGGCTGAGGGTAAGCATGCGTATCGGTTCCGATCGTCGGCAGGACGACTTCGAGATCAACGTCATCTCGCTGATCGACGTGCTGCTGACGCTTTTGATGTTCTTCGTGTTGACCACGACCTTTGTGCAGCACTCGCGCATGCAGGTCACGCTGCCGCAGGCCAGCGCCGAGGAGCGCGACATGCAGGCGCCCGCGTTGACCGTGATGATCGACCGCGACGGGCATTTCTACGTCGGTAGCGACGCCGTCGTGGGCGAGGGGGTCGACCCGCTCAAGCAGGCCATCGCGCGCGTGGCCGGCGACGACCACGACCGGCCAGTCACGATCCGTGCCGATGCGCAGACACCGCACCAGAATGTGGTGACGGCCATGGATGCGCTCGGCCAGCTCGGTTTCACCCGGTTGGCGATCGCGACCACGCCTGGTTCCAAGGAACCACAGTGACGGAACACTCCAAGGTCGACTGGAATGAGACGTGGCGCGTCTACAAGCGTCTGCTGAAATACTTGGTGCCCTATTGGGGAACGGGCACGTTAACCATGATCTGCATGGTGCTCGATTCGGCGTGCCTCGCGCTGTTTGCGTGGCTGATCAAACCGATGATCGATCACCTGTTTGTGGAGAAGGACCCGCAGGCGATCTTCTGGCTTCCCATCCTGATCATGGTGCTGGCCGTCGTGCGTGCGGTGGTTTCGTACCAAGGTGACTACGGCATGGGCAAGCTTGCCCGGCATGTGGTGCAGGATCTGCGCGAGCAGGTATTCGCCAGCTATCTGCGGTTGCCGGTCCGCTTTTTTGGTGCGGAGACCTCCGGCCAACAGATTTCCCGCATCACCTACACGTCCGAGCAGGTGGCCAAGGCTGCGACGACTTCGGTCAAGTCTATGATCACCGATGGCCTTCTCGTGATCGGCCTGATGGTCGACATGTTGATCGCCAGTCCCTATCTGACCCTTGGTCTGCTAGTGATGGTGCCTACCATCGTTGCCCTGATGACTTGGATCAGCCGTCGCTATCGGCGGATCAGTCGCAGCGTGCAGGACACCATGGGCAACGTCACCGGTGCGGTCCGCGAAGTGGTTGACGGGCACCGGGAGGTTCGCATCTACGGCGGCGGGCATCGTGAGCAGCGGCGCTTCGACGAGATCGCCGATCGCACGGGGCGCTTCAATCTCAAGATTGCCAAGACGGCGGCCCTGTCGAGCGCCGCCGTGCAGACGACCGCGGCCATCGCATTGGCTGCGATCATTTTCTTGGCAACGCGCCCTCTGGTGTTGCCGACTATGACCAGCGGTACGTTTGCATTGGTGATGGTTGCCATGAGCGGTTTGCTCACGCCGCTAAAACGTCTGACCAACGTGCAGGGCGATGTCCAGCGCGGCGTGGCGGCCGCGGAGGACATGTTCGAGATTATCGACATGCAGCCAGAGGAGGATCATGGCACCGAAAAGCTGGTCCAGAGCCGCGGCGACATTCGATTCGAAAAGGTTTCGATGAGCTATCCGGGCGCGCAGACGCCAGCAGTGCGGGGCGTTGATCTGGTCTGCCCTCCGGGCAGCATTACGGCGCTGGTCGGCCGATCAGGTAGCGGCAAGAGCACGCTGGTCAGCCTGCTGCCGCGCTTCCACATGCTGGAAGGCGGACACATTCTGATCGATGGTCGTGATTACCAGCAGTACACGCTGGCCTCGTTGCGCAAGCAAATCGCTTGGGTCGGCCAGAACGTCATCTTGTTTGAAGGCACCGTGGCCCAGAACATCGCCTACGGCGAGCTTGCCGGCGCCAGCGAGGAAGCGATCGTTGCGGCTGCCGAGGCGGCAAACGCCATGGAATTCATCCGCGCGATGCCCGAGGGTATCCATAGCTGGATCGGGGAGGGCGGTGGCATGCTTTCCGGCGGCCAGCGCCAGCGCCTCGCGATCGCCCGCGCCATCCTCAAGAACGCCCCGATCCTCGTGCTGGACGAAGCCACCAGCGCGCTCGATACCGAGTCGGAGCGGTTGATCCAGCAAGCGCTGCAGCGCCTGATGCGTGATCGCACGACGCTCGTGATCGCGCATCGGTTGTCCACCATCGAACACGCCGATCAGATCGCCGTGATGGACCAGGGGCGCATCGTTGAACGCGGTACTCACGCCGAGTTGGTAGCCTTGGGCGGTCAGTACGCCGCGCTGCACCGCATGCAGTTCCACGAGCAGGAAGAAGGCTGAGGCGTCCTCATGGCGCTCGCGCAGAAGCTGGAAGAAGCCTGGTACAACGATGGCCGCACCCCGGTGTGGGTGCATCCGTTGTCCTGGCTTTACGCCGGCGTCAGCGGCCTGCGCCGTTTCCTTTACCGGCATGGCTGGCGCCGCAGCATCCGCCTGCCCGTGCCGGTGGTGGTGATCGGCAACATCACCGCCGGCGGCACCGGCAAAACGCCACTGGCGATAGCCGTGGCCCAGGCACTGCGTGAGCGTGGTTTCACGCCGGGCGTGGTCAGCCGCGGCTACGGCGGCACCCAGCGCGAGCCGCTGCTGCTCGGTGACGCACCCAACCCGCAGCGGGTGGGCGATGAGCCCAGCCTGATCCGCACCCAGGGCATCCCGGTGGCAGTGGGCCGCGACCGCCCCGCCGCCGCCCGCCTGCTGATCGGCAGCGGCTGCGACGTGGTCATCGCCGACGACGGCCTGCAGCACTACCGCCTCGCCCGCGACGTGGAAGTTTGTGTCATCGACGCCGTGCGGGGCTTCGGCAACGGCCGCCTGCTGCCCGCCGGTCCGCTGCGCGAACCGTTGATGCGTCTGGCCACCGCCGACATCCGCGTGTGCAACGGCGGCGAACGCATGGGCGCCTATCCCATGCAGTTACGCGGCGGCGAGGCCTGCGCGCTCACCGACGACACCTGTCAGCCGCTGACCGCCTTCACCGGCCAGCGCGTGCACGCCGTGGCCGCCATTGGCCATCCCGCCCGCTTCTTCGACAGCCTGCGCGCCTACGGCATCCTGCCGGTCGAACACGCCTTCCCCGATCACCACGCCTTCGTCCCGGCAGACTTCCACTTTGGCGAAGACTTGCCGGTGCTGATGACCGACAAGGACGCGATCAAGTGCCGGCGCTTCGCGCAGCCGGGGTGGTGGCGGGTGCCGGTCAAGGCGGAACTGCCTGCGGAATTCTTTGATGCGGTGGCGAGCCGCATCCGGGCAGCCACGGCGCGAGAGACTAGGTAATCCCGGCCGGCTCATCGCGCTGCCGGCCAATCTCCAGGTGAGGCACACTGGAAGCACCCAGAAGTCGCGACTTGAAGAAGCCATCTTCGTAGTAGCGAATCTTGTTGCAGCGGATCGGGTGCGGCGTGCCCTCGATGAAGACGATTTCCTTTTTCGGGTCGAGCGCCTTCAGCTCCTGCGGCAGCATCAGCGCGCGCTTTTCTTCGACTTCCGCCAGGGACACGCTGCTGCCTTGGCCGAATCTACCCCGGGAGCGCGTGCGCTGCCGCTTGCGCTGCGTGGTGTAGCCGAGCATCTCGCTGTACTCGTTGGCATCCCGCTGCTCGCGCGGCGTGTAAATCACCTGGCAAGCCAGGTTGGTGATCATGCTGCGGGCCTTGTCGGCACCGTACACGGCATCGAGCTGGGAGAGCGACTGGATCACGCAGAACACGCGCACGTTGTAGCCGGCGAAATAGGCTACGCCGTCGACCATCACGTCCACCCGGCCCAGTGCGGTGAACTCGTCCAGCATGAACAGGCACGGGTGCCGCAGGGTCGGATCCTTGTCCGGGGTAACGTCCACGTTGAGCTTGATCGCCTGGTTGAAGAACAGGTTCAACAGGCCGGCCGCTTCGGTGAGCTTGCTGGGGGAAATGCCGACGTAGATCGACTGCACCCGGCGGCGCAGGTCCGGCAACCAGAAGTCGTTGCCCGAGGTGGCCTCGTCCAGGATCGGGTTGGCAAGGATGAGTAGGGGAGCCTGCGTGCTGGCGATTACGGAGGTGAAGGTCTGCTCCGCCAACGCGGTGACATTGGCAAAGGCCGTGCGTGTCTCGTGGCTGACGTGGGGGAGCTGGAGCACGGACTTCAGGTGCGTCTTGAGATCGCTCCCGTCCCCGGAAAGCAGGCGGTAGATCGCGCCGAGCGTGGGATAGCCATCGTCCTTGGCGAACCCCTTGCCGAGGCCGTCGCTCCAGCAGTCGAACAGGAGGCTGGCGGATGCAACGAAGGTCGAGCGCGCCATGTTCGCCCAGAAAGGATCCTGGTTCGGCGGGTCCTTGTACAGGCAATCGGCGATGGCCTGCAGGTCGGACGTGCGGTGGGTCGCGCCGGTCCGCACGTAAGCGAACGGATTCCAGCGATGGGTCCGGAGGTCCTCGGCAAATGGATTGAATAGGAAAGTCGGGCCGAGCTTGGAGCGCCACTTCGAAGTGATGTCGAAGGCCTCCTGCTTTATGTCCAGGACGACCATCGAGCCCTGGTAGCTGAGCAGGTTCGGGATCACTGCGCCGACTCCCTTGCCGCTTCGTGTCGGCGCGGCGAGCAAGGCGTGGCGAGTGCCCGGAAGACGCAGAAAGCTGCGACCTAGCCTGCCCACGATGATGCCGGTCGGGTCGTCGTTGAGCAGCCCAAGCCGGGCCAGGTCGCCACGGCCGGCAAAGCGGGCGTCACCGTGGGTGGGGCGCGACCGCGGTCTGAACATGAAATAGAGCAAGCCCGCCCATGCCGCCAGGGGCAGGCCGAATCCCGCGCCGCCGGCGAGCTTGATCTGGGCCACGTAGGGGTGAACTTCCGGCCTGGCGGTCGCGGCCAGGTAACGCGCGTACGTGGCAACGCCGAGTGGTGCCTGCACGTGCAGCAGGGTCAACACCCACCATCCGGATGCGTAAAGACCCGCGCCCAGCGCCAGCAGCAGAGCCAGGGAGGCGGCAATCGCCTTGTTGCGCAACGTCATGGGCTTACCTTTCCATGGGTCAGGTCCGACCGAACTGGCGGCATCAGGGCACGGCGCCCCATTCGGCAATGATCGCGTTCAGCAGCGCGGCATTGGTCGCGACGTTTGCCCCCGGGCAGGTCATCAGGTAGGTCCTGCGCAACTGCGAGGTCGCCGGCGCGTCGAACCAAGGGTCAAACACGACCAGGCTGAAAAAGTACGTGGTCGCAGGCACGCAGGCGGGGCCACCGCTTGCGCCCGCGCCGGAAATGCCGGCCATGCAGGTATAGACGGTGCAGGGATCCACGCTCTGGGCGTGAACCGGCGCTGTGGTCAGGCCAGCGGCCGCGGCGCCGAGCGCAAGAAGGACGGAACGGGCGTCTCGTATCAAGGCGATCTCCATCGGGTTGGCGAACCGTTTGCGGGAACTGACCCCGATTGGGATCAGTTCTAGTCTCTCGGATGCGGGCGCACCGGGATCGCATCGTCCCGAAGCGGGGGCGACATGGCCGTCGTGCGTGCGCCGGACCCAGGCAGCGCACCGCCGTGCTGGCTATTGCCCCCATGCTGCTGATGGCCTGGCTGCCTTGCCTGAGAGGGTTGATGTGCGTGCGATCCGCCATACCCACCGTAGGATCCCGGCGGCTGTCCTTGCGGCCCAGGGCGATTGCCAGGACCGCCGCCGAAGGCCGAGTAGTGCATGAAACTCCCCACGGTGCCCTGAAAGAAGGCGGCGGCCAATGGCGGCACGCTGACGATCAGGACGGTCATCAAAAGGCCGATACCGCCTTGTTGCAGGGCCTGGTTGGAAAGACCTTCGGCGCCGAGCGTGGTCATCTGGCTGACCAGGTTCGCGGTCCAGAGTGCGGCTGCCACGCGCAACGTCAGCTGCAAAACGAGAGAACTGATGAAGCTGAGCGCGGCCATGGAAAAGAGCGTGCCGATGCCGTAAAGCAGCCACTTGCGGAAGAGATCCTTGGTCTGGTCGAAGATCAGGCAAAGGATGAACAGTGGGCCCATGCCGATGAAAAGGGCAATGGTGGCCTGATAGAGCAGCAGCATCGCACCGGCAGCCATCGGCGGGCTGGCCGTGCCCAGTCCGGCGATGAGCATGGCGTGCGCCTTGCGTTGGGCGTTCTCCACGTCGCCCGGAGCGACCTGCACGACATCGATCGCGCCCAGCGCAAGCTGAGTCCAGGCCAGATTCTGATCGATCGTTTCCGCTGCGGTATCGTCGCTGCCGGTGAACAACTGGTTGATGCCGGTACTCAGGTCGGTGGTGAACAGTTGTTGCAGGTTCGAGCCGAAGACCGACATCGTCGTTGCGGCGCTGACGATGATGACGATGCGCGTCATGTTCATCACCATCGCCATCAGCGATTCGTGCGATCGCCCTGTAATCAGCCGGTAACCCTGGATCGTGATCCACAGCGTGACCATGAGCAGCGCCAGTGCGCTTGCCCAGGTCATGAAGGACGCCATGAGGTCCATTCCGAAGGTGTTGATCTGCTTACTCAGGTAGTCGTACACCAGCCTGAAGTAAACGAAATCGGCGAGGTTTGTTGGCATTGCGCCTGATTCCTTTCTTGCGCGCTTGGCGGCCTTTCCTTGATGCCCGGGACGCCGCGCGAATGCGTCAGTCGACCGAGAAGGCGGCTTTCAGTGCCGCGGCTTGCACCACGGTTCCGAGCACGTCCCGGCCGTTCAGCGCCTTTTTCGCCAGCATGGATTGTTGCTGGTTGAGCGCCTGGATGATCGCCTCGTCTCCAGCAATGGCTGTCCGCCATTGCTGCATCGCAAAAGCCGTGGTTGCGCTGTAAGTGGCAGCCTGAGTAGTGGCGCCGCTCGTCGTGCCCAGCGTTTTGACTTCGTTGGCGAGCTTGTTCAACTTCTGCAAGGTGCCGCCGTACTGATCGAGCTGGTCGAGCACGGCCACCGTGCGGTTGTACTCGTCGATCTGCAGCATCGTGATGTTCGCGCAGATCTGCTGCTGAGCCACGGTAATGGGCGTCTCCGGACTGATCGCCGATACGACCGATGTCACCAGGCCTCCTATGATCGAGCCACCCGACGCACTCGGGCAGTTCTGGTCGATAAGCTCAGTGGGATCGTCAATGGGCTCGAGTTTGTTCGAGGAAAAAGATATGTTGGTGCCGAGGCCCTTGATGGTCATGAGCAACTGCTTGAACTGCTCGACCTGCTGGTAATACTGCTCGAGCTGCTTGGCGTACTGCATGCCCTGCCTGGTGTATTCGGCAATGCTCTGTGCCAACTGCGACTTGAAGCCTTCCTCGCTCGCCGCAATGGCAGTGGTGTCGGTGACTAGCACCTGGGCCCGGGTGGCTTCAACGTTGATGCCGAGCAGCGCTACGACGAGCGCGACCTTGCCCCATGGGTGCGGGCGCAACGGGTGGGGGAACACGTGGTTCATGGCGGCTTCCTCTGGCAGATGACGTTGGGCTAACCAGCCGTTGCGTGGGACGCGCGGGCGACAGGTGGCGCGATGGCGCGGGTCTTGCCGCTGCCCTTGCGGCTTGCATAGAACAGCTCCAGCCATTGCTCCGGGCGCAAGGCATCGACGTGTACGCCTTCGGCGAGGGCGCACTCGCGCAGGATCCGATGCATGATTTCGATGTTGTCGGTGGACGCGGAGATCACCGCCAAGGCGTCGTCCATGCCGCGCAGGTTGAGCTGGCAGACGGCGCTGGCGTGCCCCTGCTTGACCAGGAAACAGCGGGATCGCTCGTCCAGGCTCACCACCACCTGGTATTCCGCTTCGGTCAGCTTCAACCCGTTGACGTAGTCCTCGCGGCTTGCATTGGGGTTGGGCAACAGGATCATCGTGGCCGTCTGTTCGACCAAGGCGGCGGCGATGTCGCTGGCCAGCGCATCTTCGGGACTTTGCGTGGCGAAGATTCCCAGGCCGTTCTGCTTGCGGATGGTTTTCTGCTTGTTCTTGGCGAATTCCTTGAGGCCGCCCTTGCCGTCGAGGATCTTCCAGAACTCGTCCATCACGTAGATCAGTGGTCGACCGTCGATCAGCGCTTCCAGCCGGTGAAGCAGATAATTGATCACCGGTGCCCGTACTTCCGGGTTGTCGATGATGTCGGTGTAGTCGAAGCCGATGATGTTCGCCTTCTCGAGGTCGATCGTGTCGACCGGGTTGTCGAACACCCAGCCGAGCGAATTGCCGGCGGTCCATTTGCGCATGCGGATGAACAGGCCGTCGTCGCCCAGGTTCGGCAGGCTCTTCTGGAAGTTCGTCATGTTGCGCAGGCGTTTGGGGGTGTCGAGCATGTTCTCGACCGCTCGGAAGATGTCCTCCTCCTCGCGCGAGCTGTACACGCTCTTGCCGGCCAGCACCTTGACCAGATCGGCCAGGAACTGGACGTTGGCCTCGGTCCGCTCGCAATGGAACGGGTTGAAGCCGGTGGGCTTGCCGTTTTCCAGCGCAAGGTAATTGCCGCCGCAGGCGCGCACGAAGATTTCCGCGCCACGATCCTTGTCGAAGAAGAAGATGGTTGGCGCAGGTTCGTATTTCTGCACCTGGCTCAGCAGGAAGTTGATCAGCGCCGTCTTGCCGGTGCCGGATTTGCCGATGACCATCGTGTTGGCGATGGCCTTCTCGCCCAGCGAGTTCTCGGCGGGGTGCGTGGCGTGGAAATTGAAGTAATAGGGCTGTCCGTTGCTGCTCTGCAGCGTGGTGACGCAGTCGCCCCATGGATTGTTTTCCCGCTTGCCCATGGCGAAGTTGTGCAGCGGGCTCAACCCGAGGAAGTTCAGCGAGCTGACGTTGGCAAGGCGTGTGCGGTACTTCCAGTTACCCGGCAGCTGCGCGTAGAAGGCTGCGGTAACGGCGAGATCTTCCTTCACTGATACGAAGCCGGCGTTGGAAAGCTCAGCGCGGGTCGCGGCGATCTGTTGCGACAGCGCTTCCTGACTGGGAGCATAGATGGCGACGGTGAAGTGGTACTCGCCCAACACGAAATTGCCCGAGGCCAGCTGGTCCATGGCCAGATCCAGCTCGGCGATCTGGCTGAACGCCTTGTCGCCGGAAGACACCATCATGCCCTTGGTGCGGTCCAGCGCCTTGAGCGCATCCTGGCGCCCCATCGGGCTGAAGGAGTGCGTGATCACGTACTCGAAACCAAGGTATTTCAGGCCGTTGAGAATCCCCGGATAGGTGCCGTCGGTATATTCCTTGATATTGAGGATGGCGCCGAAGTGGTTGACGCCCTGGGGCGTGGTGATGACGAAATCGCCAGTCTTGGCGGAGAAACGCTGCTTGCTAACCGGCAGATAGTTGTACACCGGCGCGGGCAGCACGGGCACCGGCTCGTCCAGCCGGTTGAGCAGGTAGCCGTAGAATTCCAGCGCCTCGGAGAACACCACCCCGTTGGCTGCTTCGTACATGCCCAGGCGGCGCGGGGCGTAATCCTTCAGCACCGCCTCGACGTTGCCCGCCAACTCGAGGATGGTGCCCACGGCCTGCTGTTGCTCGGCCTCGAGTCGAGTCACGTCGCTGGATTTCTCCGCCAGCTTCTTCCCGCTGACGACAGGGCGGTAGAGCATGGTGAGGTAAAGCTCGTTCTGCATGAGCTTTTGGCTCGAGAGCGATTCGTAATACGCCTCGGAAAGAGCCTGGTTGAACGGCTGGGCGAAACGGGCGCAGTCAGCGATGCGGCGCCGGCGGCGCACGTCGTGCACCCAGAAGGCGACATTGACGAAGTCGGGCGCGCGCAGGGTCTGCAGCATGCGGTTGAAGGTGGTGTGGCGATGTTCCAGCTCCCATTCCTCGCGCCCCACGAATGGCAGGCCACCCAGGCGCCAGACCATCACGAAATCGCCGCCGGTGGTTTTCAGCACCGTGGGCGAGACGTGGGTGGACAGCGGTACCAGCTCGCTGATCGGGGTATCGGGCAGAAAGACGGGCTTGGACATGCGCAGGTTCCGGTGGCCGCCCTGGCGGTGAGGCCAGGGCGGCTGTGGCGTTACGGGTTGGCTTTGGACTGGCCGCGGTAAATGTTGGGCGTGAATACCCACGTGCCGTCGTTCTCCCCGATGTTCCTGACCCGCGTACGGAACTGCAGGCGCAGGCCGAGCAGGCGGAAGATCATCTCGTCGCGCCGGGCCATCTGGCGCATCACGAAGATCACCGGCGGCATCAGCAGCAGGAAGAAAAGGTTGAAGTACATCGCCAGCAACATGCATCCGCCCGCGCCCATGAAGAACGGCACGTAGGGCACGCCCATGAACATGGGAGGGCGGGTGCAGCCGCGGAACAATGCATCCTTATGCATAGAAGTTGAGCGCGTGGGTGATCAGGCTCGCGGTGCACGCCGTGGCACCCGAAGCACTGGTGCTGCCCGCCAGGAACATCTTGGCGATCTGTCCCGCGGCGCCGATCAGGACGGCACCGATCAGCACCGGCGAAATGTCCGAGATGCGCTTGTGCGCGAAGGCGATCTGGTAACCGGAGAAGACGATCGCGATCGTCACCACGATGATCGAGATCGCGTTGAGGATCTTGTTGACGTTGCTGGCGAAACCGCAGGTCGTGGCGATCGTGTCGGTGACGTCCTGGCCGAACGCGATGCCGGGCAGCGCGAGCGCCAGGCACGTCGCCAGGGCCATGAACACGGCGATGCCGCTACGGATGGGGTGGCGGGCGTTCGGGTTTGCGGACGGGATCTTGGCCATCTTGGATTTTCCTCGTGGGCGGTTGGAAAGCAGCGGCCATCGGGCAATGGACGCTTCATGGATGGCCGCCCGATGGGCAGCCAGATTTGGTGGTGGCACGAATGACGCCAGCCCCCGCCGGTCAGAAGACGAACGCAGCATCCGCTGTCTCCTGGTCGAGGGTGGTCTGGCCACCGGTGGTGGGGCTGGCCGCGGGAGGATTGCTCCGCGGCGGGTCGCCCGGCCCGCTTACGCGTGGGACGAATGCCGAGGCGGCTGGCTCGGCAGGCTCCAGGGGTGCGGGGGTTGGTTGATGCTCGGGCGTCCCTGCGTGGCCGGGCGTGTCCGCTACGGCGGCGACCAGCGTGCCCGCAGCCGAGTCGATGGCCACCGAACGGATCAATACGCGATAGGCCGCGCTACCGGAAAGGGCAGGGCGTACCGCCGGTGACCGATGGGCGGCGGGGTGTTCGGTTGTCTGCGGGCGGACGGTTATCGGCTCGGAGCCGCCAGGCAGGCCGGCGCCGAGCGAGGCGAAGATCCGTTGCACGTAGCCATCGCGATAGCCGGTGATGAAGTTGCCCGAGTAGTAGCAGCTGAAGGCCTTGCCCCAGTCGTCGCCCGATCGCCCGTAACACTCCGCCAGGATGCGCGCGCCCGCGGTGAGGTTGGCGCACGCGTCAAAGGCCTGCTCGAAAGTATTCAGCCCGTACCGTGGCAGGTTGCTGCGATTGATCTGGGCAATGCCGAGCGAAAAGTCATATCCGTTCGACGCGAGCATGCGCGCCGTAGCGACCGCCTCGCCAAGGTTGCGGGGCTGGCGCTCCAGTCGGGCGCCGACGACGCCGATGGCGAAGCGATTTCCGCCCGATTCGGCCAGGACAACGTGTTGCATCACCTCGGCAGGAACCGCCAGGTGGGGACAGGATATCGGGTTGAACGCGGGGACCATCCTGGATTCCTCGTCGGTCAGCGCGCTTGCTGCAGCGGTTCTTGCAGCGAACGGCGCGCGGGATCGAAGTCGATGCCCGTGATATGCCGCTGGCCCGCGTGCGCCTTGATGTGGACGACGACGTCGATCGTCAGCTTGAGCAAGCGCTTGATCGTCTGGAATTCGAGCCCGGCACCCTCGGTCGATGCCTTGACCATCAGTGCCAGCTGGTCCCAGGTCTGCTCGGTGCTGCCTGCGTGGCAACTGGTGATCGATCCGGGATGGCCCGACGCACAGTTGCGGATGAAGTAGAACGCCTCGTCGCCGCGCAACTCGGCGAGGATGATGCGGTCGGGCTTCATGCGCAGGCAGGTTTCCATGCAGCTCTTGGCCGTGACGTTGCTGGCGCTCTGGCCGCCCTTGGAATAGAGCAGATGCACCACGTTGGGCTGGCTTATGAAAAGCTCGCGGGCGTCCTCGATGGTGACCAGGCGCTCTTCGGCCGGGATGTGGTGGACCAGCGATTTCATGAAGGTGGTCTTGCCACTGCCGGTCGCGCCGGACACCACGATGTTCTTCTTGCTGCGTACGGCAGCTTTGAAGAACTCGGCGTAGTGGCGCCGGGCGCGCAGGTCCAGCAGGTGGCGATCCTCTTCGCCCAGGTCGCGCTCGTCCTCCAGGACCTGGTCGAAGAAACCGTCGGCCTGGTACTGGTCCAGTGTCCGGGCGTGCTTCGAGGGCAGGCGGATGGTGATCGAGACGCTGCCTGCCTCGCAGGCGGGGGGGATGACGAACTGGGCGCGCTGCCCGGTCGGAAAGGTCAGCGAAACCACCGGATCGATGTCGGTGATGCGTTGTCCGGTATTGCTTTCGTTCACCACGGCGGTACAAAACTGGCGCGCCCGCTCGAAGGTCAGCGTCGGTACTTCTACCCGCTGCCAGCCGGAGCGGCTTTCCAGGTAAAGCTCGCCGGGACGGTTGATGCAGATCTCCGTGACCTCGGGCGAGGCCATGAACTCACGCACGCCCAATACCTCGTATTGGTAGTCGAGGAATTCGTTCGAGACGAGGGCGAGGGTGTCTTCCATGGCTGCCTTCGGGCTCAGAAGCGGGCGACGACGTCACTGAAATCCACGTCGCGGGCGACATAGACGTAGATCACCGTGCCCTGGTTGATGGTTACCGTGGGTGGGCGGTTGGCTGCCTCGCGCACGGCCATGTCGGCCAGGTTCTGTACGGTGCGGGCCGTGTTGCTCTCGAAGGGTTCCTGTACGACCACGCCACCGGCGGCAATCGACGAAGTCGTGGGACCGTGCTCGGCGGCCTCGTACTTGAACGCATCGCTGAGCATGCTTATGAGCAATGCGGCGCTGATGCGATTGCCCCAGTGCGCGTCGTAGTGCCCGGGCAAGCCGGCGCCGCCCAGGTTGTCGATGCCCGGGCTCGGCTTGCTGCTCATGTCCACGTCGATACCGGTGGGCGTGATGATGCGGTCCCACACCACGGCGACGCGTCGCCCCTTGGGGCCACTCGAGTAGGCGCCGAGCACCTTGGAGCCCTTGGGCAGCAGCAACTTGCGCCCGTTGAACGAATACACCGGCTCGGTGACGAGGCAGGAGGTATAGCCCGGCACGTCCGTCACGATCCGGGTTTCCAGCACACAGCGGATGTAGGTGCCACGCTGCATCAGCGCATCGGCGTGCTCCAGCGGCTTGGCCTGGGTGGAAGTCGCGCGACTGGACGCCAGCGACCCGCCTATGCCTGGAGACCGTGCACCGGCCGGCGCGGATGAAAGGTTGGCCATGGAACCCGACGTGCCGGCGATGCGGCGCTCGACCAACGTGGGTTCGCGGGGCGCGTAGGCCAGCGGCGCCTGCGCAGGCTGGACCGTCGGCTGCGGGGGCAGGGGTGGCAAGGCCGGTTGCCTGGCCAGCGGGATCGGCTCGGGTTCGGGCCGGTGCGCGGGCGGCAGCGCCAACGCCGGCGGCGCATCGGCCACGGTGACCCTTTCTTCCCTCGGTTTGCTCGGTTCGTGCCGCGAGGTGGCGCTGCTGATCATCCAGTACGAGACGAACAGCAACAGCGCGACGGCAGTACCGAGCATCATCAGCGCGCGCCGGTTCACCCGCCGCAGCTCGTTCGACTTCAGTTGCGGTGCGCCGGAGTCCAGGTCCGGCGCGGCGGATTGCTCGTAGTGCATCGAGTACGGGTTGTGGGCAAACGCTTCGCCATGACCGGCGTCCGTGCCATCGGCGGCCTGGTAGGGGGTATGCGTGCTCACTTGGCGGCGTTCCTTCGCAGGCCGATGACGTCGTCCCCGTGGCGGATGACGAGGTAGGGGTAGGTTCCGTGGACGACGATGGTGTTGCCCTCGACGGTCGTGTTGACGAGGGAATCCTCGCCGTGCTCCGTTTCGCGCATGAAAACGGCAGGGAAGTTGCCAGTGGGAAAACGCTTGAGGTCGCTCAAGCGGATGTAGGTGAAATGGCCATCGTCGTAGACGTGCGCCGGCACCAGCCAGGGCGCGCTCTTGCTGCGCGTGGCGTAGTCGTAGTCGAAGTTGTAGCTGCGTCCGGGGACCAGTCGCGTATCCAGCGGAGGTGCTTCGGCGGCTTTCTTCTTCTCCGTCGAAAAGCTGGTGTCGGCCGGATAGGCGAACGTGATCTTGTACTGCACTCCTTCGCGCTTGGCCTGGTCCAGCGCCTTCCAGTCGGTCGCGACCACTTTCAGCTCGAAGATGTACGAGTGTGTGGCCGTGCGCACCATCATGTTGGTGTCGACGTCCACGTTCTTGGGCTTGAGATAGAACACGTTGTCGCGGCGGGTAAGTTCCCAGCCGTTGCTGAAGCCGGTGCTGTAATCGAGGATCTGCTCATTGGGGCTGAGCTCGATCTGCGTGGTGATGCCCAGGCCCGTGCGCACCGGGTAGATGCGATCCGGCTGGTACTCGTACTGCTGCACGACCTGGGCGTGGGCCCGGGTGGGCGCGCCGATGGCGAGCGCGCAAACCAGCGGTGCCGCGAACATGAGGCGGCACCGGTTCATCGCGTCACTCCGGTCGCCGGCACATCGGGTGTCCCATCGAGCCGTGGCGATGAATCCTGGCCCTGGGTGGGCGGTGACCCGGCCGGGGAGTTCGTCGGGGCGGGACGGGTCACGACCTGCGCATTGGCGGCGCTGGGGACCTCGACAGGCGCGGGCGTGGCGTAATCGTTATCCACGCGGTAGCTGGTGACCCAGAACCCCAGCGGGTTCTCGATGCGGTTGCGGTCGTCCATTTCCAGGTTCGCCTTGTAGGTGAATTCCATCGTGGCGATCTTGCTGTCCAGCGGCTGGGTGGCGCCGCTTTGCTTGTCGTAAAGGCTGCGCTGGAAGCGGACGGTGGCGCCGGTCGGCGTGCGGCCCGTGCCGCCGCCGATCAACACGATGCTCAGCAGCTTTACGCGGATGGCCTTGTCCTTGCCGTAGGTTTTGTAGGGACCGTCAGGATTCATCGGCGAATACAGCCGCGTGTAATCCGCCTTCACACCGGGGGAGGCCATGGTCTGTACGGTGGTCCAATCGCCGAGGCTGAGCAGGGCCAGGTCGTAGGATTCGCGGGCCATCACGAAATGGGCGACGTTGCTGCGGTTGATCGCCTCGCTGGTGCTTATCCGCCGATGAGTGAGGTCCTCGGTCAGCCGTGCCACGGTGCTGGTGCCGGTGTAGGCATCGGCCATCACCAGGTAGGGCACTTTCTGTTTGAGCGGCAGCATGTAGAAATAGCCGCCGGCAAGGATCAGCGACATGCCGAGGGCGCAAAACGCCACCCACCACGCGCGGCGCTCGCTGCGGCGGGCGACGTCCGCGATCGATAGTTCGTAGTTGACCGCCTTGGCGACGGCTTCTTCGACCTTGCGTGATCCGGTCTTCCTGGCAAGCATCAGCGCACCCCGCCGGCGGCGTCGGGGGAGGCGGGACGGGCCGTTGCGGAGGACGCAGGAGATGCGCGCGACGTGCTGCGGGGTGCGATGGCGGAGCCGAGTGTCTTTACCCGATCGACCTGGAGCCTTCCACCCGCGACGGTGACCGACACGCCTTGTGCCGCGTAGATCTCGCTAAGCTCGGTGGCGGCCTGCCGGACGTCCGCCGTGCGCACCTTGGTGACCGGCGCGAACAGCGTGTAATCGGACGGGATGCGATAGACGAGCGTCATGCCGGTGTCGGTCGTCCAGCGGACCAGCATGTTCCGCAGCGTTTCGTCCATCGGCGCGGCGTAGTAGGTGTAGGGCCGGTTCAAGGGGATCTCGGTGGTGGACGACTGGAAGCGGTTCACCGGCTTCCAGCGGCCACCGAAGTCCTTGGCGGCGGGCGTGCCGCAACCGGCCAGCAGGAGTGCAGGCAGCAGCAAGGTGCCCAGGATCCGGTTCGAAGAAGCCTTTTTCACGTGGTGCTCGCAGGTCGAGGCGGCTGTCAGCCGCGTGGCGTAGGGCGTGTGCACGCGCGCCGGCAACGGCGCGGCAGGCCGCGCCTCGTCCGGTGCCGGGCAGTCAGGAAATGCGGGGGGGAGGACGCGATGCGATGCGCTGGCGTGTTTCCACCCAGGCGTGCGCGTGCACGGACGAAACGTCTGGTCACGCTCGTCGGCTTGATTGCGTCGAGCGCGAAAAACTTCGTCTTTCGCGTGGCACGAGATAGCGATTCCATTCCGACTCCCCTGTCCATTCCGTCGTCAAGCAGGTCCCCGGGCGCAGCGCGAACGACCTCTTGGCAGCAGCGTTCACGTCACTTGAACGCGTGGCTTATTAGAGCTGCGGCCAACGACGGGCGACAAGCTCGATGCGTCGGCGCGTGACGTCATCCCCGTGACATCCTCGCTGTGGGTCAATCCTTACGACCGGACGGCGAGCGGCAGTCAACGTGCTGGCTTGGCCTTCTCGCGCATGCGCGGCGGCTTGCGCCGCACCTCGAGTGTGTCTATAGTGCTCGCCTGTTGTATTAGCGTGTTAGTACATTATGAAGCGACGAGCGATCGATCCCGAGACCCCGAACGAGTCGGTGGAGCGCAGCCTGTGCGAGGCGCTGTTGGCGCTGCGCGACGTGGACGAGATGCAGGCGTTCCTGCATGACCTGTGCACGCCGGCGGAGCTGGAGGCGCTGGTGGATCGCTGGCGGGTGGTGCCGTACCTGCAGGAAGGGCTGCCGTACCGGGAGATCCACGAGCGCACGGGGGTGAGCATCACCACCATCGGGCGGGTGGCGCGCTACCTCAACCAGGGCAACGGCGGCTATCTCGCCGCGGCGGCGCGCGCGGCACGCAAGCGCAAGACCGCCAAGGCACCGGCATGAGGCCGCGCGATCGACTGCGCATCGCGATGCAGAAGTCCGGGCGGCTCACCGAGCCGGCGCAGGACCTGCTGACGCGCTGCGGGTTCACCTTCCGGCAGAGCCGCGACAAGCTGTTCTGCTTCGGCGAGGGCGAGCCGGTGGACCTGTTGCTGGTGCGCGATGACGACATCCCCGGGCTGATCGCGCAGGGCGTGTGCGACTTGGGCATCGTCGGGCGCAACGTGCTCAACGAGTACGAGCTCACCGCAAGCCGCGAGGATGACGTGGCGCTGGCCGAATGGCGCGGGCTGGGCTTCGGGCGCTGCCGGCTGTCGCTGGCGGTGCCGCAGGAGATGGACTATGCCGGCGCCGGGGACCTTGCCGGGCGCCGCATTGCCACGTCCTATCCGGGGCTGCTCGGCCGCTGGCTGCGAGAGCAGGGCATCGAGGCGGGGGTGGTGACGCTGGCCGGTTCGGTGGAGATCGCGCCGCGGCTGGGTACGGCCGAGGCCATCTGCGACCTGGTGCAGAGCGGCGGCACGCTGGTGGCGAACCAGTTGCGCGAGGTCGAGGTGGTGCTCGACAGCGAGGCGCTGCTGGTCGGGCCGAAGGTATTGCCGGCCGACGAGCGCGGCGATCTGGTCGAACTGCTGCTCAAGCGCATCGATGGCGTGATCCAGGTGCGCGAGTCGCGGCTGCTGCTGTTGCAGGCCGCGCGCGGCTCGCTGGAGGCGATCACCCGTCTGCTGCCGGGCGGCCCGCAACCGACGCTGCTGCCGCTGGCCGGCCAGCCGGACCAGGTGATGCTGCAGGCGTTGTGCGCCGGCGAAGTGAGCTGGCGTCAGTTGGAAGAGATCAAGAAGGCCGGTGCGCGCGAGATGTTCGTGCTGCCGGTGGAGAGGATGCTGGCATGAAGCGGCTGGTCTGGAACGCACTGGACGAAGCAGGGCGCGAGGTGGCGCTGGCGCGACCGGTGCAGACGCATGCGGTCGGCTTGCGTGAAGTGGTGCGCCGGATCATCGCCGAGGTGCGCCGGCATGGCGACGAGGCCTTGCTGCGTTTCACCGCCTCGTACGACCGTTGCGTACTGGAGCGGCTGGAGGTGCAGCCGGAGGAGTTCGATGAGGCCGAGGCGGCGCTCGATCCGGCACTGAAGGCGGCCATTCGTGAGGCGGCTGGGCGCATCGAGGCCTTCCATCGTGCGGCGGCGCCGGTTTCCGTGGCGGTCGATACCGCGCCGGGCGTGCGGGTGGAGCGCGTGCTGCGGCCGATCGACCGTGTCGGGTTGTACGTACCGGCCGGAAGCGCGCCGTTGCCTTCCACGGCGCTGATGCTCGGCGTGCCGGCGCGTATCGCCGGCTGCGCGGAGGTCGTGCTGTGCTCGCCCGCGCGTCCGGATAATCGCTGCGATCCCGCCGTGCTGTATGCAGCGCGCGTGGTCGGCGTGCACCGCGTATTCAAGCTCGGTGGCGCGCAGGCGATCGCCGCGCTGGCCTACGGAACGGCCAGCGTGCCCCGCTGCGACAAGCTGTTCGGCCCGGGCAATGCCTGGGTGACCGAGGCCAAGGTGCAGGTATCGATCGATCCGCGCGGGGCGGCAATCGATATGCCGGCCGGCCCGTCCGAAGTGCTGGTGGTGGCCGACACACAGGCCGACGCGGCGTTCGTGGCGGCCGACCTGCTGTCGCAGGCCGAGCACGGGCCGGATTCGCAGGTGTTGCTGGTGAGCCCGTCGGACGCGCTGCTCGATGCCGTGGCCGACGAAGTCGAGCGCCAGTGCGCGGCCTTGCCGCGGGCGGGTATCGCGCACGGGGCGCTGGCGCACAGCCGCTTGATCCGGGTCGAGTCGCTGGCGCAGGCGCTCGAGGTCAGCAACCGCTATGCGCCCGAGCACCTGATCCTGCAGGTGGCCGAGCCTCGCGCCTGGCTGGCGCGGGTGACCTGCGCCGGCTCGGTGTTCCTTGGCGCGTGGACGCCCGAGTCGGTCGGCGACTATGCCAGCGGCAGCAACCACGTGTTGCCGACCTATGGCTACGCACGCAGCCACAGCGGCGTGTCGGTGGCCAGTTTTCAGAAGCAGATCAGCGTGCAGGAACTCACGCCCGAAGGCCTGCGGGCGATCGGGCCCTGCACGGCCACGCTGGCCGCCGCCGAACAACTGGAGGCGCACCGCCGCGCGGTGACGCTGCGCCTGGCGGCACTCGACGCGGAGGTCTCCCCCGCATGAGCGTGCTGGAGCTTGCGCGCGCGGAGATCCGCGCGCTGGTGCCGTATTCCTCCGCGCGCATGGAGGCGACGGGTGGTGCGTTGTTGCTCAATGCCAACGAGTCGGCTTGGGCGCCGTTCGGTGACGAGGGCCTGGAGTGCCACCGTTACCCGGACCCGCAACCGCTGGCTTTGGTCGAGCGGCTCGCCGCACTGTATGGCGTGCGCCCGGATCAGGTGCTGGTCGGGCGGGGCAGCGACGAGGCGATCGACCTGCTGGTGCGCGCGTTCTGCCGTGCTGGCGAGGACGCGATCCTGGTGCAGCCGCCGACCTTCGGCATGTATGGCGTTTGTGCGAGGGTTCAGAACGCGGCAGTGATCGAGGTGCCGCTGGCGGCGGATTTCGCGCTGGACGCCGACGCGTTGCTCGCGGCGGTGAAGCCGGCGGTGAAGCTGGTGTTCGTCTGTGCACCGAACAATCCGACCGGGGCGGGCGTGTCGCTGGAAACCGTCGAGTACCTGGCCCGGCAACTGGCCGGGCGGGCGCTGCTGGTGGTGGACGAGGCTTACGTGGAGTTCGCCGACGCCCCCAGCGCCGCGATCTTGCTTGACCGCTACGAGCACCTGGCCGTGCTGCGCACGCTGTCCAAGGCGTGGGCGCTGGCCGGTGCGCGCATCGGTTGCCTGCTGGCGCACCCGGAAGTGGTGGCCCTGCTGCGGCGCATCCTGCCGCCGTATCCGCTGCCGCGCCCCTGCGTGGCAGCAGCACTGGACGCCTTGTCGCCGGCAGGGCAGGTGGCCGCGCGTGAACGCATCGGCGTGGTGCGCGCCGAGCGTGCGCGGATGGCGGCGGCGCTGGGAGCAATCCCGGGCGTGCTCGCGGTGCTTTCGTCGCAGGCGAATTTCCTCGCCGTGCGTTTCGAGGATGCAGCGGCGGTGTATCGGCGGTTGTTCGAGGCGGGCATCGTGGTGCGTGACGTACGGCGTTATCCGGGGTTGGCGGATGCCTTGCGCATCACGGTCGGGACGCCGCAGGAGAACGATCGGGTGCTGGCGGTGCTTGGAGGTGAGGCATGAGCGGCGTTCGTCGCGAGCGGGCCTTTACGCGGTTCCCCGCCGGGTTCGGCGTGGCGGTCGCGTACGGGATGCGCTCCTGCGGGGGCGGTGCATGAGCAGGAAGCTGCTCTTTGTCGATCGCGACGGCTGCCTGATCGTCGAGCCGCCGGACGAGCAGATCGACAGCTTCGCCAAGCTCGACCTGCTGCCGGGCGTGATCGGCGCGTTGCAGCGCTGCGTCGCGGCCGGTTACGAGCTGGTGATGGTAACCAACCAGGACGGCCTGGGTACGGCGAGCTTCCCCGAAGAGGCGTTCCGCGGGCCGCAGGAGTTGTTGCTGCGCATCCTGGCTTCGCAGGGCATCGCGTTTCGCGAGGTGCTGGTCGATCGCAGCTTCCCGCACGAGGCGCTGGATACGCGCAAGCCGGGGATCGGCCTGCTGCGCCATTACCTTGCCGACGACAGCTGGAGCCGCGGCGCATCCGCGGTGATCGGTGACCGCGAAAGCGACATGCAGCTGGCGGCGAATCTGGGCGTGCGCGGTTTCCGGGTCGGTCCGCAGGGGGCGGGCTGGGAAGAGATCGCGCATCGCCTGCTGGACGCGCCGCGCACCGCTTCGGCGCGTCGGCGCACGCGCGAGACGGCCATCGAGGTGAGCGTGGATCTGGATCGACCGGCCGAGCCGCGGGTTTGCACCGGGCTGGGCTTCTTCGACCACATGCTGGAGCAGATCGGCAAGCACGGCGGTTTTGCGCTCGCGCTCGCCTGCGCCGGCGATACGCAGGTGGACGAACACCACACGGTCGAGGACTGCGCACTGGCGCTGGGGCAGGCGCTTCGCCAGGCACTCGGCGACAAGCGCGGCATCGGTCGCTACGGCTTCACCCTGCCAATGGACGAGGCGCTCGCCAGTGCGGCGCTCGATCTTTCCGGGCGGCCATGCTTCGTATTCGACGGCGCCTTCCCGCGTGAGCGTGTGGGCGATCTGCCGACCGAGCTGGTGTCGCATTTCTTCCGCTCGCTGTGCGAAACGCTGGGCGCCAACCTGCACCTGTCGGTGCGGGGAGAGAACGCGCATCACATGGTCGAGGCCTGCTTCAAGGTCGTCGCCCGCGCGTTGCGCGAGGCCTTGCGGCGCGAGGGCAGCGAGCTGCCCAGTACCAAGGGGGCGTTGTGAGCGCGGCGGTGATGTCCACTCCGGACGCGGGAGCAGGGACCTCGGCCTCGAGCGCGTCGGTCGTGCTGGTGGACGCAGGGGGCACGAATATCGGTTCGGTGCGCTATGCCCTGCAGCGGCTGGGCGTGGATGCGCCGCTGACCTCGGACCCGGCAGCGATCCGCGCGGCCGGGAAGGTGATCCTTCCCGGCGTGGGAGCGGCCGGTCCCGCCATGGCCCGGCTGCGGACGCTGGGACTGGTCGAGGTGCTGCGCGGCCTTACCCAGCCGGTGCTTGGCGTGTGCCTGGGCATGCAGCTTCTCTGCGCGCGGTCGGAAGAGGGCGAGGTGGACTGCCTCGGACTGATCCCCGCGGTCGTGCGGCGTCTGCAGCCCGCGCCAGGCGTGCGTGTTCCTCATATGGGATGGAACCGGTTGCAGACATGCAGCGAACATCCCTTGCTCGACGGCATCGCCGCCGATGCACAGGTCTACTTCGTGCACAGCTACGCGGTGCCGCCGGGCGACTACACGCTGGCGTCCGCGGAGCACGGCGCGCCGTTCTCGGCCGTGGTGGCACGCGGCAATTTCTTCGGCATGCAGTTCCACCCGGAACGCTCCTCTGCGGTGGGCGCCCGCCTGCTGCGCAACTTCCTCGCCCTATGAAAGCCGAAATCATCCCCGCCATCGATCTGCGCGCAGGCCGCGTCGTGCGTCTGGCGCAGGGCGACTATGCCCGCCAGACGACCTACCAGGACGATCCCGTCGCGCTGGCCGCAAGTTACGCGGCGGCCGGGGCGAACTGGTTGCACGTGGTCGACCTGGATGGCGCCCAGGCGGGCGGCTTTGCCAACTTGCCGGTGATCGAGGCGCTGGCGCGCACGGGACTGCGCGTGCAGGCCGGCGGTGGCGTGCGTGGCGTGGCCGACGTGCACCGATTGATGGATGCGGGCGTGGAACGCGTCGTGGTTGGAAGCGTGGCGATCCGCGATCCGGAGCGGGTGGCCGATTGGCTGCAACGGCACGGCGCCGAGCGCTTCACCATCGCACTGGACACGCGTTGGTCAGACGATCGCTGGACGCTGCCGAGCGCCGGCTGGACCCGCGCGGAAACGCGCACGCTGGACGAACTGGCTCCGTGGTATGCGGCGAGCGGCGCACGGCACCTGCTGTGCACGGACATCGATCGCGACGGCATGCTGGCGGGGCTGAACCTGGCGCTCTATCGCCACCTGGCGGCCATTGCGCCGGCGCTTGCCGTGCAGGCGTCCGGCGGCGTGCGCTCGGTGGAAGACATCCGTGCCGCGCGGAGCGCCGGCGCGCGCGGTGTGATCCTCGGACGGGGCCTGCTCGAAGGCCGCTTCGGATTGGATGAGGCGATGGCCGCATGAGCAGGTTCCTGTTGGCCGCATATTGCGCCGTGTTGCGCACCGGAGCCGGGGAGCGTCGCCCGTGCTGAGCCGTCGCATCATTCCCTGCCTGGACGTGCGCGAGGGGCAGGTGGTCAAGGGCGTGCGCTTCCGCGACCACGCGGTAGTGGGCGGCATCGTCGAGCTGGCGCTGCGCTATCGCGACGCCGGCGCGGATGAATTGGTTTTCTATGACATCACCGCCAGCCCGGAAGGCCGCTCGGTGGACCGGGCCTGGGTCGAACGGGTCGCCCGGGAGATCGACATCCCCTTCTGCGTGGCCGGCGGCATCCGCAGCGTGGAGGACGCACGCGCGGTGCTGTACGCCGGGGCCGACAAGGTCTCGATCAATTCGCCGGCGCTCGAACGGCCGGCGCTGATCGCCGAACTGGCCGACGCGTTCGGCGTGCAGTGCATCGTCGTGGGCATCGATTCCCTGCGCGATGAGGACGGGCAGTGGCGGGTGCGCCAGTACACCGGCGATCCGTCGCGCACGCAGGCGCTGCCGCGGCGCACGCTGGACTGGATCGCCGAGGCGCAGCACCTGGGCGCGGGCGAGATCGTGCTCAATTGCATGGGCAGCGACGGCGTGCGGCAGGGTTACGACGTGCCGCAACTGGCCCAGGCCCGCGCGGTGTGTGCGGTGCCGCTGATTGCCTCGGGCGGGGCCGGGGCGAGGGAGCATTTCCGCGACGTCTTCACCGCCGCCGATGTGGACGGTGCGCTCGCCGCAAGCGTGTTCCATTCCGGCGCGATCGAAGTGCCGGCGTTGAAGCGATGGCTGGCGAAGCAGGGCGTGATGGTGCGCGTCGCCGTCGAACCGGAGACCTGTGATGGTTGAGCAGATCGACTTCGCCAAGGGCGACGGCCTGGTCCCGGCGATCGTGCAGCACTGGCTTACGGGCGAGGTGCTGATGCTGGGCTACATGGATGCCGAGGCGCTTGCGGCCACGCGCGACACCGGGCTGGTGAGCTTCCACAGCCGCAGCAAGGGCCGTCTGTGGACCAAGGGCGAGAGTTCCGGGAACGTGCTGCGGCTCAAGAGCCTGCATGTCGACTGCGATGCGGACGCGTTGCTGGTGCTCGCCGCACCGGCTGGGCCGACCTGTCATCGCGGCACGTCCAGCTGTTTCGACGGGGCGCAGTTGCCCTTGGGCTTTCTGGCAGAGCTCGATGCACTGGTCGCCCGGCGTGCGGCCGAGCGACCGGCCGGCAGTTACACGACGAAGCTGTTCGAGGGAGGCATTCGCCGGATCGCCCAGAAGATCGGCGAGGAGGGCGTGGAAACCGCGCTTGCCGCCGTCGCGCAGGGCGATGCGGAGCTGCTCGGTGAAGCGGCGGATCTGCTGTTCCACCTCACCGTCGCCCTGCGGGCGCGGGGGCTGGGGCTCGCGGATGCGGCTGCGGTGCTGGCTGACCGGCACGCGCAACGCTCCGCCGAATGACGGTAGGAGCGCACCTTGTGCGCGACCGCCATGCGGGCATGTGCCAAGTGCCCACCTTTGCCGGTCGCGCCCAGGTGCGCTCCTACAAGGGGCCGATCAGGGATGGGCAGCCATCACTGCCTGCGACTGTTTAGGCGGCTGAAACGGCACGGTCAGATGATTCGGCGACCCTTGTAGGAGCGCCCTTGGGCGCGACTGCCATGCCGGCCTGTACCCGAGGCCGCCGTTGCCGGTCGCGCCCAGGTGCGCTCCTACAAGGGGTCGATCAGGGATGGGCAGCCATCACTGCCTGCGACTGTTTAGGTGGCTGGAATGGCACGGTCGGATGATTCGGCGACTCTTGTAGGAGCGCCCTTGGGCGCGACTGCCATGCCGGCCTGTACCCGAGCCCGCCGTTGTCGGTCGCGCCCAAGGGCGCTCCTGCAGGTCGGCTCAGGGATGGGCAGCCATCGCCGCCTGCGGCTGGGTTGCGGGCTGGAAGGGGACGGTCGGACCAAGCTCCAATCCGTCCCGCCATCGCGCCAATTGCGCGGCGATGCCTTTGCCGACCGCCATCTGCGGTTCCGACGGGAGCAGGCGGTCCTGTCGCTCCCACTTTGCGATCTCGCCCTTGGCCTGCGCGAACGCGGCAATGAAATCCGGGGTGCGGTTCAGCGCGTCGACCAGCCAGGCGCGGCCGAAATAGGTCGCCGCCGAGTCGTTGCCGCAGCCGAATGAGCTGCGGTCGCTGCGTGCAGCGGTGAGTACCAGGGTGCCGTCGCCCTGCAGCGGCGGGATGAAGCCCCCGGAGTAGCAGGCGTTGACCACCATGACCTTCCACTTGAACGGTCGCGCCGCCAGGATCGCTCCCAGGTCCTGCGCGCCGATCTGGTCCAGCGGCAGCGGGTCCATGTCCACCAGCAGGGTATGGTCCTCGCTGCCGTGGGTGGTCAGGTAGAGCAGCAGGATGTCCTGTTGCGGGTCCATGGCGTCCGCCAGGCCATCGAGCGCGCTTTCCAGGTTGCTCCAGGTGGCCAGAGGCCGCGTGGAAAGCGTGTCCGGGGAGTTCTCCAGCACCAGTGCGTGCGCGGTGGGACCGAAGTGTCGGGTAAACAGGCGCGCGGCGTATTCCGCTTCGTTGTGGAAGACAGCCTCGGTGCCGTCGCCGGCAAAGGCGAGCAGGTACAGGTTGGGCTTGCCGGGAATGCGGGGACGTAGCTTCGCGAGCGCGGTATCCAGCAACTTTGGCTGGGTGTAGAGCACCTGCTCGGGCGTGGGCGCCTGCTCTGGCCAATCGTCCTGCGGCGGCGCGGGCGCCTCGGCGTCGTCCAGCCATGCTGGCGCCGAATGAGCGGGCGGTGGCACGCGTGACGCCTGCGCAGCCGGATGAGGCCGCCAGCCTTGCACCAGCAGCATCGCCAGCACGCCGGCGGCAAACGCGAGCAGGGCGATCAGGCTGCCGCGCATGACGGCGTCAGGGCTCGATGGCGTCGAAGTCCGCGTAGGCGGGGTGGCGCGGCTCGGCTGGCAACACCTGCGGTGCGCGCAACAGCCAGCCAGTCTGCATGCCGGCGGCGCGGGCGGCGTCCAGTTCCTCGACGATGTCGGAAAGGAACAGGATGTGCTCCGGCCGTTCGCCGATCGCCTCGGCGATGGTCGCGTAGGAGGCCGATTCGCGCTTGGGCCCGGTCTGGGTGTCGAAGTAGCCGGCAAACATCGGCGTCAGATCGCCGGCATCGCTGTAGCGGAAGAACAGCTTCTGCGCCGGCACCGAACCGGATGAGTAGACGTACAGGTGCAGGCCCTCGGCGCGCCAGGCGTGCAGGCGGGCGGATACCTCCGGATAGACGTGCGCGCGGTACTCGCCGGCCTCGTAGCCTTCCTGCCAGATCATGCCCTGCAGCGCCTTGAGCGCGGTGGACTTGCGGTCCTGGTCGATCCAGCCGAGCAGCAGTTCGATGATCTCCTGGCGGCTGGCTTCGATGATGCCGGCTTCCTTTGCCGCCTCGTGCAGCCAATGCTGCACTTCCGGCTTGTCGGCATGCGTCTCGATGAAGGCGGGCAGGCGCTTGCGGGCGTACGGGAACAGTACGTCCTTGACGAAGTCGATCGAGCTGGTGGTGCCCTCGATGTCGGTGACGATGGCGCGGATCGTGGTCATGGGCGGCACGTGTTCGGGGAGACGGCAAGGATAGCCGAGGTCCCGTAGGGTGGGCTTCAGCCCACCGAAGCCTCGCGGCGAATCGAAGGTGGACTCAGCGCGTGGTGGGTTCCATGCGCGGAAAGCGCTCGGCGATGTCGGTGCCGGTGAAATTGGCGACCCAGCCTTCCTTGTTGGTGAACAGGCGGATGGCGACAAAGTAGGGCGATTCGCTCATGTCGAACCAGTGCGGCGTCCCGTCGGGCACGCCGATCAGGTCGCCGGCCTCGCACAGCACGTCGTAGACCCTGCCGCCGACATGCAGCGTGAACTGGCCGCTGCCGGCAACGAAGAAGCGGACCTCGTCCTCGCTGTGCGTGTGTTCGCTCAGGAACTTCTGGCGGAGCGTGGCGCGCTCCGGATGATCCGGTGCCAGGCTGATGACGTCGACCGACTGGTAGCCCTCGTCGCGCATCAGGCGGTCGATGTCCGTGCGGTAGGCGGCGATCACGTCGTCCTGGCTGGCGCCGGGCGCGATGGGAGCGTTGGCTTCCCACTGCTCGAAGCGGACGCCCACCTTGCCAAGTTCACGGGCGATATCGGCCGGCGCGATATGCACCGACACAGGCGTGGAAGGCTGGGCGTCTTCGTAGATGCGCAGGCGGCTCATGCGGACAGTCTCCTCAGGTCGAGCTCGCAACCGAGCAGGAATTCCAGCGCTTCCAGATGGCGGCGTGCCTCGGCCATGTCGGCGCCCCAGGTGTAGATCCCGTGGCCGTCGATCAGGTAGGCATGCAACGGCTTGCCCGCATCCAGCCAGGCGTCGATGCGCTCGACCAGTTCGGGCATGTGCTGGGTGTTGGGGAACACCGGGATCTCCAGCACGCTCTCGTGCGTGGTGTAGCCGGTGATGGCCTTCTGCAGCTCCCAGCCTTCCAGCCGCACGGCGCCCTCGCCCGCGAACAGCCGCGACGCCACGCTCTGCGTGCGGGAGTGTGTATGAAGCACTACCTGCGCTTGGGGCAACCGGCGGTAGGCCTGCGTGTGCAGCCCGGTTTCGGCACTGGGACGGGCGCGGGTGCCCACCGCATGGCCTGCCATGTCTACCAGCATGATGTCCTCGCGGCCCAGGCGTCCCTTGTCACGGCCGGAAATCGTGATGGCCGCGAGTTCGTCGTTCACGCGCATCGAGAAGTTGCTGCTGGTGGCGGGCGTCCAGCCAAGCGAGGCAAGCTCGCGCGCGGCCTCGGCGATGGCGTCGGCGCAGAGCGCGAAGCGGGCGGGGTCGACGGAGGAGGGCAGTTCCTGCATGGTGGTTTGGACGTCTAAACGGTGCGCGACTATAACACGCCGGCCTGTGCGCCCAATGGCAAATGCGAGTCGTTCTCGCAAGTCAGGTGGAATTGACGTTTGCGGCGTACCATCGCGACAGGCTGCCGCGTCCGCGGTGGCGGAAACAACGGAGGTTCAACCATGTCGCAAGAAAAAGACGTCGAATCGCGTCGTCGCTTCCTGAAAGTCGCGGCCGGCACTGCGGCGGCCGCCGCGGTCGTCGGTGGGTTGCCGCGCTTCGCGCGTGCCGCTGACCTGCCGCACGTGGCCGAGTCCGACCCGACGGCGAAGGCGCTCGATTATGTCGAGGACGCCAGCAAGTCGAAGAATCCCAAGCACAAGCCCGGCGATGTCTGCGCGAACTGCCAGTTCTATACCGACCCCAGCGCCAAGGCTTACGGTCCCTGTCAGTTGTTCCCCGGCAAGTCGGTGAACGCCAAGGGCTGGTGTGTCTCGCACACGGCCAGGAAGGCCTGAGTACGCGCGCACTTGTTCGACGCGCGTCGCGTCGAGAATTCACGTGTGAGGAAAGGGGCCGATCGGCCAGTCTGAAAAGTGCTGCCCAGACGCGTCAGGCTGAGGAGCTGACCCGCCTGACGCGCCGGGCGGCGATCCGGGGCCCACTGCCAAGTGATCAACCCTCGGAACACAGATGATACTCCCGTGGGGGCCAGTTCGGATGCGGGTCGCTGGATTTTTTATCGGAAAACTTCCGTTAAGTTCATAAATATCAATAGCTTGGAACGATAAATAGTTCGCGGGCGTATCTTCCGCTATTGTTATTTTTCAGTTAAGTGTCGCGTCCGCCCACGAACGTCGCCGAACGAGCGGGTTTCTGAAATCCGTGTGTATGCTTACGGGAGGGCGGCCAGAAAGCCGCTTGTCCGGGAGGATGCAAGGTTGGCTCAAACGCACCCCGCAAGCGGGTGACTGCCCGGTAACCGTACGTCAGTTGCCGGCTGAAGCCGACGCATTGCGCAACTGGCTATGCCGGCGGCCGTAGGCGAAATAGATCACCAACCCGACCGCCGTCCAGATTCCCAGCATCAGCCACTGATACCAGTTTTCCCAGTAGAGCAGCGTCAGGCAGCTCAGCACGCCCAGCGTGCAGGTCACCGGTGCCCACGGCACGCGGAAGGTGCGAGGCAGTTCCGGCTGGGTATGACGCAGGACCAGTACGCCGGCGCACACCGCCACGAACGCGATCAACGTGCCCATCGAAACCAGGTCGCCCAGGATATCGAGCGGGAAGACCGCAGCCAACGCGGCAATGCCTAGGCCGGTGATCACGGTATTGATGTGCGGCGTGCGGTAGCGGGGGTGGATCTTGGCAAAGACCGGCGGCAGCAGTCCGTCGCGGCCCATGATCATAAAGATGCGCGGCTGCGCGATGATCATCACCAACACCACCGAGGACAGGCCGATCAGCGCGCCGACCTCGACCAGCCAGCGCAGCCATTCCAGTTCCGCGTGCGCCTTGACGGCCGTGACCACCGGCTCGGCCGTGCCCAGCAGCTTGAACGGCAACAGACCGGTGATGACTGCCGCCATGCCCACGTAGAGCACGGTACAGATGGCCAGCGAGGCGATCGTGGCGATGGGCAGGTCGCGCTGCGGGTTCTTTGCCTCCTGCGCGGCGGTCGAGGTCGCCTCGAAACCGATGTACGCGAAGAACACCAGCGTCGACGCGCGCATGATGCCGGACCAGCCGAACTTCTCCGGTCCTTCGTTGGTCGGGATGAACGGGTGCCAGAGCTCCGGGTTCACGTAGCGCCAGCCGGCCACGATCACCACCACGATCAGGCCGACCTTGAGTAACACCATGGCGACGTTCGCGCCGCTGGATTCGCGGATACCCACGTAGCACAGCCAGGTCAGCGCCAGCACGATGGCCACGGCAGGCAGGTTGAACAATGCGCCGGTGCTCACCAGGTGTCCGCCCTGGTAGGCAAGGGGGGCGGTCGTGAGGGCGGCGGGCAGATGGATGCCGATATGGTCCATCAGACTCACGAAGTACCCGGTCCAACTCACCGCCACCGCGGAGGCCGATACGCCGTACTCGAGCACCATGTTCCACCCGATGAACCAGGCGACCAGTTCACCCAGCGTCGCGTAGGCATAGGAATAGGAGCTGCCCGACATCGGGATCAGCGTGGCGAATTCGGCATAGCACAGCGCAGTGAAGCTGCAGCACACCGCCGCGATGATGAAGGCGAGGATCACCGCCGGGCCGGCATGTTCGGCCGCGGCCTGCCCAGTGATCACGAAGATGCCGCCACCGATCACCGCGCCGATGCCCAGTGCGGTCAATCCCCATGGGCCCAGCGTGCGGCGCAGGCCGGGGCCGTGCGCGTCGTCGGCGTCGGAGAAGTCGGTCTTGCGGGCGAGCAGTTGCTTCAGCATGGGCATTCCGGACATGAAACCGGCACGGTTTTCACCGTGCCGGCGGGTTTTCACTGGAGAGGAGACGCCAAGCGTCAGGCCGGTTCGGTGCCGTTGGCCAGGTGGCTCTTGCGGTGGCCGTACAGGTAATACACCACCAGGCCGATGGCGCCCCACACGAAGAAGGTGATCTTCGCTTCCTTCGACAGGTTCAGGAACAGCAGCAGGCAGCCGATGATGGCCAGCGGGCAGATCAGCCACGGCAGCGGCGTGCGGAATGGACGCGGGCGCTCCGGCTGCGTGCGGCGGAGGATCAGGACGCCGATCGAGACCATGATGAACGCGAACAGCGTGCCCGAATTGGTGATGTCGGCCAGGATGCCGACCGGGAACAGCGCGCCGAACAGCGACACGAAAGTGCCGGTGATCAGCGTGATCACGTGGGGTGTGTGATAGCGCGGATGGATCTTGGCGAGCGAGCCCGGCAGCAGACCGTCGCGGGACATGGTGAAGAAGATGCGGGTCTGGCCGTAAGTCATCGTCAGGATTACCGACGGCAGGGCGATGCCGGCAGCGAAGGCGATGAAGCCACCGATGGTGTTGTGGTCCAGCAGGCGCACCACGTGGGCCAGCGCCTCCTTGCTGCACACCAGCGCGTCCGAGCCAACGCAGGCCGCCGCGAACGCCGGCGTACCGGGGGCCAGTGCCACGCCGTCCGGGCCCAGCATGGGCTGCGCGCCCACGGAGCCGACCGCGCCGTAGCTGACCAGCAGGTAGTAAATCGTGCAGACGCCGAGCGAGCCGATCAGGGCGATCGGGATGCTGCGATTGGGATTCTTGGTTTCTTCGGCCGCCGTGGAGATCGCGTCGAAGCCGATGTAGGCGAACACGATCGACGCGGCGGCGCCCAGCACGCCGATGCCGCCCATCGGGCTGCCCCAGCCGTTGGGCACGAACGGGTGGAAGTTCTGGTCCTGCACCGCCGGCACGGCGACGAAGATGAAGGCGGTGAGCGCGGCGATCTTGATCAGCACCAGCACGGTGTTGACCTTGGCCGACTTGGAGGTGCCCAGCACCAGCAACAGGGTGACTGCCAAGCCGATCGCGCATGCCAGCAGGTTGAAGCTGCCGCCATCCATCGGACCCACCTGCAGGAAATGCGGCAAGCCCCATCCGGCGTGAGTCAGCAGGCCGTTGACGTAACCGGCCCAACCGACGCAGACGGTACTGGCGGCGATGGTGTATTCGAGCACCAGCGCCCAACCGACGATCCAGGCGATACCTTCACCGAGCACGCCGTAGGTGTAGGTGTAGGCCGATCCGGCCACCGGCACCATCGAGGCGAGTTCGGCGTAGGCCAGTGCGGCCAGGGCGCAAACGACGGCGGCAATGACGAAGGCGATCATCATGCCCGGGCCGGCTTTCTGGCCCGCTTCGGCGGTGAGCACGAAAATGCCGGTGCCGATGATCGCGCCAATGCCCAGCATGGTGAGCTGGAACGGACCGAGCTGTCGGACGAGGGACTTCTTTTCGGCGGTAGCGAGAATCTGGTCGAGCGGCTTGACGCGCTTAAACAGCATAGCGTTCCCCATGGAAAGACGGCGTGCTCCCCGACCCTTTGCGTTAGCGACGCGTTGAGCCGATGTGACGGGCAACCTTAGCCGAGCGTGACTGGGGGTACAAGCGCCGCAAGGCATGCGACGGCGCCGCTAGAATTGCGGTTTGCCCCTCGTCCCACGAACATGCCCGACACATCGATCCACCGGCTTGGCAACGCCCTGCATCGGCACGGGGAAGCCTTCCCGGACACCCACGATGTACCCGATTTCCTTGCGTTTCTGGCCAGTGCGCCGGAGGCGTTCGAACGTACGCATGCGTCCGGTCATTTCACCGGCTCGGCGTGGCTGGTCAGCGCCGATGGCGAGCGCGTGCTTCTGACCCATCACCGCAAGCTCGGTCGCTGGTTGCAGCTGGGAGGACATGCCGATGGTGATCCGGACCTTGCGCGCGTGGCGTTGCGCGAGGCGGAGGAGGAATCCGGGCTGGTGGACTTGGTGGTCGAGCCGGAGATTTTCGACCTGGATCGGCACCTGATCCCTGCTCGCGGCAGCGAACCGGCGCACTGGCACTACGACGTGCGTTACGTCGTGCGCGCGACGGCAAGCGAGGCGTTCGCCGTCAGCGAGGAGTCGTTCGACCTGGCCTGGCATTCCATCCGGGCGATCGCGCAGGATCCGCTGGCGGACGAGTCGCTGCGACGCATGGCGAGTCGCTGGCTGGCCCGCACTTTGTAGGGTGGGCTTTCGCCTATCGCGTTGCGTGCGCGGGAGGGCGGCGGGCTTGAGCCCCCCTACGCGGTCAGGCGGACTCGTAGCGCGCGGGCGCGGGGTTAAGATGTCCGCAGGCATCGCAGGTGCGCGCCTCGCGCGAGCGGTAGAAGCGGTCGAACACCGGCGGGAAGTCCTGCTCGATGCTGGCCAGGGTGAAGTACTCCTCGTACAACTTGTGGTTGCAGCGCTCGCAGAACCACAGCAGGCCATCCTGCTCGCCCGCCAGGCGGCGGCGTTCGATCACCAGGCCCACCGATTCGGGCATGCGCTGGGGCGAATGCGGCACCCGTGCCGGCAGGTAGAGCAGCTCGCCGGCGCGGATCGGAATATCGCGTGCGACACCTTCGTCCTGCACCTTGAGCACCATCTCGCCTTCGAGCTGGTAGAAGAACTCCGGGCCTTCGTCGTAGTGGTAGTCGGTGCGCGCGTTGGGACCACCCACGATCATCACGATGAAGTCGCCGTCGACGATGCATTTGTTGCCGACCGGCGGCTTGAGCAGGTGGCGGTGTTCGTCGATCCAGCGTTGCAGGTCGATGGGCGGTAGCAGGGCCATGGCTGCGCTCGGCGTATGTAGATGCCTAACCTTAGCGCGTGGAGTTCACCTGTAGGAGCGCACCTGTGCGCGGCCATGGTGAGTGGCGGTCGCGCACAGGTGCGCTCCTGCAGGATGTCGGGCGGCCGGTCAGGCCCCAGCGATGGCGCCCTTGGCGATGACCGGACCGGTCGGCTGCCCGGTGGGCGAACCGCCCGGCGGCTCGACCGAAACCGCCAGCAACGCGCGGTTGCTCAGGCGCGCGACGATGGCCGGCGACAGGCGCAGCGTGGTTGGGCGGTCGGTCGGGAAAACGCCCAGCGAGATCGGCTTTTCACCCGGCGGGATCAGCCAAAGCTCGGTGGAGCGGTTGGCCTGCACCGGAGGCGGCGCGGCCGGCACCACGACCATGCGGGCGTGCTGCGGATCCATTGTCGCGGTCCAGCCGGGCTGGCCGTTGTCCTGCGCGATGGTGGCGACCATGTAGCCGGCCGGCGCCACGACCGGCGTCGGCGCACGTGGCGTGAGCACGGTGAATACGATGGCCGCGGCAGCCACCAGGCTCGCGCCTATGCCCACCCAGCGCCATAGGTTGAGGCTATCCCACCAGGAGCTGCGCTCAGGTGCGCTGCGTGGAGCGGCCTCGGTCAGCCCGAGCGAGTGCAGGATGCGCGCCCACACGTAAGCTGGCGGCGCGACTTCGGGAACATCTTCGGCCATGGATGTCAGGTGGCGCTGCCACTGGAGTACGGCTTGGGCCGCCGCGGCGTCGCTACGCACCTCCTGCTCGACGGCCGCGCGCGCGTGGGCGTCCAGCACGCCGAGCACGTACTCGGCGTGACGCAGTTCGTCGCGGTTGTCGGGGGTGGTGGCCATGCGGTGCTCAGGTCTCCAGGCACGCCTTCAGGCGGATCAGGCTTCGGCGGATCCAGCTTTTCATGGTGCCTAAGGGTACTCGGCAGCGGTCCGCCAGCTCGTTATACGTAGCGCCTGAGAAAAAGGCTTCACGTACCGCCGACTTCTGCTGCGGTTCGAGCGCATCCATGCAGCGCTCGAGTCGCACCCGGTCCTGGCTGGCCTCGGCCTGCAGCGCCGGCGAGGGCTGGTCGTCGTCCGGGCGATCGAGGCGGTCCGGCTCGTCCAGCAGCTCCTCGCGGTGCTGGCGCAGGCGGTCGATCGCCTTGTTGCGGGCCAGCGTGACCAGCCAGGTGATCGCGCTGGCGCGGGCGGCGTCGAAGCTGTCGGCGCGGCGCCACACGGTGGTGTAGACCTCCTGCAGCACTTCCTCCGCTTCGCCGCGGTCGCGCAACATGCGCAGGCAGACGCCAAACAGCTTGGCGGAGGTCCGGCGGTAAAGCTCGGTGAAGGCGCCCTGGTCGCCGCCGGCGGTGGCCAGCAGGATGCGGGACAGCTCCTCGCGGTCGAGTGGCGAGGCGGGACTCACGCGATCGCCGTACGGCAGGCAGAACGCTGGACGGCGAGGCTCGGGGCTGGCATGCGCCGCAGCATGACGGCTGCCGTGCCTGCCAGCAAGCGGTCAGACTTCCAGCGTGGCCAGGTCGCCCTTTTCTTCCAGCCAGCTCTTGCGGTCGCCGGCACGCTTCTTTGCCAGCAGCATGTCCATCAGCCTGGCCGTGCCCTCGCTGTCGTCGACGGTCAGCTGGACCAGGCGGCGGGTGTCCGGATGGATGGTCGACTCGCGCAGCTGCGCCGGGTTCATCTCGCCCAGGCCCTTGAAGCGGGTGACCGAGACGGCGCCCTTCATTTTCTCGCGCTCGATCTTCTGCAGCATGGACTGCTTCTCGGCCTCGTCCAGGCAGTAGAACACCTGCTTGCCCACGTCCACGCGGAACAGGGGCGGCATCGCGACGAACACATGCCCCTCGCGCACCAGCGAGGGGAAGTGACGCAGGAACAGCGCAGACAGGAGGGTGGCGATGTGCAGTCCGTCGGAGTCAGCGTCGGCCAGGATGATCACCTTGCCGTAGCGCAGGCCGGAGAGATCGTCCTTGCCCGGGTCGCAGCCGATCGCCACGGCCAGGTTGTGGACTTCCTCCGAGGCAAGCACGGAGGTGGACTCGACTTCCCATGTGTTCAGGATCTTGCCGCGCAGCGGCAGGATCGCCTGGAACTCCTTGTCGCGCGCCTGCTTGGCGCTGCCGCCGGCCGAATCACCCTCGACCAGGAACAGCTCGGTACGGGTGAGGTCGGTAGCCGTGCAGTCGGCCAGCTTGCCGGGCAGGGCGGGGCCCTGGGTGATCTTCTTGCGCACCACCTGCTTGGCGGCCTTAAGGCGCGCGCTGGCGCGCTCGATGGCGAGCTGGGCGATCCTCTCGCCCAGGTCCACGTGCTGGTTGAGCCACAGGCTGAAGGCGTCGTGCACCACGCTCTCGCACAGCGCGGCGGCGTTGCGCGAGGACAGGCGCTCCTTGGTCTGGCCGGCGAACTGCGGGTCCTGCAACTTCGCCGAGAGCACGAAGGCCAGGCGCTCCCACACGTCCTCGGGGGCGAGCTTGACGCCGCGCGGGAGCAGGTTGCGGATGTCGCAGAACTCGCGGATGGCATTGGTCAGGCCCGAGCGCAGGCCGTTGACGTGGGTGCCGCCCTGCGCGGTGGGGATCAGGTTGACGTAGCTCTCCTGCACCAGCTCGCCCTCGGGCAGCCAGGTAAGGGCGACATCCAGGCCTTCGGTGTCGCGGGCGACGTGGTGGACGAACAGGTCGGCAGGGATCGAGTCCGCGCCGTCGAGCTCGCCCCGCAGGTAGTCGCGCAGACCGTCCTCGTAGTACCACTCGCTGGTCTCGCCGCTGGCTTCGTCGACCAGCTTCACGCTGAGGCCGGCGCAGAGCACGGCCTTGGCGCGCAGCAGGTGCTTGAGCTTGGGGACGGAAATCTTCGGAGAGTCGAAGTACTTCGGATCGGCCCAGAAACGCACGGTGGTACCGGTCTTCTTCTTCGGCACCGAGCCGATCACTTCCAGCTCGCTGACGCGGTCGCCGTGCTCGAACGCCATGCGGTATTCGCTGCCGTCGCGACGGATGGTCACCTCCACGCGTTGCGACAGCGCGTTGACCACCGACACGCCCACGCCGTGCAGGCCGCCGGAGAAGTTGTAGTTCTTGCCGCTGAATTTGCCGCCAGCGTGCAGGCGGGTGAGGATCAGTTCGACGCCCGGCACGCCTTCCTCCGGGTGGATGTCCACCGGCATGCCGCGGCCGTCATCGCTGACCTCGACCGAGCCGTCGCCGTGCAGCACCACCTCGATCGCCCTGGCGTGGCCGGCCAGCGCCTCGTCCACCGAGTTGTCGATGACTTCCTGCGCCAGATGGTTCGGGCGCGAGGTGTCGGTGTACATGCCCGGGCGGCGTTTGACGGGATCGAGGCCGGAGAGGACTTCGATGTCGGCGGCGTTGTAGCGACTGCTCATGCGTGGGGTCGGTCAGGGAACGGAAGCGTTGCAGGATGGCGAGAGGCGGGCGGGGTGGTCAAGCGGAGTCGCTCGCGAAAGGCGCGCCCGCCATCCGTCGCCGGCGCCTTCCCCCCGTTGCGGGGAAGGCTCGACGGGGAGGGCGCAGCGGTCGTGTCCTTCCCCGTTCCACGGGGAAAGGTGCGCGAAGGGCGGATGGGGGCAACCTTGCGGGGAACTACAATGGCGCGCAATGCCGCTCCAGCCACGCCAGGTCCGCATCTTCGAGCAGCGGCGCCAGTGCCGCCCGCACGGTGGCGTGGTAATCGTCCAGCCAGGCGCGCTCTTCCGGGTTGAGCAGGCCCGGCTCCAGCGCGCGACGATCGAACGGGCACAGCGTGAGCGTCTCGAAGGCGTAGAACTCGCCGAACTCGGTCTGGTCCGCCTGCACTACGACCGCGAGGTTCTCATGGCGGATCCCGTGGCGCGCCGGCTTGTAAAGGCCCGGTTCGATCGAAGTGATCATGCCCGGCTCCAGCGGAACCAGCGCGCCATGGGGCACCGGCGGGCGGATCGCATGCGGGCCTTCGTGCACGTTGAGGAAGTAACCCACGCCGTGGCCGGTGCCATGGCCGTAGTCCAGGCCGCTGGCCCACAGCGGCGCACGCGCCAGTGCGTCCAGCTGCGGGCCGCTCGCGCCCTTGGGAAAGCGAGCACGGGACAAGCCGATCAGGCCCTTCATGACCAGCGTGGCGTCGCGACGCTGCTCGGCGGTGGTCTCGCCCAGCGCCAGCACGCGGGTAATGTCGGTGGTGCCGCCGAGGTACTGGCCGCCGGAGTCGACCAGCAGCAGTCCCTTGCGCTGCAGCGTGCTGTGCGCTTCCGGGGTGGCGCGGTAGTGGGGCAGGGCGCCGTTGGCCTGATAGCCGGCGATCGTGGCGAAGCTTTCACCCATGAAATCCGGCTGTGCCGAGCGCTCGTCGCGCAGTAGCGCGTCGACGTCAAGCTCGGTCTGCGCCATGCCGGCGGCCAGGCGCTCTTCCAGCCGGCGGAAGGCGCGCACCAGCGCAGCACCATCGCGGCGCATGACCTCACGGATGTGTTCAAGCTCGGCTTCGGTCTTGTGGGCCTTGAAGGCGGTCGAGGGGTTGGCCGCTTCCACGCGCCCGGCCCCGGTGCCGATCGCGTCGGCCACGGTGCAGACCACGCGGGCGGGATCGAGCAGCAGGGCTGCATCCTTGCCCAATTCGCCCAGCGCGTCGGTGACGGTGGCGTAGTCGGCGATCCGGATGCCGTCGGCCTTGAGCGCGGCGACCAGCGTGTCGGACAGCTTGCCGCGGTCGATGAACAGCGTGGCGGGCCCGTCGGTCTCCACCAGCAGGTGGGCCAGGAACACCGGGTTGCACTCCACGTCGCTGCCGCGAAGGTTGGTCAGCCAGGCGACGTCGTCCAGGCTGGACACCAGGTGGTGCGTGGCCTGCTGGCGACGCAGGCTGGCGCGCAGGCGTTCGAGTTTTTCCGCGCGGGTGGCCCCCGGGAAGCCGGACGCGTGTTCGAACACTGGCGCCCTGGGCAGGGCGGGCCGGTCCGTCCAGACCTCGCCCGGCAGGTCCAGGTCCGTGCGCACCCGCGCGCCGGCCTCGTCCAGCAGGCGTTCGACCTGCTTGCGGGCGGCGACGGACAGGCTGTCGCCGGCGACAGCCAGCACGTCGCCCTCGTTCAGGTGTTCCTGCAGCCACTGCAGGTGCTCGGGGGCGTGCGAGATCTTCTGCTTCTTGAGCGCCACGCCCGTGCCGGCCAGCTGCTGTTCGGCCTGGGAAAAGTAACGCGAGTCGGTCCACAGGTCGGCGGCGTGGGCGGTCACCACCAGCGTGCCGGCCGAGCCGGTGAAGCCGGACAGCCACTCGCGGGCGGCCCAGTGCGCGGGCAGGTACTCGGACAGGTGCGGGTCGGCGGAAGGGATCAGGCAGGCGGCAACGCCGTGCTTCTGCATGGCCATGCGCAGGGCTGCAAGGCGGGAGGGGATGGGGGTGGTCATCCATCCATGCTAGCGCCTTCCACGAGAGTGGTTCACGCCCGGTGCGGGCGAGAAGCACCGGGGTCGAAGCGCCGCGGCGGTCCCGGTGAGCCTTTCGACTCCATCGCCTGGCGCTAAGCCAGGGCGAACGGTGTGGGGGATATGGTGAGCCCGAACCACAGCCCTCTATCGTTGGTGGAGAGGGCTTGAAGGGCCGATCAGGGAACGGGCAGAGCGCGGAATCGGGTGCCAGCGAACCCTTGCCCGGGGGGAAAGAGGCCCCGAGCATGAATCGCGCGACTCTTTAAGTCTCGCCGTCGGGCCCGTCACCCGCTAAAATGCCGAATTTCCAGCACGGCTGCATTCCATGACCCCCCTGATTTTCGTCACCGGCGGTGTGGTGTCCTCGCTCGGCAAGGGCATCGCGGCGGCGTCGCTTGCGTCCATCCTCGAGGCGCGCGGGCTTTCGGTCACCATGATGAAGCTCGATCCCTACATCAATGTGGATCCGGGAACCATGAGTCCCTTCCAGCACGGCGAGGTCTACGTGACCGACGACGGCGCGGAGACCGACCTGGATCTGGGCCATTACGAGCGCTTCGTCCACACGCGGCTGACCGGCAAGAACTCGATCACCACCGGCAAGATCTACGAGAGCGTGATCCGCAAGGAGCGCCGCGGCGACTACCTGGGCGCCACCGTGCAGGTGATCCCGCACATCACCGACGAGATCAAGCACTGCGTGCACGAGGCCACGCGCGGCTTCGACGTGGCGCTGGTGGAGATCGGCGGCACGGTCGGCGACATCGAGTCGCTGCCGTTCCTGGAGGCGATCCGCCAGTTGCGCATCGAGCATGGGCCGGAGAAGTGCCTGTTCATGCACCTGACCCTTGTGCCGTATATCAAGGCTGCCGGCGAGATCAAGACCAAGCCGACCCAGCATTCGGTGAAGGAGCTGCGCTCGATCGGTATCCAGCCAGACATCCTGCTGTGCCGTTGCGAGGAAGCGCTGCCGGAGAGCGAGCGGCGCAAGATCGCGCTGTTCACCAACGTGCCCGAGAACGCGGTCATCAGCGCGGTCGACGTGGACGTGATCTACAAGACCCCGCTGTGGCTGCACAGCCAGGGCCTGGACGACATCGTGGTCCGGCGCCTGGGTCTGGATGCCAAGCCGGCCGACCTCTCCAGCTGGCGCCGCACCGTCGAGGCGGTGGAGCATCCGAAGGACGAGGTCACCATCGCGATCGTCGGCAAGTACGTCGAGCACAAGGACGCCTACAAGTCGCTCGGCGAGGCGCTGCGCCACGGCGGCATCAAGCAGCAGACCCGCGTCAACCTGGACTGGATCGATTCCGAACAGGTCGAGGCCGAGGGCGCGAAGAAGGTGCTCGGCAAGGCCGACGCGATCCTGGTGCCGGGCGGCTTCGGCAAGCGCGGCTTCGAGGGCAAGGTGCTTTCGGCCAAGTACGCCCGCGAGAACGGGGTGCCCTATTTCGGCATCTGCTACGGCATGCACGCGGCGGTGGTCGACTTCGCCCGCAACGTGGCCGGCCTCAAAGACGCCGATTCCAGCGAGAACGACCGCAACACCGGCAACCCGGTGATCGCCCTCATCACGGAATGGACCACCGCCACCGGCGAGACCGAGCAGCGCAGCGAGCACTCCGACCTGGGCGGCACCATGCGCCTGGGCTCGCAGGAGGCGCGCCTGAAGACCGGTACGCTGGCGCGCGAGACTTACGGCCAGGAAGTGGTGCGCGAGCGCCATCGCCACCGTTACGAATTCAACAACCGCTACCGCCAGGATTTCGAGGATCTGGGCCTGGTGGTTTCCGGCAAGTCGATGGACGACCTGTTGGTCGAGATCGTCGAGCTGCCGCAGCAGAAGCATCCGTGGTTCCTGGCCTGCCAGGCGCACCCGGAGTTCACCTCCACGCCGCGTGACGGCCACCCGCTGTTCATCGGTTTCGTCGAGGCGGCGCGCGAGTACAAGGCGATGCGCGAAGGCGAGAAGCTGGCCGGTGCGCAGGCGAGGGCGTGACCTCGCGGTAGTGCGTGACTCCACGACCGTCCTTCTGCTTGCGCGGAAGCGGCCCCTCCAGCGGTGGCAGCTCGCCGGTCAGGCGAGCCCATGACAGGAAACATCCATGAAGCTTTGCGGTTTTGAAGTCGGCCTCGACCAGCCCCTGTTCCTGATCGCCGGCCCCTGCGTGGTCGAGTCCGAACAGTTGCAGCTGGACGTCGCCGGCAAGCTCAAGGAGATCACCGGCCGGCTCGGCGTGAACTTCATCTTCAAGTCCAGCTTCGACAAGGCCAACCGCTCCTCCGGCCAGAGCTTCCGCGGGCCGGGCCTGGAAGAAGGCCTGCGCGTGCTGGCCGAGGTCAAGCGCCAGATCGGCGTGCCGGTGCTCACCGACGTGCACGAATACACGCCGATGAACGAAGTGGCGGCGGTGGTCGACGTGCTGCAGACGCCCGCGTTCCTGTGCCGCCAGACCGACTTCATCCAGAACGTGGCGCGCGCCGGCAAGCCGGTGAACATCAAAAAGGGCCAGTTCCTCGCGCCGTGGGACATGAAACACGTGGTCGCCAAGGCCAAGGCCGTGGGCAACGACGACATCATGGTGTGCGAGCGCGGCGCGAGCTTTGGCTACAACAACCTCGTTTCGGACATGCGTTCGCTGAGCGTGATGCGCGAGACCGAATGCCCGGTGGTGTTCGACGCGACCCATTCGGTGCAGCTCCCGGGCGGGCAGGGCGCGAGCTCCGGCGGCCAGCGCGAGTTCGTGCCGGTGCTGGCGCGCGCGGCGGTGGCGGTCGGCGTGGCCGGCCTGTTCGCAGAGACGCATCCCGATCCAAGCAAGGCGCTTTCCGACGGCCCCAACGCCTGGCCGCTGGGCAAGATGGAAGCGCTGCTGGAAACCCTGATGGAGTTGGACGCCGTGACCAAGCGCCACGGCTTCCTGGAACAAGCGCTATAAGCTCGGCCCCTTGTAGGAGCCCGCTCGCGGGCGGTGCTCTTCCTCAAGACGAGAAAAAGCATCGCCCGCAGGCGGGCTCCTGCAGTAACCCTTCCACCTTTCGATGACGGACCACCATGACCACGACGATCACCCGCATCCACGCCCGTGAAATCCTCGACTCGCGCGGCAACCCCACGCTGGAAGCCGAAGTCACCCTGGACGGCGGCGCGTTCGGCCGGGCCGCGGTGCCCAGCGGCGCCTCGACCGGTTCGCGCGAGGCAGTGGAACTGCGCGACGGCGACAAGGCGCGCTATGGCGGCAAGGGCGTGACCAAGGCGGTCGCCAACGTCAACGGCGCCATCGCCGAGGCGCTGAAGGGTTTCGACGCGGCCGACCAGAAGGGCCTGGACGGCAAGCTGATCGCGCTGGACGGCACCCCGAACAAGGGCAAGCTCGGCGCCAATGCGTTGCTGGGCGTTTCGATGGCCGCAGCACACGCGGTGGCCGCCTCGCGCGGCGAGCCGCTGTGGAAGTACCTCTCGCACGGCAAGCCAGGCAGCCTGCCGGTGCCGATGATGAACATCGTCAACGGCGGCGCGCATGCCGACAACAACGTCGACGTGCAGGAGTTCATGATCCTGCCGGTCGGCGTGCCCAACTTCGCCGAGGCGCTGCGCGCCGGCGCGGAAGTCTTCCACGCCCTCAAGAGCGTGCTGAAGGCCAAGGGGCTCAACACGGCAGTGGGTGACGAGGGCGGCTTCGCGCCGAACCTGCGCTCCAACATCGAGGCGCTGGACACCATCCTCGAAGCGGTCGGCAAGGCCGGCTACAAGGTCGGCAGCGAGATCCTGCTCGGCCTGGACGTGGCCAGCTCCGAGTTCTTCAAGAACGGCAAGTACGACCTGGAAGGCGAGGGCAAGGCTTACGCGCCAGAGCAGTTCGTCGACCTGCTCGCCGGCTGGGCGAAGCAGTACCCGATCGTGACCATCGAAGACGGCATGGCCGAGGGCGACTGGGACGGCTGGAAACTGCTTACCGACAAGATCGGCAAGGACGTGCAGCTGGTGGGCGACGACCTGTTCGTCACCAACCCGTCGATCTTCCGCGAGGGCATCGACAAGCACATCGCCAACGCGATCCTGATCAAGGTCAACCAGATCGGCACGCTGTCCGAGACGCTGGAAGCCATCGCCATGGCGGATGCCGCGAAGTACGCGGCGGTGGTTTCGCATCGTTCGGGCGAAACCGAAGACACGACGATCTCCGATATCGCCGTTGCGACGACCGCGACCCAGATCAAGACCGGCTCGCTTTGCCGTACCGACCGCGTGGCCAAGTACAACCAGCTGCTGCGCATCGAGGAGCAACTGGGCAGTGCCGCCCGTTATGCCGGCCGCGACGCGTTCCCCAACCTCGCCCGCCTGCCGGGCTGACGCTGACAGGTCCCACCGCCCATGCTGCGCTGGATCGCCCTGATCCTCATCGTGATCCTGATCGGTCTGCAGCTTAAGCTGTGGGCCGGCAGCGGCGGCATGCACGAAGTGCAGACGCTGCGCGCATCGGTGCAGAAGCAGGCCGGCGAGAACGACAAGCTGCTGCAGCGCAACCAGGCGCTGGCGGCGGACGTCAGCGACCTCAAGCATGGCGAGCAGGCGGTCGAAGCACGCGCCCGCGCGGAGCTGGGCCTGATCAAGCCCGGCGAGACGTTCTACCAGGTGGTCGAACGACCGGCCGGCAGCGCCAGCAGCCCGCCACCGGCCAGCGACGGCGGCGGGCACTGACATGGCCACGCTGTGGTGCGTGATACCGGCCGCCGGACGCGGCACCCGGGTCGGCGGCGACTGCCCCAAGCAGTACCTGCCGCTGGCCGGGCGCGCCTTGATCCTGCACACGCTGGAGCGGTTGGCGACACACCCGCGCATCGCCGGCTTGATGGTGGCGCTGGCGGCCGATGACGCACGCTGGCCGGGTATCGACCACCTGGGCGGCAAGCCCGTGCTCACCACGATCGGCGGGGGCGAGCGCGCCGACTCGGTACTGGCCGGCCTGCGCGCACTGCCGGCCGGCGTTGGCGAGGAGCAGTTCGTGCTCGTGCACGACGCAGCGCGCCCCTGCGTGCGCGCCGCCGACATCGAACAGCTGGTCGAACGGGCTTCGGCGGTCGAGGGCGGCCTGCTCGGCGCGCCGCTGCGGGACACCCTCAAGCGCGCCGACGAGCGCCAGCGCAGTGTCCAGACCGAGCCGCGCGAACAGCGTTGGCGCGCCTTCACGCCGCAGATGTTCCGCCGCGGGCAGCTTGTGGCAGCGCTGGAGGCGGCCAGTCGCGCGGGCGTGCCGGTCAGCGACGAGGCGATGGCGATGGAGCGGGCAGGTGTCGCGCCGCTGCTGGTGGAAGGCGCCGAGGACAACATCAAGGTGACGACGGCCGCGGATTTCGCGCTGGCCGAGTTCCTGCTGACGAGGACGGGGTAATGCGCATAGGCCAGGGTTTTGACGTGCACGCGTTCGGCGAGGGCGATTTCGTCGTGCTCGGCGGCGTGCGTGTCCCGCACCATCGCGGCGTGGTCGCGCACTCCGACGGCGACGTGGTGATCCACGCGCTGTGCGATGCCATTTTCGGCGCGCTTGCGCTCGGCGACATCGGCAGGCACTTCCCGCCCTCGGACGAGCGCTGGCGCGATGCGGACAGCCGCCAGTTCCTGCGCCACGCGGCCCTTTTGATGTCGCAGCACAACTACACGCTCGGCAATGCCGACGTCACCGTGATCTGCGAGGCGCCCAAGGTCGGCCCTCACACCGAAACGATGCGCGCGAACCTGGCCCAAGACCTTGCCTGCGAGGTCGCCCGCATCAGCATCAAGGCCACCACCACCGAAAAGCTCGGCTTCACCGGCCGCGGCGAAGGCATCGCGGCGCAGGCCTGCGTGCTGCTGGAGCGCGCGTGAGCGAAGCCGAAGCACGCGGCGCAAACCGGCTGCCGGAGCAGCTGGAAGCCATTACGGCGCTGTTGGCGCGGCTTGCCGAAACGCCCGAGCCCGACGACCAGGCACAGCTGCAGCAACTGCTCGACGAACTGCATCCGGCCGACATCGCGTTCGTGCTGGAGGCGCTCCCGCTGGATGCGCGCCTGACTGTCTGGCAGCGGGTGAAGGCCGACCGCGACGGCGAGATCCTGCTGGAAGTTTCCGACGCGGTGCGCGAATCGCTGATCGCGGACATGGACCAGCGCGAGATCCTCGCGGCGGTCGAGCCGCTGGACGCCGACGAACTGGCCGACCTGGTCGAGGACCTGCCCACCGAAGTCCTGCCCGAGCTGATGGCCAGCCTCGACGCGCAGCAGCGCGAGCGGGTGCAGTCGGCGCTGTCCTGGGAAGAGGACCAGATCGGCTCGCTGATGGACTTCGAGATGGTCACGATCCGCGAGGACGTGAGCCTTGAGACCGTGCTGCGCTACCTGCGCCGCTTCGACGAGCTGCCCGCGCAGACCGACAAGCTGTTCGTGATCAACCAGGACAACCTGTTGACCGGCGTGCTGCCGCTGCACTGGTTGCTGGTCAACTCGCCCGAGAAGATGGTCAGCGAGGTGATGGCCCCGGACGTCAACACCTTCCACCCGGGCGACGATGCCTACGAAGTGGCGCAGGCGTTCGAGCGCTACGACCTGGTGACCGCACCGGTGGTGGACGACCATGGCCGGCTGATCGGCCGCATCACCGTCGATGCGATGGTCGACGTGATCCGCGAGGAAAGCGAGAGCGAGGCGCTGAGCCGCGTCGGCCTGCGCGAGGAAGAAGACATCTTCGCGTCGGTGTGGGCGAGCTTGCGCAACCGCTGGTCGTGGCTTGCGATCAACCTGGTCACTGCCTTCATCGCTTCGCGCGTGATCGGCCTGTTCGAGGGCGCGATCGAAAAACTGGTGGCGCTGGCCACGCTGATGCCGATCGTCGCCGGCATTGGCGGCAACTCCGGCAACCAGACCATCACGATGATCGTGCGTGCGCTGGCGCTCAACCAGATCACGCCCGACAGCGCCAAGCGGCTGTGGCGCAAGGAGCTGGCCGTGTCGCTGTTCAATGGCCTGGTCTGGGGCGGGGTGATCGGTGTGGTGGCGTGGCTGTTGTACGAGAACATCGCGCTCGGCGTGGTGATGACCGCGGCCATGACGCTCAACCTTCTGCTGGCCGCCTTCTGCGGTGTCGGCATACCGATGCTGATGATGAAATTCGGCCGCGACCCGGCGCTCGGATCGAGCGTGTTGATCACGGCGATGACCGACAGCGGCGGGTTCTTTATCTTCCTTGGGCTGGCCACGCTGTTCCTGATGTAACGCACGCCGCCCCGTAGCTTCCGCTTGCGGGCGATCTTTGGCCCATCGCCCGCATGCGGGCTCCTGCAAGAAACCTCAAGGCTTTACCGGATGCACGAACTTCCCTACGCCCACGGCACCCCACCCCTCACCGCGCGTCTGCGGGCTGCGCCGGAGGACTTCCTCGTCGAGGAAGTCCTCGGCTACGACGCCGAGGGATCGGGCGAGCATGCGCTGCTGTGGGTGGAGAAGCGCGGCGCCAACACCGACTGGGTGGCACGCGAGCTGGCCCGCTTCGCCGGCGTGCCGCCGGTGGCCGTCGGTTACGCGGGCCTGAAGGACCGCCACGCGGTGACCCGGCAGGCTTTCACCGTGCAGCTGGCGGGCAAGCCGGATCCGGACTGGTCGGCCTTTCCGCATGCGGAAGTGAAGGTGCTCGCCGCCACCCGGCACAACCGCAAGCTCAAGCGCGGTGCGCTGCGGGGCAACCGTTTCGTGCTGGTCCTGCGCGAGGTGCAGGGCGATCGCGCAGAAGCCGAGCGGGTGCTGGCAGCCATCGCCGCGCGCGGTGTGCCCAACTACTTCGGCGAACAGCGCTTCGGCCGCGAAGGCGGCAACGTGGCGCAGGCACGGGGCATGTTCGCCGGCCGCCGGGTCGACCGCGACAAGCGCAGCTTCCTTTTGTCGGCCGCCCGGTCGCACATCTTCAACGGCGTACTCGCTGCTCGCGTGGAGCAGGGCGCATGGGATACGCCGCTGGAAGGCGAGATCTGGTCGCTTGCCGGTTCGCGCTCCTGGTTCGGACCGGAGCCCTTCGACGCCACGCTGGCCGAGCGCCTGGCGAAGGGCGATATCCACCCCTCCGGCCCGCTCTGGGGGCAGGGCGAGCCGCCCACCACCGGCGAGGCAGGTGCTTTGGAACGTCAGGTGGCTGTGCGCGACACCGACCTGGCCGAGGGGCTTGCGGCGGCCCGCATGGATCAGGAGCGCCGCCCCCTGCGCCTGCTGCCCCGCCATCTCTCCTGGCGCTGGGTGGCCGACGACGCACTGGAACTGGGGTTCGAACTGCCCGCCGGCGCCTATGCCACCGTGGTGGCGCGCGAGCTGGCACAGGCCTGACGCGCCGTCCCCGACTCCGGCGTTTTATATCGCCGGGGTTCGCACTCGGTTACAGTCCGCTGCGGGGGATCCACGGGAAAGGGAATGCTGCGCTATTACTTGGGCCTGGCGTGGCGCAACTGCCTGCGCAGCAAGGCCCTGACCGCACTTGTGGTCATGCTTATGGGCTTCGGGGTGGCGGCGTGCGCGTTGAGTTATGCCGTGCTCAGGGTGGCGGCAAACGACCCAGTCCCTTCCAGATCGGACCGCCTGTTCGTGCCCCAACTCGATAGTTTCGGGCCGGCGCACAACGGCAATGGCCAGCCGCCTGACCAGCTCAGCTACACCGACGCGTTGGCATTGCTGCATGCACGCCGCGCGTCCCGGCAGACGCTGGTTTATCCGACGAACTTCGGCGTCGTGCCGGCCGATCCGTCGCGCCAACCGCTCCCCCAATCAGGCGAGGCGGTCACCGCCGACTTCTTCACGATGTTCGATGTGCCGTTCCGTTACGGAGGCGGCTGGAATGCGGCAGCGGACGAACGCCGCGCGGCGGTCGCGGTGATTACCGATGCGCTCAATCGCAAGCTGTTCGGCGACGTCGACAGCACCGGTCGCATCGTGACGCTGGACGGACACGCCTACCGTATAAGCGGCGTGCTCGGCGATTTCGACCCGTTGCCGCGCTACATCGACATCGCCAGCACCTGGAACGGTTTTGGCAAGTTGCCGCAGATCTACGTGCCGTTCGCTCGCGCCGTCAACCAGCACAAGACGCCCCTCACCAACTATTGCAGCAGCACGAGCGCGGCACCTTACGTGTCCGACTGGAGCGGTTTCCTTGCCAGTGGATGCGTGTGGATCAACGGCTGGGTCGAGCTGCCGGATGCCGCCAGCGTGGCCGCCTATCACCGGTTTCTTGTTGGTTACGCCTCCGAACAGCAGAGGCTGGGGCGTTTTGCTTGGGCCGCCAACGTGCGGCTGCCGGGCCTGATGCAGGTGCTGGCCGACCATCGCGCAGTACCGCGCGAATCGAAGCTGTCGGCGTGGGTATCGTTGGGTTTCCTCCTCGTGTGCCTGGTCAACGTGGTCGGTCTCTTGCTGGCGCGCTTCAGTCGCCGCGGACTGGAGATCGGCGTGCGCCGCGCACTCGGCGCGCCACGGCGTGAGATCGTGCGCCAGTTCCTCATCGAGGCGACGGTCATCGGGATGGCTGGCGGCGCGCTGGGCGTGCTGCTCACGGCGCTGGGCATGGCGAGCCTCGACCGGGTGTTCGTGCCACAGATCGCACGCCTGGCGCGGCTGGATCTAGCGCTGATGGCGCTGGCTTTGTTGGCGGCCGTGGCCGGGACGCTGGCTGCGGCCCTCTGGCCCACATGGCGCGCTGCCCGGATGCGTCCCGCGTGGCAGCTTGCTCAGGGATGAGGAACCCATGATGCGCGTGTGGATACAGCTCCAGCCGATTCTCGCCGCCCTGCGGCGCCACAAGGCGGCGACGGCGCTGATCGTGCTGCAGGTCGCCTTGACGCTTGCGGTGGTGAGCAACGCCCTGTTCGTGCTGCACACGCGACTGGCGCATCTGGCGCGGCCGACCGGTACCGACGAGGCCAACCTGTTCGTCATCCGCAACGGCTGGCTTGGTCATGACGACGGCGCGCGCGTCGATGCGCGGATGCGCGCCGACCTCGCTACCCTGCGCGGCTTGCCCGGCGTGCGCGACGCCTTCGCCAGCGAGGCCTACCCGTTGCAGGGCGGCGGAGGCCTGCCGGTCGGCCTCAAGCGCGAGCCCGCCCAGACGACGCGACCGCGGATTGCCATCAGCTACTTCGCCGACGAACATGCGCTGGAAACACTGGGCGTGCGGCTGGTTGCCGGCCGCAATTTCCGCGCCGACGAAATCGTGCAGGCCGGATCGTTCGACAGGATTGCGCCAGCCTCGATCATCATTACCCGCGATCTGGCGAACAAGCTCTTTACCGACGGTTCGCCAGCGTTGGGCCAAACCGTCCATCTCGACGGGCCGAGCGTGATCATCGGCATCATCGACCGGTTGCAGGGCGCCTACGCGGGCAGTTCGGTGCGCAGCATCGACGAGGACACGGTGCTGCTACCGGCCCGGTTGGCCGACCCGGACGGTACGGTCTACCTGGTCCGATCGCGCACCGGCCAGCGCGCCGCGGCAATGCGCGCGTCGGTCGCCGCGCTGCTGGCGCAGGACCGCATGCGCCTGATCGACCCGGACGAAGGCGTGTTGACGCTGACGCAGGCGCGCGAGCTGGGATACACGATCGATCGCGGCGTCGCCACTGCCATGGTGGTGCTCAGCGTGTTGCTGCTGCTGGCCACGGCCGGCGGCATCGTCGGCCTGAGCAGCTTCTGGGTCAGCCAGCGGCGCCGACAGATCGGCATGCGCCGGGCGCTGGGTGCTACGCGAGGCGACATCCTTGCCTATGTCCGGATCGAGAACTTCCTCATTGTCGGTGCCGGGGTCGGGCTCGGCGTGGTGCTCGCCATCGGCGCCAATCTCTGGTTGATGACACGGGGCGAACTGCCGCGGATGCCACCGTGGTTTGCACTGGCCGGCGCGATGGTGTTGTGGCTGCTCGGTCAGCTTGCCGTGCTGGGGCCGGCGCGGCGTGCCGCCGCGGTGGCGCCGGTAGCGGCGATACGCGCCGACTGATCGCCGCTAGGCGTTCTTCAGCAGGACTACGACGGCACCGGTACCGCCTTGGGCGGGCTTGGCCGAAGCAAAGGCCACCACATCGCCGCGCCGGCGCAACAGGCGGTCGGTAAGCACCTTCAGCACCGGGCCGGCAGCTTTGGAGCGCAGGCCTTTGCCGTGCACGATGCGCACACAGCGCAGTCCGTGCTGACCGGCCTCGGCCAGGAAGCTGGCGATGCTGGCCTGGGCGGCGGCGGCGTTCATGTGGTGCAGGTCCAGTTCGTCCTGGATGCTGAACTGACCCCGCTTGAGCTGGCGCAACAGGCGTGGCGGGTAGCCGTCGCGCAGGTAGCTCAGCTCTTCGCCGATTTCCATCAGGGCGGGATCGAAGGCGAGCTCGAGCAGCTCCCCCGGGACGGCCGCCTCGTCCGCTTCGAGCATGCGCGCGCGTGGCTCCGGCCGGGACGCGGGTGGCGGTGGGGTGTCGGCGCGGATTTCGCGCACCGGTCCGATGGCATCACGGAACAGTCGGATGTCGTCCTCGTCGGGCTCGGTCGGGCTGCGGTGCTTCTTCATGGGGTCATGCTAGCAAGGGACCGGCGGCCGTTTTCCTCAAGGCCGCCGCTCGTTCGATCCCCTCCACGTAGATGCGAATCCGGATCGCGTGGCCGTGAAAGAGGTGGGCCGGTCCGGTAGACTTCGAAGGATTCGGAGCGCGCCTTCGGGGCCGCGCTCGTGCATCTGTACGGAACATCATGCGAGTCCTGGTAAGCAACGACGACGGCGTGGATGCCCCCGGCATCCGCGTATTGGCCGACTCTCTGGCGGCGGTGGGGCAGGTGACGGTGGTAGCGCCCGATCGCGACCGCTCCGGCGCCAGCAATTCGCTCACCCTGGATGCGCCGATCCGCGCGCTGAAGATGGACGACGGCCGCTACCGGGTAGCCGGTACGCCCACCGATTGCGTGCACCTGGCGCTGGCCGGTCTGCTCGACCATGAGCCGGACATCGTGGTGTCGGGCATTAACAACTCCGCCAACCTCGGTGACGATGTCATCTACTCCGGCACCGTGTCCGCAGCGATGGAAGGCCGCTTCCTCGGCCTGCCTGCGATCGCCGTGTCGCTGGCCAGCCGCGACCACAAGGGCGAGCATTACGATTCGGCCGCGCAGGCCGTGTTGATCCTGATGCGCCGCCTGCTGGTCGATCCGCTGCCGGCCGACACCATTCTCAACGTCAACGTGCCGGATCGGCCCTGGCACGAGATCCAGGGTTTTGAGGTCACCCGGCTGGGCAAGCGGCACCGCTCGGCGCCCTGCATCGCGCAGACCGACCCGCGCGGCAAGCCGATCTGGTGGATCGGGCCTTCCGGCGGCGCCGAGGATGATGGCCCCGGTACCGACTTCGACGCGGTGCGCCGCGGCTACGTGTCGGTCACGCCGATCCATGTCGATCTCACCCGCTACCAGGCGCTGGAGAAAATCAGCGGCTGGATGCAGGCGATGACCGACGCCATGGACGAAAAGGCGGCCTGACGCGATGACGATGAACATCCATCCGCTGCCTCCCTCGGCGTTCAAGGGCGAGGGGATGACCTCGCAGCGCGCACGCGACCGCCTGGCCGCCACGCTAAAGGAGAGCGGCATCCGCGATCCGCGCGTGATCGAGGTGATCCGCAATACGCCGCGCCACCATTTCATCGACCAGGCGCTGCACTCGCGCGCCTACGAGAACACCGCGCTGCCGATTGGCCACGGCCAGACCATCTCGCAGCCCTGGGTGGTCGCGCGCATGACCGAGGCATTGCTGGAACACTTCAACGGCGGCGTGCCGCAGAAGGTGCTGGAGATCGGCACGGGCTCGGGTTACCAGGCGGTGGTACTGGCAGCGCTGGTGGGCCAGGTGTTCACGGTCGAGCGCATCGAGGAGCTATTGCGCCAGGCGCGCCGACGCTTCCGCCAGTTGGGCCTGGACAACGTGCGTTCGCGCCACGACGACGGCAAGCTGGGTTGGCCGGACCAGGCACCCTTCGATGCGATCATCCTCACTGCCGCCGGGGACGCGATCCCCAGCCAGGTGCTCGACCAGCTGTCGCCCGATGGCGTGCTGGTGGCGCCGGTCGGCTCGCCCAGCAGCCAGATGCTGTTGCGCATTCGTGGCAACGGGCAGGGTGAATTCATCCAGGAAGAACTCGGTCCGGTGAGTTTTGTGCCGCTGCTCGGCGGCATCGGTTGATGCCTCCCCTCCGGCGACAAGGAACTCATTAAATGCGCCTGTTTGGAACGCTCTACTCGCGTGCACTGACCTGGGCACGCGACCCGCGGGCCGTGTACTACCTCTGCGGGTTGAGCTTCGTCGAAGCCTTCATCTTCCCGGTCATGCCGGAGGTGATGCTGGCGCCGATGATGCTGGGCAAGCGGCAGAAGGCGTTCTTCTACGCCAACGTCAGCTTGCTGTTCTCGCTGCTCGGCTCGCTGGTGGGCTACGCGCTGGGCCATTGGGCATTCCAGGCGCTGCAGCCGCTGCTGGCTTCGCTGCATCTGCTCGAACCGATCGAACAGGGTGTGACCAGCCTGCGCGTGCAGATGAACCAGCATTGGCTGGGCCTGCTGTTGGTGCTGGCGCTGGCCGCCTTGCAGCCGGTGGTGCCGATGAAGTTCGTCACCTGGGCCTCGGGCATCGTGGGCGTGCCGGTGATTCCGTTCCTGCTGTGCATGGCCGTGGGGCGCGGCAAGCGCGTGTGGTTGCTCGCGTTGCTGATCCGCCTGTTCGGCGAGCGCGCCGAGCGGCTTCTGCACAAGCACATCGAGCGCATCGGCTGGGCGGCGATCATCGTGCTGGCCCTGCTGCTGGTCTGGTGGATCTGGTCGCGTTGAGCACGGCGCGTTCCGTGAAATCGCCGTGTCGGCTGGGTATGCTGGTCGGCATGAAGAAATGGATGCGCTTCGCGGCGGCATGTACGGCCGCGGTTCTCCTTGCCGCCTGCGGCCGGTCGGTGGTGGTCCAGCCCCATCGTGGCGTGTCTGCACCACGCCAGTCGGTCACAGTGCCGCGCCCCGCGACGGGCAGCTACCGCGTACTGCGCGGGGACACGCTCTATTCGATCGCTTTTCGCCACGGGCTGGATTTCCGCGATCTTGCCGCGTGGAACGGCATCAGCTCGCCCTACACGATCTGGCCGGGCCAGATGCTGCGGCTGTCTCCCGCGCAGGGCCGCCATGCCGGCGCGCGGTGGCCGGTCGCGTCCGCGGCGCATCCCGCCTCCCCGGTGTTCAAACCCGTCGCGCCGGCACCTTCGCGTCCGGCGCCGGTTGTGCCTTCTCCGACACCGGCACCGGCTCCTGTGGCCGCCACGCCTGCGCCCCCTGCCGTGCCCGCGCCGAGAGGTGCCACGCGCACCACGGGCGGCGTCAACTGGCGCTGGCCAGCGGACGGCACGTTGATCAAGAAGTTCCAGAGCGGTGACGCGATCCCGGGCATCGAACTGGCCGGCAAGACGGGCGACCCGGTGCGGGCTGCGGCCGATGGCGTGGTCGTTTACAGCGGCAACGGGCTGGTCGGTTACGGCGAGCTGATCATCATCAAGCACAACGACGACTTCCTGTCGGCGTATGGGCATAACCGCAAGCGACTGGTGAAAGAGGGGCAGCGGGTGAGCGCGGGCCAGTTGATCGCCGAAATGGGTTCGACCGGGGCGTCGCGGGACGAACTGCAGTTCCAGATCCGGCGCGACGGAAATCCGGTCGATCCGCTCGATTACCTGCCGTCGCGGTAAGCGTCGGTAGGCTGAAGCCCGCTCTGCATGCGTACTCCGTAGGGTGGGCTTCAGCCCACCGATCCGGATCCTGGCAGGATGAAAGCCGCCACCACCCGTCGGCCTTCGCCGGCCAGCAGGTCATAGGTGCGCGCCGCGGCCGCGTTGTCCATCACTTCAATGCCGATGCCCTTGCGAAGGAATCCGGCCATGAAGGCGGCAGACGGAAAGCGCTGCCGTGCGCCCGTGCCGAGCAGCACGACTTCCGGCTCGAGTGCACGTACGGCCTCGCCCGCGACTTCGTCAAGCGCCGTCGCGTCACCGGCAGGCCAATCCTCGACCACCCGGTCCGGCGCCAGCAGGAAGCTCGCTTGCAACTCCCGGTCGACCACCGTGATCGACCGCTCGCTCACGCGGCGGATGAACAGGTAGCCCTCGGGGCGCTCGAGCGAAAGGTCCATCAGCGGGGCAGGGCGAGCTTGGGCTCGTCCTCGTTTCGGCGGAACAAAGTCACGGTGTGGCCGATCTGCTGCACGCTCTCGGCGCCGGTGCCGTCGGTCAAGTAGGCGATCTGTGCGTCCCGCTCTTCCTTGTCGCCGCCGGAGAGTTTCACCTTGACCAGTTCGTGGTGGCTCAGGGCCAGGTCCAGTTCCTTGACCACAGCGGGCGTCGCCCCCTTGGCACCGAGCAGGATCACCGGGTGCAGGTCGTGGGCGAGGCTGCGTAGGTAGCGGCGCTGGGAAGGGGAGATCGGCATGCGGGAAGGGTCCACGATTCGCGGTCAGGGGGCCGTAAAGGGTATCATGCGGCCGTCTTCCCCCATCGGTGCCCCCTGCCGCATGTCCCGCAGCAAAAGCAGCTCCCGGTGGCTCCGGGAGCACTTCGACGACGTCTACGTGAAGAAGGCCCAGGCCGAGGGGCTGCGCTCGCGTGCGGTGTTCAAGCTGGAGGAACTGATCGAGCGCGACCGCCTGCTCAAGCCGGGCATGCGCGTGGTCGACCTGGGCGCGGCCCCCGGCGGCTGGTCGCAACTGGTACGCCAGCGCCTGGGTGACAACGGCACGGTGATCGCGCTGGACATCCTGCCGATGCAGGGCATCGCCGGGGTGGATTTCATCGAGGGCGATTTCCGCGAAGAAGCCGTGCTGCACCAGCTGGAGGAGCGCCTCGGCGGGCAACCGGTCGATCTTGTACTGTCGGACATGGCCCCCAATATGAGTGGCGTGGCGCTGGCCGACCAGATCCGTGCGATGGATCTGGCCGATCTGGCGCTGGATTTCTCCCGGCAGTGGCTCAAGCCGGGCGGTGCGCTCCTGATCAAGCTGTTCCAGGGTGCCGGCTTCGATGACTACCTGCGCAACTTGCGCGCGCAGTTCGCGCGCGTAACCATGCGTAAACCCAAGGCTTCGCGCGCACGTTCGCGCGAGGTTTATGCGCTCGCCACCGGCAAGAAGGCCGTCGGCGGGCAAACGGACGAGACCCGCGCATGAACGAAATGGCGAAAAACCTGTTGCTCTGGCTGATCATCGCGGTGGTCCTGCTGACGGTCTTCCAGAGCTTCAACCCGCACGGCGGCTCCTCGTCCGACCTGCCTTACTCGAGCTTCGTGCAGAGCGTGGACAGCGGCAATGTCGCCAGCGCCACGATCAGCGCCGACAATCCCGCGACCATCACCGGCAAGCTGAAGGATGGCAGCGCCTTCCGCACCGTTGCGCCCGTGCTCGGCTTTTCCACCAACGGGGTGGTCAAGCAGATGCAGGACAAGAATGTAGTGGTGACCCAGGAGCCCTCCAACAACGGCTTCTCGCTGCTGGGCCTGCTGGTCAACTGGCTGCCGATCATCCTGATCGTGGGCGTGTTCATCTGGTTCATGCGCCAGATGCAGGCCGGTGCCGGTGGGCGCGGGGCGATGAGCTTCGGCCGCTCGCGCGCCAAGCTGCAGGGCGAGGACCAGGTCAAGGTCAATTTCAGCGACGTCGCCGGCTGCGACGAGGCGAAGGAGGAAGTTGGCGAGCTGGTCGAGTTCCTGCGCGATCCGGGCAAATTCCAGAAGCTGGGCGGCAAGATTCCGCGCGGCGTGCTGATGGTCGGCCCGCCGGGCACCGGCAAGACGCTGCTGGCCAAGGCCATCGCGGGCGAGGCCAAGGTGCCGTTCTTCTCGATCTCCGGCTCGGACTTCGTCGAGATGTTCGTCGGCGTCGGTGCCAGCCGCGTGCGCGACATGTTCGAGCAGGCCAAGAAGCACGCGCCGTGCATCATCTTCATCGACGAGATCGACGCGGTCGGCCGCCATCGCGGCGCCGGCCTGGGTGGCGGCCACGACGAGCGCGAGCAGACGCTGAACCAGTTGCTGGTCGAGATGGATGGCTTCGAGGGCACCGAGGGCATCATCGTCATCGCGGCGACCAACCGTCCTGACGTACTCGATCCGGCGCTGCTGCGCCCGGGCCGCTTCGACCGCCAGGTGGTCGTCGGCCTGCCCGACGTGAAGGGCCGCGAGCAGATCCTCAAGGTGCACCTGCGCAAGGTGCCCACCGCCAGCGACGTCAACCCGATGGTGATCGCGCGCGGCACGCCGGGCTTCTCCGGCGCGGACTTGGCCAACCTGGTCAACGAGGCGGCGCTGTTCGCCGCGCGCGAAAACGCACGCGAAGTGCGCATGAGCCACCTGGACAAGGCGCGCGACAAGATCCTGATGGGCACTGAGCGCCGCTCGATGGCCATGAGCGAGGACGAGAAGCGCCTGACCGCCTTCCACGAGGCCGGCCACGCCATCGTCGGCCGCCTGGTGCCCGAGCACGACCCGGTCTATAAGGTCACCATCATCCCACGCGGTCGCGCGCTGGGCGTGACCATGTACCTGCCCGAGGCCGACAAGTATTCGATCAACCGCGTGGCGATCGAATCGCAGCTCTGCTCGCTCTACGGCGGTCGTGTCGCCGAAGAATTGATCTTTGGCGCCGACAAGGTCACCACGGGCGCATCCAACGACATCGAGCGAGCCACCAAGATGGCGCGCAACATGGTCACCAAGTGGGGCCTCTCCGATGAGCTCGGACCGGTCACTTACGGCGAAGACGAAGACGAAGTGTTCCTCGGCCGCTCAGTTACGCAGCACAAGAACGTGTCCAACGAGACGGCCCGACGCATTGATGAAGTCGTACGCGACATCCTTGATCGCGCCTACGCACGCAGCAAGCGGTTGTTGACTGACAACCTCGACAAGCTGCACGTCATGGCCGACGCGTTGCTGCAGTACGAAACCATCGACGCACGTCAGATCGACGACATCATGGCGGGCCGCCAGCCGGGCGAGCCGGCCGACTGGTCCAAGCCATCCTCGGGTGGCTCGGTACCGCCGAACCTGCCGCCACGCGGCGATGCCGGCTCACCCAAGCTTGGTGATCCGGCCACGCAGCCGCATGGTTGAAGCGGCGTATCCTTCCCTGCACGGCGGGGAAGGGGGCGGGCGAGCCTGGCTCCGTTCCGTTTGGACGTCCAAATCTTCGTGTGTTGGCATTGGTGCGGAAATCTCCGCAGCAGAAAAAGCGAAGATTTTTTGAAAAAGGTGTTGACGCAGCCGCGTCTGATCTGAATAATTCCGCTTCTTGCTTCGGCACCCATCGCGTCGGCGACGGGGCCACGGCAAACCAGTTTCACCGCGCGCCCGTAGCTCAGTTGGATAGAGTACCAGGCTACGAACTTGGTGGTCGGGAGTTCGAATCTCTCCGGGCGCGCCATTTACATTGCAAGTCGTGATGTTCGCACCATGACTTGTCCATCGGTTCGATGTTGCCGATGGGGTCGGAAAGGATTCTGACTTGCTGGAACGGATTGACGAGGTGAGGCGTCACCCGTAGCATTCGAGAGCTTCGGAACGCAGAACGCGTCCCACAGGTTTGCTACGGGGTATAGCTCAGTCTGGTAGAGCGCCAGCTTTGGGAGCTGGATGTCGGGGGTTCGAATCCCTCTGCCCCGACCAGCAGGCGTTAAGCTTCGGACATGCGCCTGTAGCTCAATCGGATAGAGCATCGGCCTTCTAAGCCGACGGTTGCAGGTTCGATTCCTGTCGGGCGCGCCAGATTCATCGTTTTTATGGTGGGCGTAGCTCAGCTGGTTAGAGTCCCGGATTGTGATTCCGGATGTCGTGGGTTCGAATCCCATCGCTCACCCCAATTTGAAAGTTTCATGGGCCGTTAGCTCAGCTGGTAGAGCAGTTGACTCTTAATCAATTGGTCGTAGGTTCGAATCCTACACGGCCCACCAATACAGACAGGCGCTCGGGAAACCGGGCGCCTGTTTTTTTTCGCCTTTTCGCCTCTTCCCCCGCGGAGAGGGCTGAGGGGAAGGTGCTCACGGGGAGCGGTAGTGAGGCAGGCTTATGAGGTTCCAGGCCAGCCTTCACCCCAGGTCCCAACCCTCTCGCCGGAGGGGAGAGGGAGAGAGGCAGTCCTGATGGACAGCATCATCATTCAAGAGCGGGCCGGCGTGCTTGTGCTGCCCCGCCGCGCAACCGTAAAATGCCCCGCTTTGGCGTAAGGGAATCATCGACTTAGCGGGGCGGGGCGCTTGGGCCGATTTCCGTTCGGAATCCGCCGCTTCCAGTCCGCGGGCGCGATGCGAAAGTGGCGGAACTGGTAGACGCACCAGATTTAGGTTCTGGCGGGTAACCCCCGTGAGGGTTCGAGTCCCTCCTTTCGCACCATTCCCTTATCAGTTTCTGCAAGGCCGGCCCGCACGCCGGTCCACAACGAGAGTCACCAGGAGTCGTCATGCAGTTTTCGGTTGAGAACGTCGGCAAGCTCGAGCGCAAGCTCACGGTGCGGTTCCCGGCGGACCAGTTGGAGTCGCAGGTCAGCGCGCGCATCGCCGAGATGGGTCGCACGGTGCGCCTGAAGGGCTTCCGCCCGGGCAAGGTACCGACCACCGTCATCCAGCAGCGCTTCGGCTCGCAGGTCCGCGGCGAAGTGTTGTCCGACCTGATCGGCAGCACGCTGCGCGAGGCGTTCGAGAAGGAGAACCTGCGCCCGGTTGCGAACCCCTCGATCGACACCACCGGCAAGCCCGAGAACGGCGAGATCGCTTACACCGCCACGTTCGAAGTGATGCCGGAATTCCCCCAGATCGACATCGCCGCGCTGGAGATCAATCGCCCGGTTGCCGAAGTGACCGACGCCGACATCGAAAAGATGATTGAAACGCTGCGCCTGCAGCGCCGCAGCTTCGACGAAGTGGCGCGCGCTTCGGCCGAGGGTGATTTCGTGATGTTCGAATATGCCGCCACGGCGGGCGACTACCGCTTCCCGGCCGAGGGCCTGGAGCGCGCTGGCAGCGTGCTGGGTTCGGGCACGCTGTTCAAAGCGCTGGATGAGGCGCTCACCGGCCGCACGGCAGGCGACGAATTCGAGACCGAAATCGCCTTCCCGGAAGACTTCGGTAACCCGCAACTGGCTGGCAAGACCGCCCAGGTCAGCTTCAAGATCATCAAGGTGCAGGCGCCGCAGCTGCCGGAAGTGAACGAAGAGTTCGCCAAACTGTTCGGTATCGCCGACGGCAACCTGGATACGTTCCGCAAGGAGGTCCGCGCCAACCTCGAGCGCGAGCTCAAGGCCACCCTGATGGGCCGCCTGAAGGCCGAGGTCGCCGAGAAGCTGGCCGATACCCACGGCGAGCTGGAGGTCCCCAACCTGATGGTGCAGTCCGAGGCCCGCAACCTCGCTGCCGGCAGCGTGCCGCGTGGCCAGCAGCCGCCGCCGCAACTGATCGAGGCAGCCATGCCGATGGCCCGCAAGCGTGTGATCGCCGGTCTCCTGATGGGCGAGATCGCCCGCAAGCAGGAACTGAAGATCGACCGCAAGCGCGTCGCTGAGCAGCTCGCTGCCATCGCCTCGACCTACGAGGAACCGGAGAAGGTCGTTGAACTCTACAACGCCGACCCCCAATTGATGTCTGGGCTGCAGAACCGCGTGATGGAAGACCAGGTGGCCGAGTGGGTGGCCGAGAACGCCAAGACCACCGAAAAGCACCTGGCCTTCGACGAAGTGATGCGCCCGGCCGGCGCCTGAGCGACACTGCCAGGCACCATCACCAGGCCCGCCTGAGCGCGGGCCTCACCGGAGAACAAGCACGCATGGCCATGGCCCCGATCCAGAACCTCAACCTGGTGCCGATCGTCGTCGAGCAGACCGCTCGTGGCGAGCGTTCCTATGACATCTACTCGCGCCTGCTGAAGGAGCGGGTGATCTTCCTGGTGGGCGAGGTCAACGACCAGGTCGCCAACGTGCTGATCGCGCAGATGCTGTTCCTGGAGTCGGAGAACCCGGACAAGGACATCCACCTGTACATCAACAGCCCGGGCGGTGCGGTGACCGCGGGCCTGGCGATCTACGACACCATGCAGTTCATCAAGCCTGACGTCAGCACCATGTGCATCGGCCAGGCGTGCAGCGCCGGTTCGCTGCTGCTGATGGCCGGCGCCAAGGGCAAGCGCTTCTCGCTCCCGAACTCGCGCATCATGATCCACCAGCCTTCCGGCGGCGCCCAGGGCCAGGCGACCGATATCGAGATCCAGGCGCGCGAGATCCTCTACATCCGCCAGCGCCTGAACCAGCTCTATGTCGACCACACCGGCCAGCCGTTGGAAAAGATCGAGCGCGACATGGAACGCGACCGGTTCATGAACCCCATCGAGGCCCGGGACTACGGCCTGATCGACCAGGTCCTCGACCGCCGCGGGGTCGAGACCGTCAAGTCGGCCTGACTTCAGCCAACCTGATTCCGGCCGATCCAGATCGCCAGGAAGCATGCTCCGCGCAGGCGCAAGCAGGCGCGGAGCCCTGTGCTATTCTGACGACGCAACCGAAACACAGCAGGACCTGATATGAGCGACGAGCGGCAGGGCCGTTCCAACGACAGCGGCAAGATTCTCTACTGCTCCTTCTGCGGCAAGAGCCAGCATGAAGTGCGCAAGCTGATCGCGGGTCCATCCGTGTTCATCTGCGACGAGTGCGTGGAGCTCTGCAACGACATCATCCGCGAGGAGCTGGAGGAAAAGGCCGCCTCCGGGCGCAGCCACCTGCCCAAGCCCCGCGAGATCATGGAAACCCTCGACCAGTACGTGGTCGGCCAGACCCGCGCCAAGAAGGCGCTGGCGGTGGCCGTGTACAACCACTACAAGCGCATGGAATCGCGCCAGAAGAGCGACGAGGTCGAGCTCGGCAAGTCCAATATCCTCCTGATCGGCCCGACCGGCTCGGGCAAAACGCTGCTGGCCGAAACGCTGGCGCGCCTGCTCAACGTGCCGTTCACCATCGCCGACGCCACCACGCTGACCGAAGCGGGCTACGTGGGTGAGGACGTCGAGAACATCATCCAGAAGCTGCTGCAGAAGTGCGATTACGATGTCGACAAGGCGCAGTCGGGCATCGTCTATATCGACGAGATCGACAAGATCTCGCGCAAGAGCGAGAACCCGTCGATCACCCGCGACGTTTCTGGTGAGGGCGTGCAGCAGGCGCTGCTCAAGCTGATCGAGGGTACGCTGGCCTCGGTGCCGCCACAGGGCGGGCGCAAGCATCCGCAGCAGGAATTCCTGCAGGTGGACACCAAGAACATCCTCTTCATCTGCGGCGGCGCATTCGCGGGCTTGGAGAAGGTGATCCAGCAGCGTTCGGAGACCACCGGCATCGGCTTCTCGGCCGAGGTGCGCTCCAAGGAGCGCACCGAGAACCTGGGCAAGGTGCTGGCCGAGGTCGAACCGTCGGATCTGGTCAAGTTCGGCCTGATCCCGGAATTCGTCGGCCGTCTGCCGGTCGTGGCGACGCTGGACGAGCTGGACGAGCCGGCGCTGGTGAAGATCCTCACCGAGCCGAAGAACGCCGTCACCAAGCAGTTCCGCCGCCTGTTCGAGATGGAAGGCGTGGAGCTCGAGTTCCGCCCGGAAGCCCTGCAGGCGATCGCCAAGAAGGCGCTCAAGCGCAAGACCGGCGCTCGCGGCCTGCGCACCATCCTGGAGCAGGTGCTGCTGGACACCATGTACGAACTGCCTTCGCTGGAACACGTCAGCAAGGTGGTGGTCGACGATGCGGTGATCGAAGGGCAGGCCGAGCCCTACCTGATCTACCGCGGCAACTTGCAACAGCAGCGCGTGGCGGGTGAGGGTGGCGACGCCGCCTGATCGACACAAGGCGTCAAAAAACAGCGGCCCCGGCCATTGCCGGGGCCGTTTGTTTTTTGGCAGACAGGCACGCAGGCGCCAGCTTCGCCTGGGCCATGCAAGCCGCATTGCGTCGTGGTTCTCACCCAGCCAGGTGTCGGCTGCGTAGCCTTGGCCTGGAATCTGCAAGCCTCCGTTTCAGCCGCCCGGAATGGTCGCGTTGACTTGACGGCGGCGCGGGTCGACTCCACTTGACCTGTCGGAGGCCTCGGCGCAGTGTCGGGGTAAACCTTACAAATCCTCGGGGACTTTTTCGATGGCAAAACACGCCTCCGTTACCGCTACCGGCGCCACGCTCGACGCACTTCCGGTGCTGCCGCTGCGCGACGTGGTGGTCTACCCCCACATGGTCATCCCGCTTTTCGTCGGACGCGACAAATCGATGCGCGCGCTCGAGCAGGCGATGGAAGGCGAGCGACAGATCCTGCTGGTGGCGCAGAAGAGCCCCGATATCGACGATCCGGTCGCCGGAGATCTGCACGAGGTCGGCACCTTGGCTGGCGTGTTGCAGTTGCTCAAGCTGCCCGACGGCACGGTGAAGGTGCTGGTCGAGGGCCAATCACGCGTGTCCATCGAGGAATACCGCAACGAAAGCGGCATGCTCACGGCCAGCTCGCGTGTCATCGAGCCGATCTACAGCGCCAAGGAGCGCGAGCTCGACGTCATCTCGCGCACGCTGGTCTCGCTGTTTGAACAGCTGGTCAAGCAGAGCCGCAAACTGCCGCCCGAGGTGCTCGCCACGTTGTCGGGCATCGACGATCCCTCGCGTCTGGCCGATTCGATTGCTGCTCATCTGACTGTGCGCATGGCCGAGAAGCAGAAGGTGCTGGAGACGGCCGACGTCGGCCAGCGGCTGGAGCTGCTGATCGGCCTGGTTGATGGCGAGATGGATCTGCAGCAGGTGGAAAAGCGCATCCGCGGCCGCGTCAAATCGCAGATGGAGAAGAGCCAGCGCGAGTACTACCTCAACGAACAGATGAAGGCGATCCAGAAGGAGCTGGGCGAGGGCGAGGAGGGCGTCAACGAGATCGAGGAACTGCAGCGCAAGATCGAGGACGCCGGCATGCCCAAGCCGGTGCTGGCCAAGGCCAAGCAGGAATTCTCCAAGCTCAAGCAGATGTCGCCGATGTCGGCAGAGGCGACGGTCGTGCGCAACTATCTGGATTGGCTGATCGGCGTGCCCTGGAAAAAGAAGACCAAGGTGCGTAAGGACCTCGCGGTTGCCCAGGAAGTGCTCGACGCCGATCACTTCGGCCTGGAGAAGGTCAAGGACCGCATCCTCGAATACCTTGCCGTGCAGCAGCGCGTGAACACCATGAAGGGTCCGATCCTGTGCCTGGTCGGTCCGCCCGGCGTGGGCAAGACCTCCCTCGGCCAGTCGATCGCCAAGGCGACCAACCGCAAGTTCGTCCGCATGAGCCTTGGCGGCGTGCGCGACGAGGCGGAGATCCGCGGCCATCGACGCACCTACATCGGTTCGATGCCCGGCCGCATCGTGCAGAACCTCAACAAGGTCGGCACGCGCAATCCGCTGTTCGTGCTCGACGAGATCGACAAGATGTCGATGGACTTCCGCGGCGACCCGTCCTCCGCCCTGCTCGAGGTGCTCGACCCGGAGCAGAACAATGCGTTCAATGACCACTATCTCGAGGTCGACCTGGACCTGTCCGAGGTGATGTGGATTGCGACCGCCAATTCGCTCAATATCCCTGGCCCGTTGCTGGACCGCATGGAAGTCATTCGTGTGCCCGGCTACACCGAGGACGAAAAGCTGGCGATCGCGCAGCGCTACCTGCTGCCCAAGCAGCTGAAGGCCAATGGTCTGAAGCTGGAAGAACTGAGCATCGAGTCGGAGGCCGTGCGCGACATCGTGCGCTACTACACGCGCGAATCGGGCGTGCGCAATCTCGAGCGCGAAATTGCCAAGATCTGCCGCAAGGTGGTCAAGGAACTCACCCTCGGCCAGGTCAAGCAGGCCAAGGCCAAGCCGGCCGCAAAGTCCACGAGCAAGACCAGGAAGAAGCCGGGCGCGACACAGGTGGTCGTCACGCCGGAGAACATCGAGCATTACCTGGGCGTGCGTCGTTTCGATTTCGGCCGAGCCGAACAGGAAAACGAGGTGGGCCTGGTCACGGGCCTGGCGTGGACCTCGGTCGGCGGCGATCTGCTGAGCATCGAAGCGTCGGTGGTGCCGGGCAAGGGCCGGATGGTCCACACCGGGCAACTGGGCGATGTGATGAAGGAATCGATCCAGGCGGCCACGTCGGTGGTGCGCGCACGCGTGGACCAGTTGGGCATCGACCCGGATTTCTACCAGAACCTCGATGTGCACATCCACGTGCCCGAAGGTGCCACGCCCAAGGACGGCCCGAGCGCGGGCATCGCCATGTGCACGGCGCTGGTCTCGGTGTTGACCAAGGTACCGGTGCGCTCGGAGGTGGCGATGACGGGCGAGATCACGTTGCGCGGTCGTGTCCTGCCGATTGGCGGTCTCAAGGAAAAGCTGCTTGCGGCCCATCGCGGCGGCATCACCACGGTGATCATCCCCGAGGAAAACAAGAAGGACCTGGCCGACATTCCGGCCAACGTCACCTCGTCGCTGGACATCCACGCGGTGCGCTGGATCGACGAGGTGCTCGACATCGCGTTGGAGCATCCGCTGCGCCCGGCCAAACCCGCGGTCGAAAGCGCCGGCGAGGAACACGCACCGGTCGAGCCGGCGACCGAGGAAACGGCTGAGAATCGTACTCGCGCGCACTGATCTTGAAGGTTTTTTCCCCAAGGCCGTCCGATCCCGGGCGGCCTTTTTTTTGCCTTCACGATGAGCCCCTCAGGGAGCCTCGCGCGGTAGCCGTTCCGGCTGCCGTTTGCAAGTGGTCGAGGTTGGTGTCGAAACCCCCGGAACCGTTGGTATTGCTTGTATTGCGGACCGCCGCGAGGCACTGGTATAAAGACGGCACCGCAGTCAAAGCGCCGTGCATTTGGCGTGGCGATGCGGGGTTGCGGGGGATGCCGGTCATGCCATTCCATGGCGGCGTTTTCTCGTCCCAGACCGATCACGCGGGCAGCAAACCGTTTAAGGGAGTGTCTCAATGAATAAAACCGATCTGATCAATGCCGTCGCCGAAAAGGCCGAGCTGACCAAGGCCGACGCCGGCCGTGCCCTCGAAGCGTTCTTCGAGACGGTGCAGAAGGCGCTGAAGAAGGGCGACGACGTCTCGGTCGTGGGCTTCGGCACCTTCACCGTGCGCAAGCGCGCCGCTCGTACCGGTCGCAATCCGCGCACCAACGAGACGATCAAGATCAAGGCTTCCAAGGTGCCGGCGTTCAAGGCTGGCAAGACGCTCAAGGATGCCCTAAACTGAGCGGCTAGTTCGCTCGGTTTCGGGTGCTTAGCTCAGCGGTAGAGCGTCGCCCTTACAAGGCGAGGGTCGTAGGTTCGATCCCTACAGCACCCACCAGAATCGCGGAGTGGTAGTTCAGTCGGTTAGAATGCTGGCCTGTCACGCCGGAGGTCGCGGGTTCGAGTCCCGTCCACTCCGCCAGTAATTCCAAGGGCGCCCACGTGGCGCCCTTGTCGTTTATGCTTTGCGGCTTGCAAAGCTTTCGAATCGCGGGAATCCATATGCTGCAGTCGTTGAGAGACAAGATGCACGGCTGGCCGTCCATCGTCGTGCTGGGCGTGGCGGTGTTCGCCATGTCCTTCTTCGGCATCGAGGGCTATTTCACTTCGCGCACCGAGACCTTCGTGGCCAAGGTCGGCAAGCAGGAGATCAGCCAGCAGGATTTCCAGAACCGCATGAACCAGCTGCGCCAGCAGGCCAGTGCGCAGATGGGCGACCAGTTCGACCCGAGCGTGTACGAGCAACCGGAAACGAAGGAGCGCGTGCTCGGCGCGATGGTGGACCAGCAACTGCTGCTCAAGGCCAATGACGAGCTGGGTCTGCGCGTTTCCGACGCCGCGGTGCGCGATGCCATCGCCGCGATTCCGTCCTTCCAGGTGAACGGTCAATTCGATGCGGCCACCTACAAGGCCGTGCTTGCAGCGCAGCGCAAGACGCCGGCGATGTTCGAGGACGAGGTGCGCTCGTCGATGGCGATCAGCCTGGTTCCCGACGCGCTCACGGCCAGCACGATCATCACCGAGGACGAGGTCGACCGCTTTCTCAAGCTGCGCCTGCAGCGTCGTGACGTGCGCTACGTCATGTTGCCGCGTCCGGCATTGACCGACAGCAAGGTCACCGATGCGCAGATCCAGGCTTACTACAAGCAGCACCAGGCTGAGTTCATGGCGCCCGAGCAGGTCGCCATCCGCTACGTGGAGGTGAGTGCGGCGGGCCTCAATGCGGATAATCCGCCGACCGAGGACGACTTGCGCAAGCGCTACGAGGACGAAAAGCAGCGCTTCGTGCAGCCGGAGCAGCGTCTGGTTTCGCACATCCTGGTGGATGTGCCCAACAACGCCACGCCCGAGCAGCAGAAGGCTGCGCTGGCCAAGGCCCAGAAGATTGCGGCCGAGGCGACGCCGGAAAACTTTGCCCAGCTGGCCGCGAAGGATTCGGCCGACCTGGGCTCCCGGCGCCAGGGCGGCGATCTGGGCTGGCTGGAGCAGGGCGTGACCAACAAGGCCTTCGACGATGCGCTGTTCGCGCTTCAAAAGGGTCAGATCTCCAAGCCGGTGCTGTCGGATGAGGGCTACCACGTGATCTGGCTGCGCGACGTCCGCAGCGGCCAGGCCAAGCCATTCGAGGAAGTGCGCGGCCAGCTCGAGCAGGAAGCCGTCGCCGCCGAGCGTGAGCGCAAGTACAACGAGGTGGCCGGCAAGCTGGCCGACAAGACCTACCAGAACCCGACCTCGCTCGAGCCGGCCGCGCAGGCGCTGGACCTGCCGGTCCAGAGCACCGGCCTGTTCACCCGCGAGGGCGACAAGAGCGGCATCGCGGCCGATCCGAAGGTCGCCAAGGCGGCGTTCTCCGACGACGTGCTCGTGCAGGGCAACAACTCCAACCTGATCGACCTGGGTAACGACCACTCCGTGGTGATCCACGTCGACAAGCATGTCCCCGCGGCGGTGAAGCCGCTGGCGGAAGTGCGCGACGCCATCGAGAAGGACATCCTCGACGAGCGCATCGCCGCGGCGGCCAAGCAGCGTGCCGATGGACTGCTGGCGCGCCTGCAGAAGGGCGAGGCGATGGACGTCGTGGCCGCGTCGGCCGGTGCTGCCGTCGAGAGCGTGCCGGAGGCGTTGCGCGTGCAGCAGGGCCTTCCCGAGCAGTTGCGCGACGAGGCTTTCCTGCTGCCGCACCCGAAGGACGGCAAGCCGCAGTTCGCCGCGGTGGCTCTGCCCGAGGGCGCCTACGCGCTGCTGGCGGTAGACAAGGTCCAGGACGGCGACCTTTCCAAGGTGACGCCCGACCAGCGCAAGATGCTGCGCCAGAGCATGTTGGCCGCCTACGGCAATGTGGCTACCGAAGGCTTCATCGATCAGCTGAAGGCGAAGACCGAGATCAAGATCGCCAAGGAGCGGATGTAAGCTCGCGATTGGAGATCCGGCAAAAAAAGGCGACCTCCGGGTCGCCTTTTTGTTGTTGTCGCTCCTGGGTCTGGAGGGCAGGTGATGGCGGAGGGGCTGAAGAGCCTTCGTGCAAACCGCTGCGTTTTCGCGCGACATGAAAAGGGCCCGCTACGGGCCCTTCTTCGTAGGGTGGGCTTCAGCCCACCACCACGCGTCCGGATGGTGGGCTAAGGCCCACCCTACAATGGCTTTCAGCAAGCTTCCGGACGCGGCTGCGAAACAAAAAAAGCGGCCACGAGGGCCGCTTTCTCTCTTGCGATCAGGCCGACCTCAGATACCGGTCATGCCCAGGATGTTGTAGCCAGCGTCCACGTAGGTGATCTCGCCGGTCACGCCCGAAGCCAGGTCCGAGCACAGGAACGCGCCCACGTTGCCGACCTCGTCGATGGTCACGCTGCGGCGCAGCGGTGCGTTCTCGTCCACATGGTCGAGCATCTTGCGGAAATTGGAGATGCCCGCGGCGGCCAGCGTCTTGATCGGACCGGCCGAGATCGCGTTGACGCGGGTGCCTTCCGGGCCGAGATTGAAAGCCAGGTAGCGCACGTTCGCTTCCAGGCTGGCCTTGGCCAGGCCCATCACGTTGTAGTTGTTCAGCGCGCGCTCGGCGCCCAGGTAAGTCAGCGTGAGGATGGCGCCGCCACGGCCGGCCATCATCGGACGCGCGGCCTTGGCAAGCGCGGCCAGGCTGTAGCTGGAGATGTCGTGCGCGATGGTGAAGTTCTCGCGCGTGAGGTTGTCCAGGTACTGACCCTGCAACGCCTCGCGGGGCGCGAAGCCGACCGAGTGGACCAGGATGTCGAAGCCGTCCCAGTGCTTGCCCAGCTCCGCGTACATCTGGTCGATCTGGCCGTCCTGAGACACGTCACAGGGCAGCACGATGTTCGAGCCGAACGCATTGGCGGCCTCGTCGACGCGGTCCTTCAGCCGCTCGTTCTGATAGGTGAAGGCCAGTTGTGCGCCCTCGCGATGCATCGCGTTGGCAATGCCCCAGGCGATCGAGCGCTGGCTGGCGATGCCGACGATCAGGGCACGCTTGCCGTGCAGGAATCCCATGCGTCCTCCAGGAAGTTGATGGCGCGCCGGGTGGCGCAGCCGGGTGATTTTAGCAGTGCAGCGGCTCCGTGGGCTCGTTGCCCATACACAAGCTGACCGGGCGCGACCGTTGGGGGATTGTCGCTACATGGCGTAGACCAGACGCCGGGTAGGTTGGCTCCATGCGCCTACCGTCCAGCACGCCCCGCCAGGGAAACGCATGAGCGCGTCGCCATGAGGCCCTGGCTCGCCATCGCGATGGTCGTCGCCGCGCCGTTGGTGCTGGCGATCGTCGAAATCTTCCATCCCCATCCCCACGATCTGTTCGACCTGGACGTGGATCGCTGGATGTTTGTGCATTACGCGCAGATTCCGCTGTTTCCGCTTTCGGCGCTGTCGATGGCCATGCTGGTGCGCGACCGCACCGACTGGGCCGCGTGGCTGTGCAAGGCGGGCATGTTCGTGTTCGCGGTGGCCTTTACCACCTTTGACACCGCGGCCGGGCTGGTGATCGGCCTGCTGGTGAAGGGTGCGCTGGCCTCCGGCGATCCAGAATCCTGGCGTGACATGATCGATGCCTTGTGGTTCGACCCCGTGCTGGGCGGCAAGGGGTTCACGGATGCGCCGCTGATGGGCCTGATCGGGCGCCTGTCGTTGTCTTTCGGTGCGGTGGCAGGTGCGATCTCGCTCAAGCGGGCGGGACACGGTTGGCTGCCCGTGCTGCTGCTGGCCGCCGCCAGTTTCGGCATCAACGTATTCAAATCCCATTCCTGGCCTGGCGGGCCGCTCACGTTCGGCGGCATGGCGCTGGCGGCCGGCTGGATCCGTTGGCAAGCCCTGCGCCGGGAGGCACGCGCAGTAGCCTCGGTGCAGGTGGCGTCCGCTCCTGTCGATGCCTCCGTCAAGGCAGTTGCCGAACCAAGGGATCGCGTGGGCGTGCGCTGAGCGCAAGTCGCCTGGAGCCCGCCATCGCCTCTCCACCGCGCGTCCAGCCACCAGGCTGGCACGCGCTGACCTGCATCAATGCAAAGCCTGGGCGCGGCGAGCATGATCGAATCGCGGAGCCCACTCGGGTCGTGCAGGCCAAGATGACCGCCGCGACCGCGCGCCGCACCGCTCCGTCAAGGAGGCATCCATGAACAAGCCTGTTTTCCCCCCGCCATCGCCCGCGCGCCGGGCCACCGAAAGCCGGATCGACGACGAACTGGCACAGAGCTTTCCGGCCAGCGATCCGCCCAGTTGGACCCTTGGTGCGGCCGAGCCGGGCGATTCGGAACGACGCATCCAGGGGAACCTACATGACACAGCCGCTTTACCCTGAATCCACCGCCGTGCTCGCGCGCAAGCGGCGGGAACTTGCACCCGAACCATTGCAGGCCTTCAAGGCCTTCAGCGCTGCGGTGTTCGCCGAGGGCGCGCTGTCGCCGCAGACCAAGCAACTGATCGCGGTGGCGGTCGCGCACGTCACCCAGTGTCCGTACTGCATCAAAGGCCACACGGCCGAGGCGCTGAAACAGGGCGCCAGCGAGCAGCAAATCATGGAGGCGATCTGGGTTGCCGCCGAGATGCGCGCTGGCGGTGCCTATGCGCATTCCGCGCTGGCGCTGGACGTCATGCACCAGCGCGCGCACCCGGAAGCCTGAGGAACATCCACATGCGATACCAGGGCGTTTCCGGAAGCATCCTCGACGCGGTGGGCGACACGCCGCTGCTCCGGATCGAGGGCATCTACGCCAAGCTCGAGTTCCTCAACCCGTCCGGTTCGATCAAGGCGCGCATCGCAAAATATATGATCGAGCGGGCGGAGGAGGAGGGCCTGCTCAAGCCCGGCGACACCATCGTCGAGGCGACCAGCGGCAACACCGGCAACGCGTTGTCGATGGTCGCGGCGGTCAAGGGCTACCGCATGCTGGTGGTCATGCCCGAGGGGCTGTCCAGCGAGCGCGTCGCAATCTCGCGCGCGTACGGCGCCGACGTGCTGTTCTGCGGCAACTTCCATGTCGACCAGGCGCTGGAGCGCGCGCGGGAGCTGGGACGCCAGGCGGGCTTCTTCTTCCCTGGCCAGTTCGAGTCCGAATGGAACGTGGAGGAGAACCGCCTCATCCTGGGTCCGGAAATTCTTGCCCAGTTAGCTCCCGGTCGGTTGCCCGATGCGCTGGTGCTGGGCGTCGGCACCGGTGGCACGCTGGTCGGCGTCGGCCAGGCGTTCCGCGAGGCCAATCCGGACGTGCGCCTGTTCGCGATGGAACCCAGCGAATCGCGCACCATCCTGTGCGGCGAGATCGCCTCGCACACCATCGAGGGTATCTCCGACGGGTTCATTCCCGGCATCTTCCAGCGCAACGCCGGCCTCGTGAACGAGGTGCTCAGCGTGTCCAGCGAGGATGCCGTGGCCGCGATGCGCGACCTTGCCCGCCACCATGGCTTGCTGTGCGGTCCCAGTTCGGGCGCGCACCTGTTGGCGGCCAAACGTGTGCGCGAGCGCTTTCCGGAGCTGCAGACGGTGGTGACGGCATTCTGCGACGAGGGCGAAAAGTACCTGCACGACTACTTCATGCCAGGCCGGGAGGCGGTCTCTACGCCGCCGCAGTTCGGTTGAGTCCGTGCGGGGTCGTGCGTTCGGCGGGCGAATCCTCGGTTCTGCCGGCCGTTGCACTCGACGCAGGCCATCCCCATGTTTCTCCGATTGGCCCAAGGAGGAACCGCCGTGCCCGATCTGTCCGCTTTCCCGATCACCGCGCGTTGGCCCGCACGACATCCGGATCGCATCCAGCTCTATTCGCTCAACACGCCCAACGGCGTGAAGGTGTCGATCATGCTGGAGGAGACCGGGCTGGCATACGAACCGCACCTGGTCGACATCATGCGCGACGAGAACAAGACGCCGGAATTCCTGTCGCTCAACCCCAACGGCAAGATCCCGGCGATCATCGATCCGGACGGCCCGGGCGGCGAGCCGATCGGGCTGTTCGAGTCCGGCGCGATCCTGCTCTATCTGGCCGAGAAGACCGGCATGTTCCTGTCGGCCGATCCGGCGTTGCGCTGGGAAACCATCCAGTGGGTGTTCTTCCAGATGGCAGCGGTCGGCCCGATGTTCGGGCAGGTGGGTTTCTTCCACAAGTTCGCCGGGCGCGAGTATGAGGACAAGCGCCCGCTCAGGCGCTACGTGGACGAATCGCGCCGCCTGCTTGGCGTGCTGGAAGCGCGCCTGGACGAGCGGCCGTGGTTGATGGGCGAGGACTACAGCATCGCCGACATCGCCACGCTGGGCTGGGTGAACAACCTGATCGGCTTCTACGAGGCGCGCGACCTGGTGCATTTCGACGAGCTGTCCAACGTGCCCGCGTGGCTGGAGCGCGGTCTGGCTCGCCCGGCGGTCGAGCGTGGGTTGCTGATTCCGGGCCGGGGCTAGTTCCCCGTCCGTTGTTTCCGTTCGGCCGTATCCCGGCGCGCGGCCTCCGACCGGGCGTGTTCCAGCAATGTCTTTGCCGCCGGCTGCCATAGAGTCCAGTTGTGGTGGCCCGGCAGTTCGAAGGCGTGGCCCGGTGGCAGTTGTGAGGCCAGCAGAGAGATGCGGTCGCGGAAGCGTTCACGATCGCCGTAGGCGACCCACACCGAATCGGTCCGCCGGGGATCGTCCGACCAGCGCTGGATGTAGCGCCACAGTTCGCGCTGGTAGGTTTCCTGAGTGAACGCCTGCACGGGCCCTGGTTGCCAGCGATCGAGCCCGCCTGCGGCCTGGATCTCGCGGTAGATGGCCTTGTCGCCGAGGTAGGGGGAGATCAGCAGCATGCCGTCGATCTCGCCCGGATACGCCCGGTCGTACATCAGCGCGCCCAGCCCGCCGAGCGAGATGCCCGCGAGCCAGATCTGGTCGTAGCGGCGCGCGCTCGCTGGCGCAATCACTTCGTCATGCAGCCGTTCGGTTGCGCGGCCTTCGCGGTAGAACGGCATGGTCAGGCCGGTCAGGATCACGTCCGCGTCCGGCCATTGCCGATGAATCGTCTGTGCGATGCCGCGTTCGCCCAGCGATTGGAGGTCATCGCCGCGCCCGGGAAGCATGACGACCAGCCGGTGCGGCGGCTGCGTGGCGGGCACCAGCCGCGTCGGAATGGGCCGGGTGATGTCGCCGCCTGCGCTGCACGCGGCCAGCAAGAGGGCGACCAGGGGACCGAACAGGGCGGACGGACGCAGGCGCATGGCAGGGATCCGGTAAGCGAACGGGCGCCAGCGTGCGCCGGCAGGGATGAAGATCGCGCCGCGCAGCCGCGGGACGTTTCTTCCGGAGCCTTGTACGCAATAAAAGGTGCGTTGGATCTTTGCCTTGCGGCGCCTTGCGGTCGCGCTCGAAGCGCTCCCGGTCAGCCGTTCACCGATCCGGCGATCTCGCGCAACGCCTGCTCGAACACCTCCGGCGGCTGCCCGCCGGGAATCAGGTGCATACCATTGACGATGGTCGCCGGCACCGAGCGGATGCCGCGCTGCTGGAAGAGCCGTTCCTGTGCGCGCACCTCGTCGGCATACGCGCCGCTTTCCAGGACATCGCGCGCTTCGTCACCCTCCAGGCCCGCCTCGCCGGCCAGGCGCACCAGCACCTCGCGCGAGGCCACGTCCTCGCCGTCGGTGAAGTAGGCGCGCAGCAGCGCCTTCTTCAGCGCGAGATGGCGGCCCTTGAGTTCCGCCCAGTGCAGCAGGCGATGCGCGTCGAAAGTGTTGTACACGCGGCTGCCGACGCCCATGTTGAAGGCGAACCCCACCGCGGCCGCCCGCTCGCGGATCACCGCACGATTGGCTTCGACCTGCGCCGTATCGATGCCGTACTTGTGCATCAGGTGCTCGGTGGCGTCTTCGCCTTCCGCCGGCAACTGCGGGTTGAGTTCGAACGGCTGCAGGTGGATGTCCGCCTGCACGGTGCCGCCGAGGCGCTGGAGGGCCTGCTCGAGCGATGCGAGGCCGACGGCGCACCAGGGACAGGAGACGTCCGAGACGAAGTCGATGCGGAGCGGGGTGGGGGCAGTCATGGCGGTTCCAGCGGTTGCGTGGAAGTTACATGGAGCCCGCCATGGCCATCTCAACCGCCGCCGGTTCCGTAGGAGCGCACCTGTGCGCGACCGCGCGCCACATCGTTGCATGGCGGTCGCGCACAGGTGCGCTCCTACAAAGTGCCGCGTCAGAGGACGTTCTTGCCCTCGCCCGGGTGGTAGACCTGCTCGGTGTGCCCCTTCAACTGCTCGGGCCAGTAGTACACCTCGCGCAGGTTGCCGGTGGTGTAGCGCTCAGCCTCGTCGTTGAAGTGCGGCGATGGCGGATGCCCGCTCTCGCCGCCCGCGGTGATCGCGCGCGCGCTGACCTTGGGCCCGAACTCGACCACGGCGACGAAGCTGTTGCCGCTGGTGCCGTAGTAGCGCCTGGTGCCGGGCCAGCGGTGCGCGCCAAAGGAGGCCAGCGATCCCCAGCGCGACGAGGTGAAGGGCACCGGGATGCTGGGCTTGCTGTCGTCGAATGGCTGCACCAGATCGCCGTTGATGCGCTGGAAGCGGTTGATCTCGCCCCACGACACGCCCCAGTGGCCGAAGTCCTTCTGCAAGCGGTCGACGGCCTCGACCAGCGCACCCAGGCGCGCCTTCGAGCCGGCCTTTTCGGCCATGGCGTCGTAGATGGACAGGCCTTCGGCGGTGTCCGCCTTGCTCACTTCGTCCCACAGCGTGTCGCCCCAGAACACCGCCAGCGAGGTCGGCATCGAGGCGATACCCCAGCGGTAGTCCCAGTGGCGCAGCATGGCGATGGGGCCGGCGAGCTTCTGCTTCAGCGGATCGCTTGCAGGCAGGGCATCGTAGTCCGCGACAAGGATCGGGATCTGCCGCGCGAACGCCGGCAGGTAGGAGTCGAACGCGGCGGTGATCAGCGAGGCGCGGGTGAAGTCGTCCTTCCCCGTGAGCACGCGGATCGCGTGCAGGCCGCGCGGGTTCTCGCCGAAGGTGTCCATGTAGCGGGGGAAGTCTTGTTTCTTCGGGCTGTCCTTGCCGGCGGCGGAGTAGGGCCAGTTGTTGGTGTTGTAGACCCAGCCGTTGGCCGGGTTGAACACGTGCGGCGCCTGGTCCAGCGGCGTGAGGCCGTGCCAGTCGGTGGCCGGGTTGGAGCCGTCGACCGGCTTGGTGTAGTCGAAGCGGTCGTCACGCTTGGGAATGAATTGCGGGTGCAGGTAGGCGATCTCGCCCTTGTCGTCCGCGAACAAGGTGTTGTTGGACGAGTTGGCCTTGAGCTCGGCCACCTTCATGTAGCTGGCGTAGTCATGCGCCTTGGTGCGCAGCCAGCTTTGTTCCAGCGCGGGAATGGGCCGGTTCATCAGCGCCATCGCGATCCACTTGCCGTTCGCCTCGCGCACGATCGGGCCGTGGTGGGTGAAGTAGGCAGTGAACGTGCGTTTGGCCATCGAGCCGTCCTTCGCGCGATAGGCGAGGGTGATCTCCCGCTCGGTAACGGGTCGAAGCTCCTTGCCGTAGCGGTAGTACGGCTTGCCGTCCTTGCGCACGATGGTTTCGGCGAACTCGTCCACCACGTCGGCGCCGGTGGAGGTATGCATCCAGCCGATGTGGTGGTTGAAGCCCTGATAGACGAAGAACTGGCCCCAGGTCACCGCGCCATAGGCGTCGAGTCCCGCGTCGGAGGTCATCTGCAGCTCCGAGCGGAAGAAGAACGAGGTGTGCGGGTTGATCAGCAGCAGCGCGTGGCCGTCGGCGGTGAGTTTCGGTGCGATCGCGATGCCGTTCGATCCGGTCGGCTCGACCCAGCTCGGATGTGCCTGGGCCATCGCCATCGGCACGGGTGCGTCGTCGGGCTTGCCATAGAAGGCCTGCAGCTGCTTGAGCGAGACGCGCTCGATGTCGCCCCCGATGCTGCCCTCGGTGAAGCTCAGCGCCATCCAGGGTTCGTAGTGGGTGATCACGCGCGGGTGCACGTCCGGATGGGTGGCCAGGTAGTAGTTGAGGCCGTCGGCCCAGGCGTTCATCAACTGCTTCAGCCAGCCGGGGCTTTGTGCGTAGAGCTTCTTCAGTTCCACCGGATCGATGAAGAGCTGCTGGCGCAGGTCGGACCAGAGCGCCGGTTCGCCCTCGGCCTCGGCCAGCCGGCCCAGGGCGTTGAGGTAGTTGGTCTCGACGCGATTGAAGTCGTCCTCGGCCTGTGCGTAAACCATGCCGAACACCGCATCCGCATCCGTCTTGCCGTGCACGTGGGCGATGCCCCAGTCGTCGCGGGTGATGGTGACGGCCTGCGCTTCCTGCTTCCAGCGCGCCTGCTCGCCGGCGTCCGCCCGGGCGGTCGTGACCAGGCCGAACGCAAGCAGGGTGGCCAGCGGCAAGGTCCGCAGCGCGTCGCGCAGCATCGGATGGACCGGTGTGGAGGAGGTGGTGGCAGGCATCTAGGGCTCCCTTGCGTGGCTGGGCCGAGGGACCGCGAGCAACCGGGTCCGCCGGGCGTCGCCGGCAACCATAGCAGGCACGGGAGATGCGCGAAGCGGACGCGGACGGCGGTCACGGCCGCGGCGCTGCGGCCTTGACGTCGCCCAAGCCGCTGCGGCACGTTCGGAGGATGCCCTACCGACTGCCGACTGCCGTGTCCCGTCTCCGTGGCCTGTGCGCCCCGCTGCTTCGAGCGAGCCGCCTCCTCCCGCTGGCCTTGCTGCTGGCCGCGTGTGGTCCGGTGCGCAACCCGATGGCGCACTGGGTGCCGTCACCCAACTACGACGAGCGCCGCCCCGTGGCGATCGTCATCCATTTCACCGACCAGCATTCGGTGCAGGAGAGCCTGCACACCCTGCGCACCGCCAACAGCGGCGGCCCGGTGAGCGCGCATTACCTGGTCGGCAGCGACGGCGACATCTACCAGCTGGTCGCCGACAGCAAGCGCGCCTGGCAGGCCGGTCCCGGGCGCTGGGGCACGATCACCGATCTCAACTCGGCATCGATCGGCATCGAGCTGGACAACGATGGCCACTCGCCCTTCGCGCCCGCGCAGATCGACAGCCTGCTGCGCCTGCTGGCGGACCTCACCACGCGCCTGCACATCCCGCCCACGCAGATCATCGGGCATGAGGACCTCGCGCCCGGCCGCAAGGACGATCCCGGTCCGCTGTTCCCCTGGCAGCGCCTGGCCGAGGCGGGGTACGGGCTGTGGCCGCACGGCCCGCTGGTCGATCCACCGCCCGGCTTCGATCCCTGGATGGCGCTGGCGCTGGTGGGTTACCCGCTGGACGACCGTGCGGCCGCGGTGCGTTCCTTCCATCACCATTTCCGCGGGATGGACGGCGACACCCTGGATGCCCAGGACCTGCGCGTGCTGTACGCGCTGGCCTGCCAGCTCACCGGAACGCCCGAACTCGCGCCGGTCTCGACCCGGTAGCGGTCGCTTCTCCCCTGAGAGGGTGCTGCGGGCGGATGTCGAAACCCGGTATGCCCGCTCGTCGCAAGAGTGCAAGCCCGCTCATCCCGACGAGGAATCGCTCATGCAAGTCCAGCCCTACCTGTTCTTCGATGGCCGCTGCGAAGAGGCGGTCGCGTTCTACCGCGACGCGCTCGGCGCGCAGGTGCTCGCCCTGATGCACTACTCGGACGCGCCGCCGGGCGACGCCGGCTGCCCGGGCGGCCAGCCGCCGCCGGCGGACAAGGTGATGCACGCCGCGCTGCAGATCGGCCAGACCCTGGTCATGGCGTCGGACGGCTTCGCCGCCGGGCGGCCGGAGTTCAAGGGCGTGTCCCTCTCCATCACGGCCGACGACGACGCCCAGGCACGCAAGCTGTTCGACGCACTGGCCGCCGGCGGCCAGGTGCAGCAACCGCTGGGACCGAGCTTCTTCGCCTCCAGCTTCGGCATGGTGGCCGACCGTTTTGGCGTGTCCTGGATGGTGGTCGCCGGCACGCAGGGCTGACGTCGGGCAGGGTGCCACGTCCCCACTGCAGCGCGCCGCCGGGAGGTCTATGATCCCAACCCGTGCCCCCGGACAGGGGCGGCGGCACGCGTGGGGTCGCCCGGTTTGCGGGCGACGGAAGCCACGCTCCCGGCTCCCGCAGGCGTGACGCCGGGACAGTGCGGTTCGGTTTGCGTCGATGGTGGCGCCAGGCGCTTGGCCTGGTGGCGACGAGGACTCATTCGGGAGGCACCCTGATGTTCAAGCGCATGCGTTCCTGCGGTCGATATGCGGGGCTGGCGGCGGCCTGGTTGGCCTGCGGAGCGGCCCTTGCCGGCACGCCCAATCCGCCGCCCGCCACCCCCCGGCAGGCGGCCGCGCCCGCGATGCGGCTGCTGGGCCAGGTGCTGGAAATAAAGATCCACGGCACCTCCCTGGAAGGTAACCGGCTGGGCGATTCGCCCGAGCGCACGGTGAGCGTGTATCTGCCGCCGGGCTATCTCCACGACCGGTCACGCCGCTACCCCGTCATCTATTCCCTGGGCGGCTACCAGCCTTCGCCCGCGCTGGCCGCACAGATTGGCCCGCACCCGGAAGGCTACTTGTTTGCCGGTGTGGATCGGGCCATCGCCGAAGGACGGCTGGGCAAGCTCATCCTGGTCAACGTCGAGGGCTGGAACCGCCTGGGTGGAAGCTTCTGGGTCAACTCGGCCAGCACCGGCCGCTGGGAGGACTTCGTCACGCGCGACGTGATCCCCACGATCGACAAACAGTTCCGCACCGTTCGCGATCGCGACAGCCGCGGCCTGTACGGCGGTTCGATGGGCGGGTTCGGTGCGCTGTCCATTGCGATGCACCGGCCCAGGCTGTTCGGCACGGTGTTCGCGCAGTCGCCCTGCTGCATGGCGATGGTCGAGGAACTGGGCCCGACGCCCGCGTGGGTAGCCATGCAGCAGGTGACCCTGGCGCAGGCGGACGCGGCCTACCGGCATGGCGAGGCGGCCGCCCTGCAGACGCTGGCACTGGCCGCCGCCTTTGCCCCGGATGCGCGTCGACCGGACTTCTTCGGCGACCTGCCTTATCGCGTGGACGGTGGGCGTGTCGTGCCGGCGGAGCCCGCGTACGCGACGTGGCTTGCCCATCTGCCGGGCAACCGGCTGGACCGCGAAGCCGCCGGCCTGAAAACGCTCAACGGCCTGCGCATCCAGTACGGCGATCACGACGAGTTGCGCCACATCCCGGCCAGCGTGCCGGTGTTCCACCGAGCCTTGCTCGCCCATGGCGTGAGGCACGAGTACCTGGTCGACCACGGCGGGCACGTGGACCTGGAGCGCTTCGGCCGGGACGCCGTGCCGTTCTTCGCGCGCACGCTGGCCGGCGCCGGAGCCGGCGCGGTGGCGTCCTCACCCTGACATGGACCCGTTCAACCCTGCCGCTCGCGCAGCACGTACACGCCCAACACCAGCGCCGCGGCGAGGGTGAGCGCCAGGAACACGATCGGGATGTCCAGCACCGTGCCCTGGTGCAGCACGCTCATCGCCACCGTGCCCAAGGCCGCCACGCCCATCCGCACGAAGCCCAGCAGCGAGGCGGCATTGCCGGCGGTTCGGTGGAACGGCGCCATCGCCCGGGCGGTCGCCACCGGTACCAGCAGGCCGACGCCGGCGAAGCACACGCTGATGGGCAGCAGGAAGGCGGCCAGGCTGCCGCCGGCGCCGACCCGCAGCGCCACGCCCAGCAGGGCAAGCGAGCCTGCGAGCAGGATGGCCAGACCACTCGCCAGGATCATCGCGGGGGCCAGCCGCGGCGTCAGCAGCACGCAGGCGCCCGCCCCGGCGACGAAGGCCACCAGGATCGAAGCGGCGACGATGGCGATCGCGCCGCTGCCCTCGTGCAGCACGTTGATCACCAGATCCGGCGCCCCGATCAGCGCGGTATAGACCACGCCGACGGCGCAACCGCCGAGCAGGGCGAAGATCACGAAGCGGGGCGTCCCCAGGATGTGCCGCCAGGTGCGCCACAGGTGGCGCGGGCGGATCGCGCGCGGGTCCGGATCCGGATGCGTTTCGGGCAACCAGCGCCACACCGAAAACCACAGCAACGCGCCGAGCGCGGCCAGCACGGCGAAATTGGCGCGCCAGTCGAACACGCGCACCAGGTACGCACCGGCCACCGGCCCGATCGCGGGCGCCAGGGCGAACGCCGCGTTCAACTTGGCATAGATGCGCTGCCTCCGCTCGGCCGGAAACGCATCGCGCACCGCCGCATCGGCGACCACGCTGCCGGCACTCGCGCCCAACCCCTGGATCAGCCGGCTGCCCAGAAGCGGCCAGATCGCAAAGCTGACCAGGCTGAGCAGAAATCCGGCCGTCAGCACGGCCGTGCCGCCCAGCATCACCCGGCGACGGCCGAAGCGGTCGGCCAGCGGTCCGTAGACCAGCTGGCTGATCGCCGAGCCCGCCAGATAGAACGTCATGCTCAGCTGCACCATGCCGTAGTCGGCGGACAGCGCCTGCGCAATGGCCGGCATCGCCGGCGTGTATTCGGTATCGCCGAAAGGCGCCAGCGCCATCATGAAGGCCAGCAGGGCCAGCGCCGGCTGCGGTACCTGCGTGCTTCCGCGTCTCACCGTTGACGCGCCGTTGGCGGCATAGGTGCCGGAATCGGCCGGTTGCAGGACATGCGGCAGAACTCGCGCCGGGTTGGGCGGCCACCATTGACGCTCGCCCGAGAATGTTCCGTGAGGCACGCGATGGGTCGTCCGCCTGCGCAACCCACAGGAATCACGGCATGGCCCCATCCCACAGCGACGCGCGTGCCGCCGCGCCGGCAGGCTGGCTGCGGCGGTGGTTGCGCCGGGATATCGAGCGTCCACTGGAGGATCTGGCCGGCGGACACGCGCGACTGAAGGTGATCGTGCTGCTGGCCTGCGTGCTGTCGCTGGACGCCGCCGACAAGGCGACCGTGGGTGCGGTCGCCGCGCCGATGGAAACGGCGCTGCATATCGGCAACCTCCAGGTCGGCTGGCTGGTGACCGCCTCGACTGCGGTCGCCGCGGTGGTGACGCTGCCGTTCGGCGCGCTGGTCGACCGCGTGCGGCGCGTGCGCCTGCTGGCGATCGCGCTGGTGGTCTGGTCGGCGACCATGCTGGTGAGCGGGCTGTCGGTGTCCTACCCGATGCTGCTGCTCAGCCGCCTGGCGCTGGGCGTGGTCGCCTCGGCCGCGTCGCCGGCGGTCACCTCGCTGACCGGCGATTTCTTCCGGCCCGGGGAGCGCGGGCGCATCTTCGGCTACGTGCTGGCGGGTGAGTTGCTCGGTGTGGCGTTCGGCTTCCTGATCTGCGGCAACCTGGCGGCCTGGCTGTCCTGGCGCGCCTCGTTCCTCGTGCTGGCGGTGCTGGGGTTCGGGCTGGCGGTGGTGCTGTGGCGCTGCCTGCCCGAACCCTCGCGCGGCGGGCAAAGCCGCATCCCGGTCGGTGCCCGCCGCGTGCCCACGGCGGACGCCTCCGGCGCGGTCGGGGTCGACCACGCGGCCCGCAGTGGTTCGCTGCGGCGGGTGATCCGCTGGCGCGGCGTGCGTCCCCGTCATGCGCTGATGACAATGAACCCGGCGACCGCCTCGCTTTGGCGTGCCGTGCGCTACGTGCTCGCCGTACCGACCTACCGCACGCTGATCGCCGCCTCGGCGCTGGGCTACTTCTACTTCACCGGCTTGCGCACCTTCGCCATCGTGTTCATGCGCGGGCGCTTCGATCTCAGCCAGTCGACGGGGAGCAGCCTGGCGGTGCTGCTCGGGCTGGGCGCGATCGTCGGCGTGTTGCTGGCCGGCCGCCAGGGCGACCGGCTGATCGACCGCGGTCGCCTGACCGGACGCGTGCTGGTGGCGGCAGGGGCCTACCTGCTGGCAACGGCCGCCTTCCTGCCAGGGTTGCTGCTCGACACGCTGTGGCTGGCCGCGCCGTGCTTCTTCCTCGCGGCGGCCGGCATCGGCGGAGCCAACCCCGCGGTGGATGCCGCGCGCCTGGACGTGATGCCCTCGGCGCTGTGGGGCCGGGCCGAGGGTGTGCGGGCGACCTTCCGGTTTGCGCTGGAGGCCATCGCGCCGCCCCTGTTCGGCTACGTGTCCGCCCACCTGGCCGGTCACGCGCAGGCCGGCAGCGAGGCGGCCAGCGCCGCCGCCGGCGGCGTGGCCACGGCCCGCCTGGGTGCCGCGGGGCTCGGCCACACCTTCCTGGCGATGCTGGCGCCACTGGCGGTTGCCGGCCTGCTGCTCTTGCTGCGCACCACCCGCACCTACGCGCGCGATGTCGCTTCGGCGCTGGCCGCCGAGCAGCGCACGCGCCATTGATTTCCCGACCGCGCACACTGCATTGACGCAAGCGCCGGCGTTCGGCGCGAAGATGGGAGCGTTGCCAGCGTTGAATCCTTCTCGGGCGTGAACAGCCCATCCAGGGCGTGTGCGCATTCCCCATCCATGAGACAGCCGATCGGAACCATGACTTTCCCTGGCGCGCTGCGAGCCAGGGAAACGGGCGCCCTTGTGGGGGTGGTCCGAATCGAATGCCTCGCAGCACACCCCGAGAGGAGCAACGCAATGAACCATCGTTTCGAACGGACCGGTCCCCTGACCGACATCTCCAGCTATCCGCAGTGGGCACAGGACATGGTTGGCGCCTGCGAGGAAACCAAGCAGAGCGTGATCCGCCATGAGTTGTGGAACCGGATGCGCGAGGTGCGCCTCAGCCGCCAGGGCACCCGCGACTTCATGGCCGGCATCTGGCCGGTGATCGAGCGCTTTCCCGCCTACATGGCGCGCAACCTGCTCAAGACCCAGTACGGCCGCAGCCCGGGCGACAACATGGCCCGGCGCTGGCTGGTGCGCAACATCCGCGTCGAGCAGAACCACGCCGACCACTGGCTCAACTGGGCCGAAGGTGCTGGCGTGCCGCGCTGGGACGTCCTGTATGGCGCGCGCGCGCAGGGTTCCCAAGTGCTGGCGGACTGGTGCGAGGAGGTCAGCGAGCATGACAGCCTGGCCGCCGGCATCGTGGCCACCAACTATGCGGTCGAAGGTGCCACCGGCGAGTGGTCGCAGCTGATCTATGACAGCGCCAGCTATGCCCAGAGCCTGCCCGCCGACAAGCGCATCCAGAGCCTGCGCTGGCTGCAGCTGCACGCCGCCTACGACGACACGCATCCGTGGGAGGCGCTGGAAATCGTCTGTACCCTCAAGGGAACAGCGCCGGCTGCCGATGAAGTGGACCACCTCACCGAGTGCGTCAAGCGCAGCTACGTCGGCATGCGGATTCTGGCCGACCGCTGCATCGCGCAGCCAAACGTTTACGGAACCGTGAACGAGGCAGCGGCTTGATAGCGCATGAAAGGTGAACAATCCCCCGTAGAATTACGCGGGTCAGTCACAGGATAAGGGACCAGATGCCTGCTGCCGTGCCTAGCTTGCACTCACTGCCCCGGCGCCTGCTGCCGTTGGCCTGGGGACTGGCGGCCGTCATCGGGCTGATCCTGGCCTTCACCTGGGGCGCATTGAAGGTGCAGGTGGCTCTCGCCGGTTTCCTCAACGGCGAGAGCATCTGGTCCAAGGCGCAGAAGCAGGCGGTCATCGACCTGCGCAACTACGCCGCCAGCGGCAGCCCGGCCGACCTGGCCGCCTACCGCCGCAATTACGACATCCTGCGCATCGATCGCTGGACGCGCGACACGGTAGCCACCGGCAACTACGACCGCCAGGCGGTGGCCGATGCGCTGGTGCGGGTCAACACCATGCAGTCGGCCGTACCGGGCGTGATCTTCATGCTCGACCACTTCGCCTCCGGGCCGTACATGAAGCAGGCGCTCGCGGCGTGGCGCTCGGTCGACGATCAGGTCGCCGAGCTGGACACGATCGCCCACGAGCTGGAGGCGTCCCACGCGCGCGGCACGATGGACCGGGCCAGCATCGCGCGCCAGCAGGCGCGCATCCGCGCGTTGAACGATTACATCGAGCCGCGCGCCAAGGTGTTCTCGCAGGAAGTGGCGCACGGCGCGGTCTGGATGGGACGGGTGCTGTACTCGACCATCTTCGGCGCAACCTGCCTGGCCACGCTGCTGTGGCTGTGGATGGCGCGGCGCGTGCTGGCCAACATGCGCGGTACGGAAGAACGTTACCGGCTGCTGTTCGATCGTGCGCCGGACGCGATCGTCATGGTGGACGAGCAGGGCGGCCATATCCTGGACGCCAACTACAAGACGACCGAATGGACCGGCCGCGGGCAGCAGGAACTGATCGGCATGCCGTTCGCCGCGCTGTTCGAACGCGGCCAGCCGGGCGGGGAAGGCATCACCCAGGGCGCCCTGCGCAATGGCGAAGGCTCGTCCCGGCCGGTGGAAACGCAGAGCAGCCTGGTCCGCTGGGGCGAGCGCCAGGTGCGCCAGGCGATCGTCCGCGACATTTCCGAACGCATCAGCCTCGAGCAGGAACGGCGCATCGCCGCGGAGGCGCTGGCCAGCATCGCCGAGGGCGTGATCATCGCCGATGCCGAGCGCCGGGTGCTCTCCATCAATGCGGCGCACGTGGCCATCACCGGCCTGTCGCTGCAGGACATGCTGGGCCGCCGCTTCGACGAAACCCGCTGCCTGCCCGACGACAGCCCGATGCCGCCGTCGGTATGGGAAACCCTGGAAGCCGGCGGCAACTGGCTGGGCGAGGTGCACAGCCAGCGCGCCGATGGCAGCGTCTATCCCGAACTGCTCAGCATCAGCGTCATCCGCGATTCGGAAGACCGTGTGCAGCAGTACGTGGCGGTGTTCACCAACATCAGCACGACAAAGGCGAACCAGCGCCGGCTGGAGCACCTGGCCACCCACGACCCGTTGACCGGCCTGGCCAACCGCGCCGAGTTCGAGCGCCAGTGCGCGCAGGCGATCCACACCGCCGACCGTGAACACGGCGCCGTGGCGGTACTGTTCATCGACCTGGATGCTTTCAAGGTGGTCAACGACAGCTACAGCCACGCCATCGGCGACCGGCTGCTGGTGCACGTGGCCGAGCGCATCAGCCGCGACCTGGGCGAGCACGACGTGGCCGGCCGCATCGGCGGCGACGAGTTCACCGTGCTGATCGGCCGGCTGGTCTCGCGTGAACAGGCCAGCGCGTTGGCACAACGCCTGTTGAGCGTGCTTGGCGAAGCGATGAAGGTCGGCGACTACGAGGTGGCGCTGAGCGCGAGCATCGGTATCGCCGGCTACCCGCTGGACGGCAGCGATCCGGTGACGCTGATCGCCAACGCCGATGCGGCCATGTACGCGGCCAAGACGCAGGAGCGCAACACCTACCGCTTCTACTCGCCGATGATGCAGGCCGACGCACGCAAGCGCCTGGCGCTGGCGGCCGAGCTGCGCCAGGCGCTCGCCCGCGGCGAGTTCCGGCTGGTCTACCAACCCAGCGTGGACCTGCGCAACGGCAAGGTGGTGGCGGTCGAGGCGCTGCTGCGCTGGCGCCATCCATCGCGCGGCGAGGTATCGCCGGCCGAGTTCATTCCGATGGCCGAGAAGCTCGGCCTGATCCGCCACGTCGACGAATGGGTGCTGCAGGCGGTCGCCCGCCAGATGCGCCGGTGGGACGAGGAAGGCCTGCCGCCGATCCGCGTGGCGGTGAACATTTCCGCAGGGTCGTACGGCGCCCCGCACTTCGTCGAGGACGTGCGCCGCTGGCTGGTGGCCGAGCAGGTCGCGCCGCCGCGCCTGCTGCTGGAGATCACCGAAGGCGCGATCCTGCGCCTGGGCGACGAGATGGAGCGCACCATGAACGCCCTGCATGCGCTGGGCGTGGGCGTGGCGATCGACGACTTCGGTACCGGCTACTCCTCGATGGCCTACCTCAAACTGCCGGCGATCGCCTTCCTCAAGATCGACAAGAGCTTCGTTGACGGCTTGCCGGGCAGTTCGAATGACGCGGCCATCGTCGAAGCGATGCTCGCGCTGTCCAAGCGGCTTGGCCTGTGCGCCATCGCCGAAGGTATCGAGACCGAAGCGCAGCACGAGTTCCTGTTGCGCGCCGGCTGCACCGAAGGCCAGGGCTACCTGTATGCGCGGGCACTCGAAGTGCAGGAGATCGAACGCATGCTGCGTCCCGGCCAACGCCCGGGGTCGGCCAAACTGCGGCTGGTGCCGCCGATCCGCTGATCTAACGCACCCGTAGGTTTTTTGATTGGCGACGGGAACCGGAGTCGACGCCAACCGGCCGTAGGGTGGGCTTCAGCCCACCGGCCCGGGTGTACGGAAGATCGGTGGGCTGAAGCCCGCCCTACGGGGATCGTCTCGCTACGGTCAGTGCAGGCGCACCTGGACCATCTGTTCCCGCGGGCGATACAGCGTAGGCAGCCACTGTTTGAGGTGGGTCACCTTGGGCGCGTCGTTGTAGACGATGTAGGCGTTGTCCGGGTGCTGCGCCGCGAAGTTCTGGTGGTACGCCTCGGCGGTGTAGAAGCCCTTCAGCGGCACGACCTGGGTGACGATCGGCGCGGCGAACGCGTGCGCGGTTGTGAGCTGGGCGATATAGGCCTGCGCGACCCGCTGCTGCGCGGGCGTGGCGTAGAAGATCGCCGACCGGTACTGACTGCCGACATCCGGCCCCTGGCGGTTGAGCTGGGTGGGGTCGTTGACGACCGAGAAGAACACCTTCAGTAGTTGGCCGTAACTGACCTTGGCCGGATCGTAGACCACCTTGACCGATTCGGCGTGCCCGGTGTCGCCGTCGCTGACCCGCTCGTAGGTGGCCGTGTCGGCAGCGCCGCCGGCATAGCCGGACCAAGCCTCGCGCACGCCGCGGACGTGGTCGAACACCGCCTCGACGCCCCAGAAGCAGCCCCCGGCGAACACCGCGACCTGCTCGCCGGGGCGGGTCGGCGCCGGGTCGAATCGCGGATCGGGCAGGTGGGCCACGCCATCGGCGGTGGCCGGTCCGGACGCGCTGCAGCCGGCCAGCACGGCGACGGCCAGGGGGATCAGGGAGAACCATCGGGTGGACATGCGGTTACCTCGAGGCGAAGTCGCGAGGAGCTTTACGGGCGCATGCCCCGATGGGATGCACCGTGCTCTCAGGGGATTCGCCGGCCGCGGTCGTCCGGTTACGTCGGGCCGCGCGTTACGTCAGGCCACATGGATTTCCACGTCGCCCAGGCTCACCGTCTGGCCTGCGTGGATCTTGCAGGTCTTGCGCAGCTCCTGCTGTCCATCGACGTAAACCTCGCCGCTGGCGACCAGCATCTTGCCAGCGCCGCCGCTGTCGCAGAGCCCGACGAGCTTGAGCAGCTGGTTGAGCTCGACATGATCGCGATCGAGCTGGAAGGTAAGCGTCTGCATGGCTGGCGTTGGGCTGGCTGGCGGGGCAGGCAGTGTATCGGGAGCGCATGCGACGAGGGCGCCGCGATGCGACGCCCTCGGGCAATTCAGGCCTGCTACCTCAGTGGTAGTAGCTGCTGATGCGGTTGGTGAAGGTGGTATCGGCAAAATCGGGCCAATTGTCCTGGTCGAACCCCGGCGCATCCTTCAGTCGGTCCTTGGACACGTCCAGCACCAGGCAATGGTTGGCGGTATCCAGACGCATGGCATTCCACGGCACCGCGAACAGCTTGTCGCCCATGCCGAGCCAGCCGCCGAAAGACAACACGGCATACTGGATCGTGCCGCTGGCGGTATCGATCATCAGGTCCTTGATCTCGCCCAGATCCTCGCCCGAGGCGTTGCGCACGTTCTCGCCGTTGAGCGTGCTGGAGGCCAGTACCGGGCCCGTACCCATGCCGCGGTTGGGGTTGGTCGAGTTGTAGCCGGTCGATTGGATGGTCATGGCGAATCTCCTTGGGCGGTGAGGGAAATCGTCGTCGTCGCGACGTCTTCCAGCCTGCCTCAAGCGCCGTGATGCGCGGGGCAAACGACCGTAAACATCCCCTCAGTCCGCTCGTCGGTGCGCGTCGATGCGGGCCTGCAACGCCATAGCAGCCGCGGGGTTGCGCTCCTTTGCGCTGCTGATGAAAAAGATGAACACATCTCGCGGCGCGCCATCCGGTTGGGGTGTGCTGGCATGCGGCAGCCCGGCCGTGTCCTTGCCCTGCGCCCAGGCGCTTGCCTGCTCGGCCAAGCCATCCAGCGCCGCGGACGGATAGCCGTCCGGTTCGTCGGCCGCGCTGCGCATCAGGCGCGCGTAGACGAAATCACCGGTGAGGTCGGCGAACGAGGGGTACTTCGTTGCGTCGGTGAACACCGTGGGTACGCCATGCGCGCGGGCGAGCTCCACGTAGCCCTCGCTTGCGAAGCTCGGGTGGCGCACCTCCAGCACGTGGCGCAGCGGCCGGCCGTCGAGTTCGCGCGGCAGCGCGTCCAGGAAGCCGGCGATGTCGTCTCTGTCGAATGGCCGCGACGGGCCCAGCTGCCAGTTGATCGGTCCCAACCGGTCGCCCATTTCGGCGATGCCACCGAACACGAAAGCTTCGATGCCCTTGCCGGCGGTGGCGAGTTTCCGGCTCTCGACCACGTAACGCGGCGCCTTCAGCGCGAACACGAAGCCTTCGGGCGTTTCGGCCGCCCATTTGGCGTAGGTGGCCGGCTTCTGCGCGCCATAGAAGGTGCCGTTGATCTCGATCGCGCGCAGATGGCGGCTGGCGTATTCCAGTTCGCGCCGCTGCACCAGGCCGGCGGGGTAGAAGTTGTTGCGCCAGGGGGCATAGGTCCAGCCGCCGATGCCGACGCGGATCGGCGCGACGGGCGATGGGGGGCGAGTCGGTGTCATGGCGTGCTCCTGCGGCGGGCGCCCATCGTCCCACGCCGCCGTGGTCGTTCGCGTGAGCGCGTGACTTGCGGCACACGCGCCGCTTTGACGGGGCGCGTATCAGTGACGTGCTTCCCCCTCCCGCTACAAGGATCGAGCATGTCCCGAGTGACCGGTCGTGCGCTGGCCGCCTTTGTCGTCTGCGGCCTGGCTCCCCTCGGCCTTCGCGCCGAATCTGCCCATCAACCTGAAGTGTTCGCGCCGGGCGTCATCTCCGGCCCGGCCGCCGAAGACTCGGCCGCCTTCACGCCCAACGGCACGGCCGTTTTCTTCGATCGCATCCGCTGGCCCAACGCCGCCATCCTGGTAGCGCACCGCACCGCAACGGGCTGGTCCTCGCCCGAGGTCGCTCCGTTTTCCGGCCGCTGGCTCGATCACGATCCGGCGATGGCGCCGGACGGCTCTTTCCTTGTCTTCAGTTCCAATCGCCCGGACCGGCCGGGCGGCAAACCGCTCGATGCGGTCATGGCCAACGGCAAGGTCGCGCCGGGTTCCGGCGGGCATCTGTGGCGCGTCGACCGCAAGGGCGAGGGCTGGGCCGAACCGGTGCGCCTGCCCGACGCGGTCAACGCCAGCAGCCGCACGTACGCGCCGAGCGTAGCGGCGGACGGCAGCGTGTATTTCCAGGCGCCGGGCGCGGACGGCGATTTCCGCCTCTACCGCTCGCAGTACCGCGGCGGCACCTACCAGCCGCCGGTGGGAGTGAAGCTTGGCAAGGCGGCGGCGCACAAACTCGATCCAGCCATCGCGCCGGACGAGTCGTTCATCGTGTTCGACGCCAACTACGCGGACAAGGACCAGCCTGACCGGCTCTACATTGCCTTCCGCGAAGGCGATCACTGGGGCGCGCCGATCGACCTGGGCGACGAGGTGAACAAGGCCTCGCCCTGGGGCTCGCACCTGGGCGCCGATCACCGCACGCTGTATTTCTCCAGCACGCGGGGCGTGCGCGTGCACTACCCGCGCAGCGAAGCGCAGGGACGCCAGGACGTGGCGCGCATGGAGGCCTGGGACAACGGCCTGGACAACCTCTGGTCGATCTCCCTGGCGCCCTGGATCGAGGCCCACGCACGAGGCGGCTGAGCGGACGCGGCAGGCTGGCGCCGTGCCGGTTTTGCCGCGATAGTGGGGCGTTCTCAATGCGGAGCCTTTCGATGACCCAGCCTGTTTTCTCCATCCGCCTGGCCGCGGCCTGCGCGCTGGTGTTCGCCGCCACCGGCGCACTGGCGCAGATGCCCGCACAGCACCCGCTGCCGCCGCCGGTCTCCACCGGCGACACCGCGCGCCCGATGCTGCCGCCGCAGCTGGCCGATTTCGGCGCCTACGTCGACAGCGCGCGCAAGACCTTCGACGTACCGGGCATCGCCGTGGCGATCGTCAAGGATGGGCACGTGGTGATGGAGCAGGGCTTCGGCCTGCGCGAGCTGGGCAAGGGCGACAAGGTCGACGCGAACACGCTGTTCGCGATCGCTTCCAACACCAAGGCGTTCACTGCCGCGGCGCTGCAGCAACTGGCCGAGGCCGGCAAGCTGGACATGGACGACCGGGTGATCGAGCACCTGCCGTGGTTCCGCATGTCCGACGCCTACGTGACCCACGAGATGCGCATCCGTGACCTGCTGGCGCACCGCAGCGGCCTGTCGCTGGGCGCGGGCGACCTGCTGTACTGGCCGCCGACCGACTACACCACCAGGGATGTCGTCGAACGCCTGGCCAAGGTGCCGATCAAGAACAGCTTCCGCGCCGGCTATGCCTACGACAACATCCTGTTTGCGGTGGCCACGCTGGTGATCGAGCAGGCCTCCGGCCAGAGCTACGCCGACTACGTGCGCGAGCACATCTTCAAGCCGGTGGGTATGGACGAGTCGCTGATCGACAAGACCTACCTCAAGAGCGGGATGGATGTCGCCACTGGCCACGCCAAGGCCGACTTCAAGGACCTCAAGCCCGTGCCCCCCATGGCCTGGCTCAACGACCCGGGTGCCGGCGGCATCTACTCGAGCGTGCACGATCTGGCCAAGTGGATGAACGTGCAGCTGGCCGGCGGCGCGTTGCCGACCACCGGCGCCGACGGCAAGCCGAAGCGCCTGTTCTCCGAGGACAGCCAGCACCAGATGTGGTCGATGCTCACGCCCATCGAGATCCACAAGGCGCAGGTCCCCGAGCTGGCCTCGCTCACGCCCGACTTCTTCGGTTACGGCGAGAGCTGGTTCCTGTCCGACTACCAGGGCAGGAAGCTGGTGTGGCACACCGGCGGCTGGCCGGGCATGGTCTCGCGCGTCACGCTGGTGCCTGAACTCAAGCTCGGCGTGGTGGTATTGACCAACGCCGAGTCCGGCGCCGCCTTCAACGCGGTCACCTACCGCGTGCTCGATGCCTACCTCAACCCGGGCAAGAAGACCGACTGGGTCGCCGTGTACGACAAGGCGGTGAAGAAGGCGCAGGCCAAGGCCGACGACAGCATGGCCAAGCACGAGGCCGCGCGTGACAAGGACAGCAAGCCTTCGCTGCCACTGGCCGGTTACGCGGGCACCTACCGCGATCCGTGGTACGGCGACGTCGTCGTCAGCCGCGAAGGCGGCAAGCTGCGCATGCGCTTCAGCCATACGCCGCAGCTCGTCGGCACCATGACACCCTGGCAGCACGACACCTTCACCGTGCGCTGGGACGACCGCACGCTCAACGCCGATGCCTTCGTCACCTTCGCGCTGGATGAGGATGGCCACGTGCGCGAGGCGCGCATGGAGCCGATCTCGCCGCTGACCGACTTCAGCTTCGACTTCCAGGATCTGCGCCTGGCGCCGGTGGAGAAGGGCGGTGAGGCGTCGGACGATTGAACCTTAAGGGGCCGGGCGAACGGCCCTTTTTTGAATCACTGACCGGTTTTGTAGGAGCGGCCTTGGGCGCGACCGGATGCTGATCATCACGGCGTAGCCAAGCATGGCAGTCGCGCCCAAGGGCGCTCCTACAAGAGGTCTCACCTCAGGAGCCTTTGCCATGTTGAACCCCGTTCGCGGCGCACTGGCGCTGCTGTTCACCGGCCTGTTGGTCACCGGCGCCTGCGCCCGCGAGGCGGCGCCGGCAACGCATCAATTCTTCCAGGTCAACCTGCCCACGTCGGCGGACAAGCCGACGGCCGGGCGGTTGCTGTTGTTCGCCGCTGAAGCGAAAACCGCCCGGGCTGCCACCAAGGATGGCAAGGTCACCGAGGTGGAGAGCAGCCCGTTCGCGCCAAGGGACACCGCGGTGGCCGCCCGCGAGGTCGAGCGCCTGGCGCCCGGGGATGGGGTGCTGCTGGATGCCGACGACCAGGCCTTTCCTTCGGCCTTCTCGAAGCTGCCGCCGGGCGACTATCTGGTGCAGGCCGTGCTGGACACCCAGCACGACTACAACTACCACGGGCGCAACGGTGGCGACCTGGTGAGCCCGGTGGTCGAGGTGCATCTGCCCAGCGCCGCCGCCCCCACGCTGGCCTTGACCGAAACGCTGCCCACGCCCGCGCTGTGGGATCTGCCCGAGCGCTACCTGAGCGACACGACCAGGAAATACCTGGCTCAGGCGCGCAAGCAGGTGCAGCCGATCGACTTCGTCAGCCCCGCGCTCAGCGGCTTCTGGGGGCGGCCGATCCACATGCGTGGCTGGGTCGTGCTGCCGCCGGGCTACGACGCTTCGGCCAAAACCACGTACCCGACCGTGTTCCAGACCCATGGCTACGGCGGCGACCTGCACACGCAGGCGGGCACCGCGGCGATGGTGTTCGGTGCGACGGCCGAGAAGCAGCTGCCGCCGATGATCTGGGTGGTGCTCGACGAATCCAGCCCCACCGGCACCCACGAGTTCGCCGACTCGGTGAACAACGGCCCCTGGGGGCAGGCGCTCACCACCGAGCTGATCCCGGCGCTGGAGGGCAAGTACCGCATGGATGCGCGTCCCTCGGGCCGCTTCCTCACCGGCCACTCTTCGGGTGGCTGGGCGACGCTGTGGCTGCAGACGCGGTACCCGAAGGTATTTGGCGGCACCTGGTCGACCTCGCCCGACCCGAGCGACTTCCACGACTTTACCGGCGTCGACCTGTACGCCCCGCACGCCAACGTCTACCACCGCGCCGACGGCGCGCCGTATCCGCTGGTGCGCGACAAGGGCAAGGTGCTGGCCACCTACGAGACCTTCGCCCGGCTGGAGCGCGTGCTCGGACCCTACGGCGGGCAGATGGCGTCGTTCGAATGGGTCTTCTCGCCGCGTGGCGCGGACGGGCGGCCCGTGCCGATGTTCGACCGGGACACGGGTGCGGTCGATCCGGCGGTGGTCGCCTATTGGGGCGAGCACTACGACATCGCCCGCCGCCTGAAGGCGCACTGGCCGGAACTCAAGCCCGACCTGGACGGTAAGATCCACCTTACCGTCGGTACCGCGGACACGTTCTATCTCGACGGTGCCGCGCACAAGCTCAAGGCCGTGCTCGATGGCCTAGGGGCCAGGTCCGAGTTTCACTTCCTGCCCGGCCGCACCCACATGGACCTGTACGTGCAGGGCAAGGACCGCCAGGGCCTGCTCAAGCAGATGGCATGGGAGATGTACGCGGTGGCGCGGCCGCAGTCGGAACTCAAGCGCGTTGCAGCGAACCCGTAGCGCGCAATGGCCCTCTCTCCGCTTGAGGGAGAGGGCTGGAGTGAGGGGTACAAGGCCAGCCTCGAGTGTCGAAGGGGCCACTGTAGGAGCGCACCCTGTGCGCGACCGCCCACACCCCCCGCGCGCCCACCGTGCCCACCGC